>JBJTCN010000045.1:0-27603 GCA_046091905.1 Candidatus Nanopelagicaceae bacterium
TCATAACATCGGCCACATGGTTGTCGATGAGATGGCGCGTGTCAATTCTTTAAAGTGGAGCTCTCACAAAGCTCGCGCAGATGTTGCCGCTTTTAAGTTAGGCGTTGGTATTGAAGCGCCTGGCATTGTGCTCGCTAAATCTTATAGCTATATGAATGAATCGGGTGGCCCGATTAAAGCGCTCTGCAATTTCTACAAAATTGGAATCGAAAACTTAATTGTGATTCACGATGAATTAGATATTCCATTTAATTCAATTCGAATTAAAGAAGGTGGTGGCGATAATGGCCACAATGGCCTTAAGAGCACTACCAGTGCGATGACTGCAAATTATTATCGAATTCGCATGGGAATCGGTAGACCAATTGGCCAGCAAGACCCAGCCGACTTTGTATTGAAGAATTTTGCTAGCGCTGAGAAGAGCGAGCTTCCAAGTTTTATCTCGCGTGGGGCCGATGCCATTGAATATTTAATTAAGAATGGGTTGCAAGCTGCGCAAGGACAGTACAACCAATAAATTAACCGGTGTTGCGTAAACCTAAAGCGACACCGTTAATGGTTAGCAATAATGCGCGGCGCAATAATGGATCTGCGTCGTCTCCGGCCGCTCTCACACGTTCAAGCAAATTAACTTGCAACATATGTAATGGCGCTAAGTATTGATCGCGAATTTGAAGTGTTCTAGCTAGCAGGGGTTGATCTCCAAGCAAATCTTCGTTTCCGCGTAGTGCATTAATTTCCTGGCTTGTTAATTCAAATTCTGCTTTGATATCTGCAAAGAAGTGGCGAAGTTCAGTTGGCACTAATGTAGATACATAATGTTCGGCCATCTTCATATCGGTTTTAGCCATGGTCATTTCGACGTTAGAGATAAAGGTCTTGAAGAAATGCCATTCATCAAGCATCTGTTTAAGAACGGTAACTTGGCCAGCTTCTCGAGCTGCTTTTAATCCCGTTCCGACTCCATACCAACCAGGGACAATTTGGCGACTTTGCGTCCAACCAAATACCCATGGAATCGCTCGAAGATTTTCAATGCCGTCATTTGCTCCTTGGCGTCGAGATGGACGTGAACCTAAGAACATATCGCCTAATTGCTCAACTGGAGTTGAGTTATAAAAGTAAGCTGGTAAATCTTGGTGGCTAACTAAGTTACGATATTTTTGGAATGAATTCTCAGAGATTAATTCCATACATTCATTCCACTGTTTTAGATTTGCTGCCGATTGGCGTGGGCCTCGATTTAGTACGGTGGCTTCAAGAGCTGCGGCCAGCGTTAGTTCTAAGTTCTCTTTGGCCAAAGTTGGAATTGAATATTTATCTGAAATTACTTCGCCCTGTTCGGTCATCTTGATCTGTCCATCAAGTGATCCCCAAGGAAGTGCAATTAAAGCATCATAAGTTGGGCCACCACCGCGACCTACAGATCCACCACGTCCATGGAATAGTCGAAGCTTGACGCCATATTTCATGGCAACATCTCTTAATCGACGTTGTGCTTGATGAATCTCCCATTGGCTAGTTGCAATTCCGGCATCTTTATTGGAATCGGAGTAACCCAACATCACTTCTTGCTCGTCATTTCGAAGTGAAACTAATTTTCGATAAGTAGGGTTTGCTAAAAGCTTCTCTAAAATTACATCTGCCGCGCGAAGTTCAGCCACCGTTTCAAGTAGAGGCGCAAAGCCAATTTTTGCAATCCCACCATTTATATTGATTAAGCCAGCCTCCTTAGCCAGTACCGCTGCTGCTAATAAATCCTCTGGTTGTTTAGTCATTGAGATGATGTAAGTTTCAATGATTTCAGGTCCAAATTGCCCGATAAGTTCATTTATTGCCCGGAAAGTATCTAAAGACTTAGCACTTTGCGCATCCAAATCTTTCGGAGCTCTGAGTTTTTGACTCTCGAGCTCTGCAATTAAAAGTTCAAAACGCTTACCTGGCTGTTGCGTTGCATAATCATTGGCAATCCCAAAATTTGCAAGCGCAGCGTGGTGCAATTGTGAGTGTTCGCGAATATCCATAGTTGCGTGAATCAACCCAAATGCAGAAACTGTGCGAATGATTCTCTCTAATTCGCCTTTAGCAATTAATTCTCCATGATTTTCCATCAGGGAGTCGCGCATTAGATTTAAATCTGCTAACAGTTCATCGGTATTTGCATAATCTCGACCAGGAACATGTGGCGCACCGGCGGCATGGCGTTTTCTAGTTAGTTCCAGCCTGTGAACAATTGCAGTGGTCTTTAAACGATATGGTTCACGTGCATTTAAGCGTCGATATCTAGCTTCAAATTCTGGAATGTTTGCTAAATCTTTTTCTACCGAATTTTTGAGCTCTTGGGAAACGTTAATAATTCTGGTGGAAACCGATAGTGATTGGCGCAATATCGCCATCGCCTCTGAGATCACTTTAATTGCATGTCCCACCTGAACCACGATGGTTTCGCGAGTGACATCCGGCGTCACGTTTGGATGTCCATCGCGATCGCCACCAATCCAAGTTCCAAAGGTGAGCGGTTTTGCAGTTGGTTCAATAGTCACTCCAAGGCGTGAAACCTCTGCCGCAAAATCATCAAGCACTTCTGGCACCGTTAATCGAAACAAATCATCAAGCTAATAAAGCGCATTTACCGCTTCATCAATTACTAATGGTCGTTCTACACGTAATTCATCTGTCTGCCACAAGAGATCAATTGCTTCAGATAATCGCGCATCGCGAACTCGACCTACTGGTGCTTCAAGTAAATCTGAAATCAAAGCTAATTTACTAAGTACGGAACGGCGCGAAGCTTCAGTTGGATGCGCCGTAAAAACTGGTCGCACTGAAAAACCTGCTAACCACTCTTTTAAATCCTCTAATTTAATTTCATGGCCGCTCTTTTTGGCTGCTTCGATTTTATCTACCACTTGCGCGATCCAAGATCCACTTTCAGAGCGTTCATTTTCTAGCACTCGGGAGCGGTGCACCTGTTCGGCCACATTTGCAAGATGGAAGTAGGTACTAAAAGCACGTACCAATTGCACTGCTTGATCGACGGTGACATCTTTTAATTCACCTTCACCATGTCCGCTTCTAACTGCGGCGCGGACTTTTTCTACCAAATCAAAGAGCTCTTGACCTTCTTGGCGAATTAATGATTTTCCAAGTAATTCTCCAAGGGCACGTACATCTCCGCGAAGTGATGCATCATCTTGCATCTGCAACTGTCTAAGCTGACTCTCCGCGCTCATTGGCAAATCATCTCAGGTACTCAATAAGATATGAAACGTAAGGCCCCCTCCCTTTTGGGAATGGGGCTAATAGCCGTTTGTCCCAGTATTTGAACCTTTTAGCAGAAGAAAGGAGAGGTAATGCGTGGATTACTGCCGCTTAGCAATCAAGCGATTGAAGATGCGCTAAATTCAAATCGCGATTTGATTTCGCCTCCAGCATCTTTTGCATATTTAATTGCACTTCGTGCGCTACGTAAACCAATTTTAGTAATTACTGCCTCTTCAAAAGCTGCAGAAGATTTAGCTAAAGAGATCCGTGAGTTGCATGCCGACACCTTGGAATTTCCAGCTTGGGAAACTTTGCCTCATGAGCGTTTAAGCCCAAGTAGTGACACTGTGGCAAAGCGCATCTCTACTTTACATGCGCTGAAAGACCGTCAAAAAAATTGGGTAGTGATTGCTCCGATTCGAGCGGTAATTCATAAATTCAATGCGCAAATTATAAATACTCAACCAATTATCTTAGAGCGAGGTTTGGAGTTTGATTTAAGCGAACTCCAACAGAAGCTAGTTACATTCTCCTATAACCGCACTGATCTTGTAGAGCGGCGCGGAGAATTTGCAGTTCGTGGTGGCATTCTGGATATTTTTCCGCCGGATCAAAACCACCCTATTCGAATAGATTTCTTTGGCGATGAGATTGAGGATTTAAGTTTTTTCACGGTATCAGATCAGCGTACTAATGAAAGTATTGCAACTTCAATAAGTGTTCTACCTTGTCGCGAATTGCTAATAAACAATGAGATAAGGCAGAAAGCAAAAGAGCTCGCAACTGAATTCGAAAGTGAACTCCTGAGTAAAATTTCTAATGGATTAATGCCAGAAGGAATGGAATCCTTAATCCCACTGCTTATTAATGACTTGCAGTTAATTAACCAATCCATGCCCGATGAATTTGAACCAATTTTTATAGAGCGCGAACGAGTTATTGGAAGAGTGGCAGATCTATTAGCTACCAATGAAGAATTCCGAGAAGCAGCTTGGTCTAATGCGGCAGTTGGCGGTAAAGCGCCAATTGAATCTGGAAGTACATATATTGATTGGGATTCACTAAGAAATGAACTTCCTAATGCCAGAGATTTTCGACAATTTGGTTCGGATACAGATACTTTCCTAGAGATTGACCCCATTGAGCTATTGCGCGGAAATAGTGAACGTTTAATTTCAATTTTTGAAAGCGCGTTAAATGAAAAGAAGCGCGTGATTTTCTCTGCCTCAAGCAAAGGCATGATAGATAGATATGCCAGCATATTTAGAGATGCTAATTTGCCAGTTCAGATTCAGTATCCATTTAATGCCGCCCCAACGAGTGATCACATCACACTTACTGCTTCACTTTTTAGAAATGGATTTAGTGATGAGCAATTTCTCTTTATAACTGAACGCGATTTAACGGGGTCCCAAAGCCTAGGCGGAGAGAAGCTGCCATCTAGACGAAAGAAGAATATTGATCCGCTGCAATTAAAGAGCGGCGATTATGTGGTGCACGAACAGCATGGAATTGGTCGATATGTGGAGATGGCCCAGCGATCTGTTGGTGGTGTGGTTCGTGAATACTTAATAATTGAATATGCGCCTGCAAAACGTGGCCAACCAGGTGATCGCATCTTCGTGCCAGTTGATGCTTTAGATCAAATCAGCAAATATATTGGCGGTGATGTTCCAACCATTCATCGAATTGGTAGCGGTGAATGGAGCAAAGCAAAGATTCGTGCAAGAAAAGCAGTCCGCGAAATTGCTGGTGAATTAATCCGTTTATATGCCGCTCGTACCAGTGCACCAGGTTTTGCTTTCTCTGCGGATTCACCATGGCAGCGAGAGTTAGAAGATAATTTTGCATATGTAGAAACTGCTGATCAGTTATCAACCATCGAAGATGTGAAGCGAGATATGCAACGGCCATACCCAATGGATCGTTTAATTTGTGGCGATGTTGGTTATGGAAAGACCGAGATTGCGGTGCGTGCAGCCTTCAAAGCGGTACAAGATGGCAAACAAGTCGCAGTGTTGGTGCCAACGACTCTGTTGGTGCAGCAACATTTCAAAACTTTCTCAGAGAGATTCGGCGGTTTTCCGGTAAAAGTAGCTGGTTTATCTAGGTTTAATAGCGCAAAAGAAGCGAAAGAAATTATTCAGGAATTAGCTGCCGGCACTATAGATGTAATTATTGGTACCCACAGAATTCTCTCGAATGATGTGCAATTTAAAGATTTGGGATTAGTAATTGTCGATGAAGAGCAACGCTTTGGAGTCGAGCAGAAAGAGCTTCTTAAAAAACTACGCACAAGTGTGGATGTTTTGGCAATGTCAGCCACCCCGATTCCACGTACGCTAGAGATGGCGATAACTGGAATTCGAGAAATGTCTACGATCACGACCCCTCCTGAAGAGCGCCACCCAATTCTGACTTATGTGGGGCCGCAAGATGATAAACAAATTAGCGCGGCAATTCACCGTGAATTACTAAGAGATGGTCAGATTTTCTATATTCACAATCGCGTTGAGTCGATAGATCGAGTGGCTACTAAGTTGAAAGAGCTTGTGCCAGAGGCGCGAATTAGAGTCGCACATGGGCAAATGAGTGAGTCCATGCTGGAAGATGTCATTCTGGCATTTTGGAATCGTGATTTTGATGTTTTAGTTTGCACCACAATTGTTGAGAGTGGTTTGGATATCCCAAATGCCAACACTTTAATTGTGGAACGTGCCGATATGTTCGGGTTATCTCAGCTGCACCAAATCCGTGGACGTGTAGGCCGTGGTCGTGATCGTGCATATGCATACTTTCTCTTTCCAACTGATAAGCCATTAACTGAAGTGGCAATCGATCGATTAAATACCATTGCATCAAACACCGAACTTGGTGCCGGAATGCAAGTTGCGCTTAAAGATTTAGAGATCCGTGGTGCTGGAAATTTGCTGGGCGGAGAACAATCTGGGCATATTGCAGATGTTGGTTTTGATTTGTATATGCGGATGGTTGGCGAAGCAGTTATTGATTACAAAACTGGAATAGTTGAAACAGAAAATATATCCCATGAATGTAAAATAGAAATTCCAGTTGATGCTCATTTGCCAGAAGATTATGTTGATTCTGAGCGACTCAGATTAGACATTTATCGAAGACTTGCGGATGTAAAAGAATCGGCAGAGGTAAAGCCAATCGAAGAAGAGTTAATTGATCGATTCGGCCCGCTACCAGAACCAGTATTATTACTAATTCAGGTAGCGACTTTGCGTGCCTCAGCTCGCAAGTTGGGAATTAGAGAATTGATTCAGCAAGGCAAGAATTTAAAGATTTCACCTATTAAATTGCCAGAGTCCAAGCAATTAAAGTTGCAGCGACTCTACCCGGGCAGTATGTACAAAGGCGCAACCAATGTGGCTTTAGTCGCTTTACCGGCACAAGAGTGGTCGCCATTGGGAGAAAGAGCGCAATTACGAGATACTTCGGTCATTGCTTGGGCCACTTCGGTGATCCAGGAATTAACCGGAAAGTAGTTTTAGAGAAAGAAGTTCGAGGATTTTGATGAAAAAGTTGATCAGTGTAGTGGTTTTGGCAAGCAGCCTCATTTTTTTAACTGCTTGTAATGCAAGCACTGCAGCGCAGATTGGCGATACTAAGATTTCTACGCAAGATGTGCAATCTCGAATTGTTGAAATACTTTCAGAACGTGCTAAATATGATACTTCCAGTATGCAATTAAGTACGGGCGAAGAGCTAAATCGCTCTGAAATGCGATTCCTAGTAGTCGCAACAATATTTGAAAAAATCGCAGCGAAGAATGGCATCAAGATCACGCAAGCAATGA
The DNA here is from genome assembly GCA_046091905.1 of Candidatus Nanopelagicaceae bacterium. Taxonomy (GTDB): domain Bacteria; phylum Actinomycetota; class Actinomycetes; order Nanopelagicales; family Nanopelagicaceae; genus ZLKRG08. Next base: position 7,088 of record JBJTCN010000045.1, read on the forward strand.
AGGATGCAAGGAAGGCAGAAATCTACAGCTCTCTTGGCGGACAGGCACAACTTGGAAACGCACTTGTTTCTGCGCAATTAGCGCCATCAGATTTCGATGTCTATATTCAGGCAGTACTTATCTCTGAAAAACTACAAGAGCGAGCAATTGCAGCCGGAATTGATCAAGCAAATGCTGGCGTAGCGATACAACAATTAGTTGCAGAATTCTCGAAATCTGAAAAAGTTGTAATCAATCCCCAATTTGGTAAGTGGGATGTATCAGTAGCTGATTTAGTTACTTTCGATTCTGCTGGTACTGCAGTTAAGCCAATTACTGCTTAAATAATCTAAATTCATTATGGCATCCGAGCTACTTCGTTTACTCGAAGTAATGGATCAACTTCGCTCGCCCGGAGGTTGCCCATGGGATGCAGAACAGACTCATCAGTCACTAATTAAATATTTACTTGAAGAGTCTTATGAGTTTATAGATTCTGTAGAAACTGATGATCGCCAAGCAATGCGCGAAGAATTAGGCGATATCTTGTTGCAAGTTTATTTTCATGCACGAATTGCTGAAGAGCATGCAACAGATCCCTTCTCAATCGAAGATGTGGCAAGTGGGATTGCGGACAAATTGGTAAGGCGCCATCCTCATGTATTTGGCGAGGAGCGCGCAGATAGCTCGGAAGCGGTGCTACAAAACTGGGAGAAATTAAAAGCTGCAGAGAAAAATCGTGCTTCGGCGGCAGATGGTATTGCGCTTTCGCAGCCAGCTCTGCCATTAATCACTAAACTTATCTACCGTGCCGAGAAGAACGGTATTCAATTAGATTTACCAACTGCAGAAGTGAACAATGAAGTTCCCACTGAAATTGCTATAAGTGATGCGTTGGTGGCAGCTGTTGTGGCTGCAATTAAGCAAGGAATCGAACCAGAAGATCTGCTTCGTGCTCGAGCACGCGAGATTTCAGATGAGATCAAGCGGATTGAGTCCTTGTAGAATACAGATAGTAAATCTTATTTAAGAGTTCAATTAAAGGTTTAGGAGTAAGAGTGGCAATTATCGAGGCCCTTGGCGCACGTGAAATTTTGGATTCTCGCGGAAATCCAACTGTTGAGGTAGAAGTTTTGTTAGAAGATGGCACCGCAGCGCGCGCCGCAGTTCCATCAGGTGCATCTACAGGCGCTTTTGAAGCTGTCGAATTACGTGATGGCGGTAAGCGTTATCTTGGTAAAGGTGTTGAAAAAGCAATTAAAAATGTAAATGAAGTAATCGCTCCTGAAGTTGTAGGGCTAGATGCACAAGATCAACGTTTAGTTGACCAAACCATGATTGAACTAGATGGCACCAAGAACAAAGCAAAACTTGGCGCTAATGCGATTTTAGGTGTTTCACTTGCGGTCGCAAAAGCAAGTGCGGAGCACGCAGATCTTTCGTTATTTAAATATGTAGGTGGCAATAACGCCCACATACTTCCAGTGCCAATGATGAACATTCTTAATGGTGGCGCACACGCAGATACCAATGTTGATATTCAGGAATTTATGGTGGCACCAATCGGCGCAGAATCATTTAAAGAATCACTTCGCTGGGGCGCTGAGATTTACCATTCACTTAAATCAGTTTTGAAGAAGCGTGGTTTAGCTACCAGCATTGGAGATGAAGGTGGCTTTGCGCCAAATTTAGATAGCAATCGAGCAGCTTTAGATTTGATTCTTGAAGCAGTTGAGGGTGCTGGATTTAAGCCAGGTAAGGAAATTGCGCTAGCAATGGACGTTGCGGCTACAGAATTTTATGAAAATGGTAAATACTCATTTGAAGGTAAGCAATTAACTGCGGCAGAGATGATTGCTTATTACTCAAGCTTGGTCGCTTCTTATCCTTTGGTATCTATCGAAGATCCGCTAAATGAGGACGATTGGGATGGCTGGGCTGCAATCACTAAAGAATTGGGCGCAAAAGTTCAATTAGTTGGCGATGATTTATTTGTAACAAATCCAGAGCGTTTAGCAAAGGGCATCGCTGCAGATACTGCAAATGCGTTGTTAGTTAAAGTAAATCAGATTGGTTCATTAACTGAAACTCTTGATGCGGTTGAAATGGCGCACCGCGCTGGATATCGCAGCATGATGAGCCACCGTTCAGGTGAGACTGAAGATGTGACTATCGCAGATTTAGCGGTAGCTACTAACTGCGGTCAGATTAAAACTGGCGCACCAGCTCGAAGTGAACGTGTAGCTAAATACAACCAATTACTTCGAATTGAAGATGAACTTGCTGAGGGTGCTCGATATGCAGGTCGCGGCGCTTTCCCACGTTTTAAGCAATCCTAAGTATCTAAATCAGTAAACAGGGATTAGACATTGCCTCGTAGAAGAAGCAGTTACCGCAGACAGCGTTTTGATAAATCATCACGTTTTCTAGCAGTAGCTGCTTTTTTCTTAGGCGTAATTGTGATGATTGGTTCTCCGTTGCAGAAATACTTTGCGCAACGCGCGCAGATCAATGCACTATCGGCACAAGTTGCGGCCAATCGCGCCGCACTTGAGGATGCCCGTAAAGAATTGGAACTTTGGAACGATCCAAATTACATAAAGTCTCAAGCACGTGCACGATTGCATTACGTATTACCTGGTGAGCGCCAATACATTCTCACGAATGACATAACGCTGGAAGGTAACGACAAATCAAATAACGTTGCAGCCAATGTACCGACTGGCGTTCCTTGGTACACCAGATTAATTGCCACCGTAACTGAAGCTGGAAATAAATGAGTCGCGAAGTTTCGCAATCAGATTTAGATTGCATTGGTATTCAGTTGCAGCGTCAACCAAGAGATGTGCATGCCATTGCTTATCGCTGTCCTTGCGGTAATCCAGCTGTCGTTGAAACTCCGCCACGTCTTGCAGATGGCACCCCTTTCCCAACTTTTTATTACGCAACCTGCCCAAAACTAACTGGCGCGATCTCCACTTTGGAAAATGGTGGATTAATGGCGGTGATGAATGAACGTCTTCAAAAAGATGCAGAATTAGCAGGCGCATATGCCGCTGCTCATGATGATTACTTAGCTGCACGTGCTGCACTTGGAATTGAGGTTCCAGAAGTAGATGGCATTAGCGCGGGAGGTATGCCAGATCGCGTCAAATGTTTACATTCATTAATAGCGCATTCGTTAGCAGCTGGTCCTGAGGTGAATCCACTCGGTGATGAAGCGTTAGCAAAGTTACCCAAATGGTGGTTAGACGCTCCATGCGAGTAGCAGCAATTGATTGCGGCACCAATTCCATTCGCTTATTAATCGCTGATGTGCAAGGCGATAATTTCCGGGAAGTAATTCGGGAGATGGAGATAGTTCGGTTAGGTCAAGGAGTAGATCAAACTGGTGAATTTCATCCAGATGCAATAGCCCGCACGTTAGCTGCAGTTGATAAATTTGCAATTGAGATTGCAAGACGCGGCGTGGAAAAAATTCGATTCTGTGCCACCAGCGCCACTCGCGATGCTCGTAACCGAGATCTATTTATCGATGGTGTTAAATCAAGACTGGGAGTAGCACCTGAAGTAATTTCTGGTGACGAAGAGGCGCGACTTTCATTTACAGGTGCCACCAAAGAGCTACCTGATTCCTTGGCACCTTTTCTAGTAATTGATATTGGTGGCGGCTCTACTGAATTTGTAATTGGAAATCGAAGTGTGGAGCAAGCCAAGAGTGTAAATATAGGTTGTGTGCGCATGTCTGAACGTCACTTTCTTTCAGATCCTGCCACGCAAGATGAAATTGAGAGTGCTCGTAGAGATATCCAAGGAGCAATTTCAGAAGCAGCAAAAGTTGTTGATATCAAAAGCGCCAAATCACTGATTGCAGTGGCGGGTACTGCAACTACGGCAGCGGCGGCAGCCCTCGATCTTCCGCAATACGATCGTTATGCAATTCATCTATCTAGAATTTCAGCAGAGAAAACCCACGAAGTTTCAGAGATGTTCCTAAAGATGAATCGTGCTGAACGCGCAGCGCTTGGTTATATGCACCCTGGACGAGTAGATGTAATTGGAGCTGGCTCTTTAGTGCTTTCAGAGATTGTAAAAGCGGTAGGCGCTAAAGAATTTATTGCTTGCGAATCTGACATTTTGGATGGCATCGCATTTAGTCTTGGACAGAGTTAACGCTTTACATATTTGGAAAATTAAGAAATTATGAGTTATGACTAAAAAGCAGCTGGTCGCAGGAGTTGACTCTTCAACTCAATCGGTAAAGATAGTTTTATGCGAAATTGAAACTGGTGAGATTAAAAAGACGGTTACTCGGCCTCATCCAGATGGCACAGAAGTAGATCCAAACCACTGGCTCTCAGCTCTAGAAGATGCGCTAGAAGAGGCCACCAACTTCGCCGAAATCTCTGCAATTGCAATTGGTGGACAACAGCATGGAATGGTTTTGCTTGATGAAAATGGTCAGGTGATTAGACCAGCTTTACTTTGGAATGACACCAGATCAGATAAGACCGCAGAGGCTTTAAATGCAGAGTTTCCAGATATCGCCAAATTAACAGGTTCGCAATTAGTTGCATCCTTTACCGCGGCCAAAGTTCGTTGGGTTGCGGAGCACGAGCCAGAGAATATCGCCAAAGTTGCGGCAATCTGTCTGCCGCATGATTGGCTATCTTGGAAGTTAACTGGCTCTACAGATTTGAATGATCTATTTACAGATCGTTCGGATGCCTCAGGAACGGGATATTTCAATCCAAGTACAAATGAATATCTGCCAGAAATATTAAAATCAATTTTGAACTCTGATCGCAAAGTTGTTTTGCCAAGAATTGTTTCAGCTAATGAATTTGGCGCAAAAAGCGCAAAGGGAATTCCAATTGCCGCAGGATGTGGCGATAATGCCGGCGCAGCACTGGGTATTAATTCGCAAATTGGCGACATGGTAATTTCACTTGGTACGAGTGGAACTGCATTTATTTCTACTAAGACCGCTACACATGATCAAAGTGGCGAAGTTGCTGGTTTTGCCGATGCCACTGGAAATTTCTTACCGCTTGCCTGTACTCTAAATGCAGCGAAGATTTTCGCCACTGTTGCAAAAACCTTAAATCTCTCATTTGAGGATTTCAGCCAAGCAGCACTTTCAGCACCTATAGGTGCAAATGGACTTCGATTAATTACTCACTTTGACGGCGAGCGAACTCCAAATAAACCTAATGCCACCGGTTCCTTCTACGGCATTACTCATGAGAATTTCACCTCGGCAAATATTTCTAGAGCCGCAATCGAAGGGGTAATTGCTGGAATGCGTTATGCCGCCGAAGCAATTGCAAAATTAAATGTTCCAATTAATAGAGTGATTCTGGTTGGCGGCGCGGCTAGAAATCAAGCAGTACAAGAAGTTGCGGCGACATTTTTTGATTACGAAATTGCAGTTCCAGAACCCGGCGAATATGTGGCGCTGGGGGCGGCAAGACAGGCAGCCTGGGCCCTTTCAGGAAGCGATACTCCGCCAAATTGGAACATTTCTAATTTTAAGATTATTGAAAAGAAAGCCAATTCACATGATCTCTATCTGGATTACGAACGCTTGATTCGCGGTTAACGCAAGCCAAGTCCAACTAGTAGACTCACGCCTGCTTTCTGCGCCCTTGTAGTCCAATGGCAGAGACAGAGGACTTAAAATCCTTCCAGTGTCGGTTCGAGTCCGACCAAGGGCACCGCTAGGAATAACGCGCCCCGAAGGCGCGTTTTTACTTAAACGAAGACCCAAATGAAGACTCAAATTGAGTTACCAAAGGAGCAGTTAATGGAGAGCAGCAACCCGGTTCTAAATCGATATAACCGTCGAGGCTATGCCTCAATGGGAAATCCAAATGTAGGCACTACTGGCTACGGCACCAGCTACGACGCGGTTGAAGGCGGTCAGCTAGAAGATCTTTATAACGCACCGGCAGCATCTTCAATGCGCACTGGGCGTATGACCATGGATGATGTAGTTACCCGAACCTCAATTTTATTTGCAGTGCTATTAGTTACTGGTGCATTTGCATGGAGTGCGAACCTTGGCCGAGGTGCGCTATTTGGAAGTTTAATTGGCGCAACGGTATTGGGAATGGTAATCGCATTTTCAAGAAAAGTTCGTCCTGCTCTAATCATGGTTTATGCAGCGCTCGAAGGAATCGTACTGGGCACAATCTCGGCTTTTTATGAAGAGCAATTTCAAGGTATTGTCCAACAAGCTTTAATTGCAACTGCAGTGGCATTTGCTGGTGTGCTATTTGCATACCGTAGTGGCAAGATCTCAATTAGCGCTCGCGCAACCAAGATTGCAACTGGTGCGATTATTGGTTATTTGATTCTAGGCGTAATTAACTTAATTGGCGGAAACTTTATTTTTAATGGCACTTTCGGTCCATTGGTAGCGATCTTTGGTGTGGGTCTTGCGACTTTCTTCTTGACACTTGATTTTGATCAGGCGGCCAAGGCAGTTGCAATCGGTGTGCCACAGGAAGAGTCATGGCGAGTTGGTTTCGGCATGATGGTCTCAGTGGTTTGGCTTTACCTAGAGGTACTACGCCTACTTTCGATTTTGCGTAACGATCGATAAGTTAAATTAAAAAAGGCCTCCGAAATTAACGGAGGCCTTTTGCTTTACTTAACTAACCTAGGGTTTCGCCTGCCGCATCCTCTTTGGCTTTTTTGTAATCCTCATTGGTACGTAATGGAGTTTCACGAAGCATCAGTGCCAAGAAAAATCCAAGTGCAGTAATTGGCGCTGCAGCATAGAAAACTACATGGAATGAATTTACGAATGCCTGTAGCACCACATGTTGTACATCAATTGGCAGAGTTGTAATTAGCTTTGAATTACTAGCGAGGCTCTTCATGGATTCAGGATCAATAGCAGAGACCGCTTGTGGATTGGTCTTAGCCAAATCAGCAAAGCCGCTCTGCATGTAATGAGCCAGGCGATTGGTAAGTACAGATCCAAAGAATGCAGTTCCGAAAACTGATCCCAATGATCGGAAGAAGGTATTTGAAGAGGTAGCAACTCCCATATCGCGCATCTCTACCGAATTCTGAAGCGCAATCACAATGGTTTGCATTGATAAACCAAGTCCCGCGCCTACCAAGACTGCATAAATTGCAACCTGCCAATAAGGAGTATCAATTTGCAATCTGGTCATTGAAAGGATTCCGATAGTCATGATTACCGCGCCAATAACTGGGAATCGTTTGTAATGTCCATGTTTTGAAATCGTCTTACCACTATAGATAGACATAGAGACAATGCCAAGCATCATTGGAATTAGTTTCAAGCCGGCAGATGATGCGGAATAACCTTTAACTACCTGCATGTAAAGCGGCAACATTACAATTGCGCCAAACATACCTGCGCCAATTACAGCGCCAAGTAACGAAGTTAGATTGAAGGTGTGATTCTCAAATAGATGCAGCGGCAGAATTGGTTCTGTTGCGCGTTTTTCTTGCAAGAAGAAGAGCACTCCGAAAATAATTCCGATTACTAAATAGGCAATAGTGCGCGAATCACTCCAGCCATTTTCTGGTCCATAGACTGAAAGAGTTAACAGAATTGGAACTACTGAAAGAATAAGTAAGAGCGCACCAAGATAATCAATCTTATGTTCACGCTTAATTTTTGGAATATGTAAGACCATTGAGGTAATCACTAAAGAAGCTAAACCAAATGGAATATTTATGTAGAAAATCCAACGCCAACCAGTAACACCAAGTATGTGGTGATGGTCAGAGAAGTAGCCGCCTAATAACGGACCGGCAACAGATGAAAGTCCCCAGACTGCACCAAAGTAACCTTGGTAACGACCGCGCTCACGGGGTGGGACGATATCTCCAATAATCACGAAGGTAAGCGCCATCAAACCGCCAGCACCAAGACCTTGAAGTGCACGAGTTGCAATCAATTGACCCATATTCTGCGAGGCGCCAGCTAAGGCTGAACCAATCAAGAAAGTCACGATGGCAAATTGAAAAACAATTCGTCGACCGTATAGATCTGAGATTTTTCCGTATAACGGAGTAGCGGCGGTAGAGGTAAGTAAATATGCCGTAACTACCCAGGTGTAATGGTTTAACCCATTGAATTCTTCGACGATATTTTTTAGTGCGGTAGAGACAATGGTTTGATCAAGTGCAGCCAGCAGCATGCCGGTCATTAGACCGCCAAGTATGACCATGATTTCTTTATGAGTGAATTCTTTGCGCATTTCATGTGACATGGCGCAACCTTAGTCGTTTTAAATGATGGTTATGCGAATGGCTGAGCTTCAAGAATTGCTACTTGAAAAGTTTTTCCATTTGGCGCGGTGTAGGCAACGGTATCGCCAATTTTCTTACCCAAGACCGCGCTACCAAGAGGAGATTTTTCTGAATAGACATCTAAGTCGCCAGATGAAATTTCTCTTGAACCAAGTAAAAATTTCAATTCATCACCTGCAAAGTCAACTGTAACAACCATTCCTGGGCCCACCACTCCTGCTTCTCCAACTGGAGGTGCACCAATGTGTGCATGCTCAAGCATATGTTTTAATTGCTTGATACGGGCTTCGTTCTTACCTTGTTCTTCACGAGCTGCGTGGTAACCACCATTTTCTTTTAGGTCACCTTCGGCGCGTGCAGCTTCAATCTTCTTAACAATTTCCGCGCGCTTTGGTCCTTCAAGCTCGGCAAGTTCAGCTGTTAATCGATCTGCAGCCTCTTGTGTTAACCAGGTTTGGGTCATAGTGGTGGACAAGTGTAGGCAATAAATTAGTCGGCAGCAAAGCAACGAACTACAGATGCCGAAACCGAGTGCGCACGCGTTGGAATTTCAGTACTCACCCTTAAATTCTTTTCGCCAGCTGGGATTCGATGCACAACTTCTCCGACGATTATTTTGTCTAGATCTATTGCAGTTAACGTGCAATCAATTGCTTGATTTGGATCATTTCTAGTGATTTCAAAAGTGATGCCCATCGTTTTTTCATTTAGCTCTTTAAACGAAAGTAAGTTGGCGGTTACCGTGGGATTAGAGTGATAAAAACCAACCCAAAATAGCCAACCTAATAAGGCTACGAATATTGCATAGGGAATAAAGCGCAGCGGACTTCGTTTGCGACCATAACGGTCATCCATATCGAGTGCGCTACCCATAAGCGGTATTCTCTCACTATGAACAATCTGACTAAAACCAACTATGACGTAGGCGTCGCTGGATCCATCACCATGATTGTGCTGACAGTTGCAGTGGTGGTCTTGCTACGTAGTTTTTATAAGCGTTTCACGAATGTTCGAAAAGACGATCAGAAGTAGATGAAGAGACTATGGCAGTGGCTTGGCACTGCCCTTTTAGTTGCGATTTTTCTATCTCTGGCTAATTGGCAGTGGAATCGTGCCGCAGAGTTAAAAAAACCAATTGAAGTAGAAGAGAGTATTGCCCCGATTGATTCGGTTGTCGCGCCAGAAGATTCGGTAACAGATGCAATTATTGGACGAAAAGTTTCAGTGTCAGGCGAATATGTAAGTCTATGGATAGCACCTGGGCAGGCTGAAAATAAAACGTGGGATGTTGGTTTATTTAAGACCAAAGATAACGCGATGATTTTGGTAGCAAGAGGCTTTCATAAAAACGAAGCAGCCAAACTAGGCAAGAGCAATTTGGTTGGCTATTTAGTGCCACCACAAAGTAAGAGCGTTGCTGAAAATAAGGGAAATCAAATTAGTCGTGTTGATAGCGCGCTCTTTGTAACTAAGACCGAACTACCTTTATATGCGCCATTCATACAATCGATTTCCGAAGATCCAGATATGGGATATGAGCAAGTGCCATTTGAGATGGGCAAGAAGGTGCCAGGTTTTTACTGGCAACATATTTCATATGTCGTGATCTGGTTTCTATTTGCCTTAACCGCCATCTACCTAATGCTTTACCAGCGCAGGTTAGATAAGGTGGCGCAATGAAATTTGACCTGTTGTCCCGATATCGCTTTATGGCGATTGTGGCGGGCGTAATGTCGCTCTTACTCTGGTTTGTTTATATGCCGGTCAAATACCTTTTAAATAATGAAAACCTGCATCAGGCCACCATCTGGATTCCAATAGTGCACGGTTATTTATATCCAATTTATGTGCTTTTTGCGATTCAATTTTCAGTGGCAAAGCGTTGGAAAACTCTCAATATTTTGGGGTTAATCTTGGCGGGTACTCTGCCAATTGCCTCAATTTGGGCAGAGCGTTATGTGGTTAGAAAGTATGGCAATTAACTTAACTAATTCAGTCAAGCAATTTGTAAAGGCGCTGATCTACCCTTGGTATGAGAAGCGTTTAATTAGAAAGCTGGATTTTAGTCAGACTCCGCATCACATCGGAATCATCGTTGATGGTAATCGTCGATGGGCAAAGGCAAATACAGTAGCAACTAAAAGTGGCCACGAAGCTGGTGCAAATAAAATTGCAGATTTTTTAATCTGGTGTGAAGAAGCGCAGGTAAAGATAGTAACTATCTGGTTGCTCTCCACAGATAATTTCAAGCGAAGCCAAAGTGAATTAGATGAATTACTGAAAATTATCGCCAACGTTGTGGATCAGCTTTCAACCACTAAGCGGTGGAATGTAAGAGTGGTTGGCGCATTGGATGTTTTGCCTGAGTGGATGGCTGATAAATTTAAGAATTTGCCGACTCATGAGACATCCAAAATTGATGTCAATGTAGCAATTGGATATGGCGGGCGTCGTGAAATTGTGGATGCTATTAAGTCATATCTACATTTTGAAAGAGAGAAGGGCGCATCATTAGAACAAGCAGCAGCTGAGTTAAATGATGAAGTGATCTCTAAATTTCTTTACACCGCCGGCCAACCCGATCCGGATTTATTGATTCGCACCTCAGGCGAACAACGTCTAGGCGGATTTCTGCTCTGGCAATCTACGCATTCGGAGTTCTATTTCTGCGAAGCTTATTGGCCAGATTTTCGCCGCGTGGATTTTCTTCGCGCACTGCGCTCTTACGCGCAACGCCACCGCCGCTTCGGTAAGTAATTAGCCAAATTTTTACCCACGCGCTGGGGCGTGTCGTGTCCGAAATGTCTAAAGGTGGGCGTAACTTTTAACTGCTTTCCCCGCATCGTCGAAAACAATTAAAGAATCGAGCCGGGCTTGTCTAAAGCTAAGAAGCGTACATATGTATTGGATACCAGCGTTCTTCTAGCAGACCCCCAGGCGTTAAAACGATTCGCCGAACATGAAGTGGTAATTCCAATCGCAGTTATCGGCGAATTAGAGAGTAAACGTGATCATCCCGAATTAGGTTTCTTTGCTCGTGGTGCACTTCGCGCATTAGATGAATTAAGAATTTCACATGGTCGTTTAGATCAACCAATTCAAATCACTCAAGAAGGCGGCACACTTTCTGTTGAGTTAAACCACACGGATTTAAGCGCTCTGCCACAAGGATTCTTGCGCGATGGCACAAATGATTCGCGCATCTTAGCAATTGCAAAAAATTTAATGTCAGATGGAAAGGATGTTGTACTAGTAACTAAAGATTTACCACTTCGCGTAAAAGCATCTTCCGTTGGTGTAGAGGCAGAGGAGTATCGCGCAGAGCTAGTTATGAATTCCGGTTGGACGGGAATGGTCGAAGAGACAGTACCTGGAAAAATTATTGATGAACTTTATGCGCATGATCGAACTCATTATGAATTTGCCGAACGCCATCCTGTTCATACCGGTGTTGTGCTTCATTCTGAAAAGGGAAGCGCACTTGCGCGAATTACCGCAAGTGGTGAGCTGCAATTAGTGCGCGGTGATCGCACTGCATTTGGATTACATGGTCGAAGCGCCGAACAACGTGTGGCGCTAGATTTATTACTTGATCCAGAGATAGGAATTATTTCGTTAGGTGGTCGCGCCGGAACTGGTAAATCAGCGTTAGCTTTAGCGGCCGGATTAGAGGCGGTAATGGAACGTCGCCAACATAAGAAAGTTGTGATCTTCCGTCCGCTCTATCCAGTTGGCGGACAAGAACTTGGCTACCTGCCAGGATCCGAAGGCGAGAAGATGTCGCCGTGGGCGCAGGCGGTATTCGATACTTTAGGCGCGTTAGTTAGCCAACCAGTTATTGATGAAATCATCGCTCGCGGACTTATTGAAGTTCTACCCCTTACCCATATCCGCGGGCGCTCGCTGCACGATGCCTTTGTGATCGTTGATGAGGCGCAATCATTAGAACGTGGCGTGCTCTTAACGGTGCTTTCTAGAATTGGCCAACAATCCCGAGTAGTCCTGACGCACGATGTGGCTCAGCGCGATAACTTGCGCGTCGGTCGCCATGATGGCGTGGTTGCAGTTGTTGAGACCTTAAAGGGCAACCCACTTTTCGCCCACGTAACTTTGACCAGGAGCGAGCGCTCGCAGATCGCCGCGCTAGTCACCGAGCTCCTGGAAGGGCCTATTGCGCTCTAAAGAAGTGTGACGAATCCTTAAAAATCTCACAGTCGCAAAGTAGGGCAAATCGGACATACCCCGTTCTGACCTGCACTTTTGTCGACCCAGAGCGCTTGTGGAGAAAGTTTTTTCAATAGTTATGCGGGTCGCAATTTGCCGATGTCGGGGGTGGTTGAAAGCCTTAGCCAATTGATTCGCCAGTTGAAAAGATTAGGAAGGCAGGTGAGAGATGAAGATTGATCGCTTCTATCAAGCGCTCGTTGCTCGTCGCGCTCGCGCTGCCTGGACCATGGTTGCCACCATGGTGGTCTTAGCAACTGCGGCGCCAAGCTCTTACGGTCTGGAATTTCCAATGACCACCCAGCTCACGCTGCCAGATGGCGCATACCTAGTTGCCAGCCAAGTACATCAAGAGAACCCGGAACAGCAGGTCGCCTCTTTATATGCAAATTTAAATACCAAGAAGTCGGTCTCAGCTATCGACCTTCGTGCAGTGGCAATTGCCAGCCGCCAGATTGAAATGGCGCGTACCCCAAATGGTGCCAAGCAGGTTGCGATCTCAATTATTCGAAATGAATATAAGAAGTGGAACACATCTCAAGAGAAGTGCTTGGTAACCCTTTGGACCAAGGAATCACATTGGAATTACAAGGCGCATAACTATCGTTCCGGTGCACACGGAATTGCGCAGGCCTATCCGGCAATCAAGATGGAAAGCATGGGCCTTGATTGGCGTACCAATGCAGTAACTCAGATTCGTTGGGGACTTAACTACATTGATAAGCGTTACGGTTCACCTTGCAAAGCGCTCTATCGCCATAACGCTCGCGGCGCTTACTAATTAAATTATTAAATCTCTGGCTTTAAAGAGATCGTTAGCGGCTTTGCAGTATCGGTAAAGAAATCATTTCCCTTATCGTCAACCACAATAAATGCAGGGAAATCTTCAACTTCAATTTTCCAGACTGCTTCCATACCTAACTCTTCAAAATCTAAAACTTCTACTTTCTTGATGCAATCTTGGGCCAACCTTGCAGCAGGTCCGCCAATTGAACCTAGATAGAAACCGCCATGTTTCTTGCAAGCCTCGGTTACCTGCTTTGAGCGATTGCCCTTTGCCAACATCACAAAAGATCCACCAGCTGCTTGGAATTGATCAACATAGGAATCCATACGACCTGCAGTTGTAGGTCCAAAGGAACCAGAGGCATAACCAGTTGGAGTCTTGGCAGGACCAGCGTAATAGACCGCATATTTCTGCATATATTCCGGTAGCGGTTTACCCGCATCCAATAGCGCTTTAATTTTGGCATGTGCGATATCGCGCGCTACTACTAATGTTCCAGTTAATGAGAGTCTAGTTTTAACTGGATATTTTGAGAGCTCCGCGCGAATTTCAGACATTGGCTTACTTAAATCAATTTTTACTACGGTATCTTCTAAATGTTCATCGGTAGTTTCAGGTAAGAAGTGCGCTGGATCGCGCTCTAAATCTTCAATAAAGATGCCCTCTTTGGTGATCTTGGCTTTGGCTTGGCGATCTGCAGAGCAGGAAACGGCAATTGCAATCGGAAGTGATGCGCCATGTCTTGGCAATCTAACGACGCGAACATCGTGGCAGAAATACTTGCCACCAAATTGTGCACCAATGCCAAGCTTCTGGGTAATTTTTAATACTTCGGCCTCTACCTCTGGATCACGGAAAGCGTGTCCGGTAGCAGCATCACCTGTAGTTGGTAGTGAATCCAAATATTTGGTTGATGCTAATTTCGCAGTTTTTAGTGTGTGCTCTGCGCTGGTACCGCCCACCACGATAGCTAAGTGATATGGCGGGCAAGCTGCGGTACCAAGTGAACGTAACTTCTCTTCCAACCATGGATAGAAGGAGTCTTTATTTAAGACCGCCTTGGTCTCTTGATACAAGAATGATTTATTGGCGCTGCCGCCACCTTTGGCGATATACAAGAAGTTATATTCGCTTTGATGGTCAGAATCTGCGTAGATTTCAATTTGTGCCGGCAAGTTATTGCCAGTGTTCTTCTCTTCCCACATATTAACTGGCGCCATCTGGCTGTAACGTAGATTTAAATTGGTGTAGGCATTATGTACACCTTCGGAGATTGACCTTTCGTCTTTACCGGAAGTTAAAACGTATTGGCCTTTTTTACCCATCACTAACGCAGTACCGGTATCTTGGCACATCGGTAAAACTCCGCCCGCTGCAATATTGGCATTCTTTAATAAATCCAAAGCCACGAAGCGATCATTTGGTGAGCTTTCCGGATCTTTTAAAATTTTTGCTAGCTGCGCTAGGTGCGCTTCTCGTAAGTAATGATTGATATCGTGAATGGCAACTTCTGTAAGTTTAGTAAGCGCTTGCGAAGACACCTCTAAGAATTCTAAATCTCCGTGTTTAACTACTTTTACGCCCTCAGTTGAAAGCAGGCGATATTTAGTTTCATCCTTGCCGATAGGCAGCAAATCAGAGTAGTTAAAGCTCATTTTTCAATCTTTGCCTTAGCGCCATCTAATAACTCTTGGCAGATTTTGGCTAACTCTTCGCCGCGCTCCCAAAGTTTTAGCGATTCTTCAAGCGTTGCAGAGCCAGCTTCTAATTGCTCGACTACTTTAGTTAACTCTTCACGAGCTTTTTCGTAGGAGATCTCTGACTTTGCGGCCATATGGGTAATTTACTCTCTAATCGATTGTGGCTTCTACTGAATCTTCCGCTAAGCGGATGCGAACTGAGTCACCACTTGCGACATCTTTCGCACTTCGCACCGCTTTGCCATCCGCACGCTGCACCACGGCATAACCTCTTTCGAGAGTCGATTGTGGGGAGAGCGCACGAACTCGGGCTAATAAATGTTGTAAATCTTCTTCGGCTAATTTAATTCGGTGCACAAATGCAATGCGGCGATCAAAGAGCGATTTGATGCGATCGCTTTCGCGCTCCAAGCGCATAGTTAAAGTGCGCTTTGCACGGGTACGTAGCGCATCGATAAATGCCAACTCTTCATTTAGATCTGGCACTACCTTCTTGCCAGCATCCGTTGGAGTTGAGGCGCGGTAATCTGCAACTAAATCAAGAAGCGGCGCATCTTTCTCATGGCCAATTGCGCTAACAATTGGGGTCTTACAACTTGCCGCTAATCGGACTAAACCTTCATCGCTAAATGGGAGTAAATCTTCAAAGGAGCCACCACCGCGCGTAATTATGATGACATCGACTTCCTTATCTGCTTCTAACTGCTTAAGCGCAGCGCTTACTTGAATCACCGCATCTGCGCCCTGCACCTGCACTTCACGAATTTCAAATTGCACCGCCGGCCATCTACGACGTGCATTTTCCAGGACATCTTTTTCCGCATCTGAATTGCGTCCGCAGATCAAACCAACTTTATTTGGCAGTAGCGGTAGCGGTTGTTTCCATTTGGCATCGAATAATCCTTCAGCGGCCAGCAGATTTTTAAGCATCTCAAGTCGGGCTAATAGTTCTCCAACGCCAATCTCTTTGATTTCGCGCACCCAGAAGGAGACCGAACCATTTTTGGTATACCAAGAGGGTTTTGCAAAGATTTTTATTCTGGCATTTTCGCCAACTTTATTTTTATTAAATACACCGGATGGACAGGCAAGCGAAATACTCATATCAACGCTGGAATCGCGCAGCACCATGTAAGTGAAATCTTTACGCGTATTTATTTGTGAAAGTTCGCCTTCGATCCAGATGGGACCAAGCGCATCGATATATTCCTTGATAATTTCAGAGACCACGCGCACTGGCGCTGGCTGCTCCTCTGAATTTTCAAGCATGCGGGTGAGCCTAATACAATTGACCGACATGGTTACGGAGAAAAAGGTCCTTTTAGCTGCCCCGCGCGGATATTGCGCCGGCGTTGACCGTGCAGTCGTAACGGTTCAGAAAGCGCTCGAAGTTTATGGCGCACCGGTATATGTCCGTAAGCAGATTGTTCATAATAAATATGTCGTGGAATCACTTGAAAAACGCGGCGCAATTTTCGTAGAAGAAGTAAACGAAGTTCCCGAAGGTGCCACCGTAGTCTTTAGCGCGCATGGTGTTTCACCACAAGTTCATGCTGATTCTGCTGAGCGAAAATTAAAAACCATTGATGCTACCTGTCCGTTGGTTACCAAAGTTCATAATGAAGCGCGACGTTATGCAAATGAAGATTTAGAGATCATCATGATTGGCCACGATGGCCACGAAGAAGTTGAAGGCACTGCGGGTGAAGCGCCAGGTCGCGTTACCGTAATTGAAGGTGTGGAAATGGCGCGCACCGTGCAACCAAAGAGCGGCAAGAAGTTAGCTTGGTTATCGCAGACTACGTTGTCAGTTGATGAAACCATGGAAACAGTCGCGGAGTTAAAGAAGCGCTTCCCTGAAATTATTGATCCACCATCAGATGACATCTGTTATGCCACTCAAAATCGCCAAGAAGCAATTAAACAGATTGCACCGCAATGCGATTTAGTTTTAGTAGTTGGCTCAACTAATTCATCAAACTCAGTGCGCTTAGTTGAGGTCGCCAAGGAATATGGCGCTAAAAATGCTTACCTTATTGATTACGCCCACGAAGCAAGCTCTGAATGGCTGCACGGTGTAAATACCGTAGGCGTATCAAGTGGTGCATCTGTGCCAGAGTTATTGGTAGAGGATCTCCTTAAATGGCTTTCAGATCGCGGCTATAGCACTGTAGAAACCGTCACCGCTAAAGAAGAGACGCTACTTTTCCAGCTGCCTCGAGAATTACGTAAAGATATCGCTAAGTAATTTAAGCGCGTGCGCGCGCAGTTGCGATCTTCTTCTGCGCACGTTGATGTAAAAAGTTATACCAACCATAAAGTGCGCCCAGCATTAACCATGGTGCAACTGATGAGAGCGCACCGATAAATTCCAAACCAACTTTCATAATGCGAATGTTGTATGCAAGTAGCGCCCAAAATAGCGAGGTCACAGCAAAGGCAAGTGGCGGAGTAACTACTGCAACATAGGCAACACCTTCACGGCCAAATCGATTTCCAAGTAAAACTACTGCCAACAAAACTACGCCAGTGACAATGCCATATCCGTGGCGAATTAAGTTTTCGATAGATGCAAAGAAGAAGATGAATAAGCTTTGCAGGGTAGCGACGCCTTCCTTCTTTAATTTGATCTTATTTAAGACCTTTAGCAACTGCTGTAAATCCATTATTCGCTCTCCTCTCGCGCAGAATCAACCCTAATTGCATGTGAAGTATCAGTTGAATCCATACCATTTAAGTCTCTAGCACGTGCATCAACCGTTGGCAGCTCAGGAAGTGACTCATTTGTAATTCCCTTATCGATCATTGCTCGAACTGGGGCGGTAACCGTAGATTCCACATTACCTACCAATGAATTAAATGCAGTCACAGTGCTATTTAAACGCTTGCTTACCGTTGAGATATGTTCGTAATTTGTGACTAACTTTGAAACCAATTTAGTAGCAATATCGCGGATCTCTTCAGCGCTATTTGCCAGTGCACTTCGGTCGATTCCCAATTTAACGGTGCGTAACATTCCCAGCAAAGTAGATGGGGTGGCAATAACTACACGTTTTTCAAAAGATTTTTCCAAGAGAATCGGATCAGCAATAAGTGCCTCAGCCAAAATTGATTCAAATGGGGCAAAGAGCACCACAAAATTTGCCGAAGTCCTTGAGCTGTCGTATTTGCGCTTTGATAGCGCATCAACATGGCCAAGCAAATCAGATGCATGCGCCTTCATTAGCGTTTTGCGTTCTTCAAAGTTCTCGGTATTTATCGCTTCAAAGTAACGGGCGTATGGAAATTTAGAGTCAATATACAAATCTAATTTTTCAGCCATATGGACTATTACATCTGGAATTCCAGATAAATCACCTGGGGAGGATTGCACTTCAAAATCTATATGTTCTTTAAGTCCAGCAAAGCGCAATAAATTTTCTAATTGGGCTTCACCATATTTACCGCGCGTCTGAGATGAGCCAAGGGCACCAGCAAGTTTTTGGGTTTCTTGGACTCCTTTTTCGTGGATTGCATTTAACGCTTCGAGTTGGGTAAATAATTTGGTATCAACGCCTTTGCGATCTACTTCGATTCGGCGCCCTTCGGACTCTAGGGTTCCGATTTTCTCTTTAAGTAAATTAATAGTGGTATTGATAGAAGCGACTTCAGGGGCTTGTGTTGATTCTGTTTTTTTGTTTTTTGCCAACAAATAGCCCAATAAAGCACCGAGTGCCAAACCAATAAATAATGTGAAATACGCCTGCATGAGGCAATCATGGCAAGAGCCACCGACATTTACGCGTAGGCTCTACTCCTCGTGAGCCTCTCAATCGGAATCGTCGGACTGCCAAATGTTGGAAAGTCGACTCTTTTTAATGCTTTGACCAAGAACAATGTCTTGGCCGCTAACTACCCATTCGCAACCATCGAACCAAACGTTGGCGTGGTGGGCGTTCCGGATGAGCGCTTAAAGAAATTGGCTGAGATTTTTGGCTCTAAAGATATTTTGCCGGCCACAGTTTCCTTCGTAGATATCGCCGGAATCGTTAAAGGCGCATCCGAAGGTGCCGGTCTTGGTAATAAATTCTTAGCAAACATCCGCGAAACCGATGCCATCTGCCAAGTTATCCGCGTCTTTAATGATGGCGATGTGGTGCACGTCGATGGGCGCATTGATCCCGCAAGTGACATGGAAACCATCAATACCGAATTAGCGCTCGCAGATTTGCAGTCTATTGAGAAGCAATTACCGCGTATTGAAAAAGAGGCCAAACAGAATAAAGAGAAGCAAGCGTTACTTGAAGAACTTAAGAAAGCAAATGCAGTTTTAGAATCTGGTAAACCAATTTCAACTGCTGGTTTGGATTTAGAGATATTAAAAGAGGTGCATCTACTTACTGCCAAGCCATTCCTTTATGTATTTAACGTGGACGCAGCAGAGTTAAACGATCAAGCGTTACGCGAAAAACTACAAGCACTTGTGGCACCATCTGAAGCAATCTTCTTAGATGCCAAAACTGAAGCAGAGCTTGCCGAACTTCCAGATGAAGATGCACAAGAGCTACTTGAATCGATTGGACTTACCGAACCAGGTTTAACCACTTTGGCAAGAGTAGGTTTTAAGAATTTAGGTTTACAAACTTATTTAACCGCTGGTCCCAAAGAGGCGCGCGCGTGGACAATTCATAAGGGCGATACCGCACCAGTTGCGGCCGGTGTAATTCACACCGATTTCCAAAAAGGTTTCATCAAGGCAGAAGTTGTTAGTTTTGCAGATTTGGTGGAGTTCGGTTCTATGCAGGCTGCTAAAGAACATGGCAAAGTCCGCATGGAAGGTAAGGATTATGTAATGCAAGACGGCGACGTAGTGGAGTTTCGATTCAATGTATAAGACACGAGAACACTTAAAAGGTTTAACTGTAAAGAGCCGCGACGAACTTCGTAACGTTGCAATCATCGCCCACGTTGACCATGGAAAGACCACGTTGGTTGATGCCATGTTGTGGCAATCTGGCGCCTTTGCTGCCCATAAGAAGCAAGAAGAGGGCCAAGATCGCATGATGGATTCAATGGATCTAGAACGCGAAAAAGGAATCACCATTCTGGCTAAGAACACTGCAGTTCATCGTGGTGATCGAGTCATTAATATTATTGATACCCCGGGCCACGCAGATTTTGGTGGCGAGGTAGAGCGCGGGCTTGAAATGGTCGATGGCGTAATTTTGTTAGTGGATGCATCAGAAGGTCCGCTGCCACAGACTCGTTTCGTGCTTCGTAAAGCGCTCTCAAAGAATCTACCAGTTATTTTGGTAATTAATAAAGTAGATCGTCCTGATTCGCGTATCCCAGAAGTAGTTGATGAGGCATATGAATTATTTTTAGATTTAGATGCGCGCGAAGATCAGATTGATTTTCCAATTGTTTATGCCTCAGCTAAAGCAGGCCGTGCTTCGACAAATCGCCCCGAAAATGGCGGCATGCCAGATGCAGAAAATCTAGATGCGCTATTTAATGTAATTTACGAAACGATTCCAGCTCCGAAGTAT
>JBJTCN010000046.1:0-4201 GCA_046091905.1 Candidatus Nanopelagicaceae bacterium
GCTATCAAATGGAGACAATTGTTGCATCACGCCATCCATAACAACACGCTGAACCCAGGCCTATTCGGAGGAAGACCCGGCTGCGAACCTCAATCACTAACTCTTTTGGAGGAGCTTAAATACGATATTGCCTTGTCCTCACGGAGAGCCCTGTTCAACTTTGACAACGACGCATCAAGTTGTTACGACAGAATCATTATAAATCTCGCATCGCTGGTGAATCGGAAATACGGGATGAACCGCAAAGTCGTCGCCATTCATGCAGCTACCCTTGAATCGGCAAAGTTTTACCTAAGGTCACAAGACGGACTCTCTCCGACATCATATTCACACTGCATTGAATTCCCAATCTATGGAAGCGGCCAAGGTAGCGCAAACTCCCCTTGCATTTGGCTCTTCATCTCATCGACTCTGTGCGACGCACATGAGAAAATGTCACATGGCTCCTCATTCACCAGTCCTGATGGGACGGAACACGTGAAACTATCAATGGTGGGATTCGTTGATGATTGTACAGGCACATACAACGACTTCCGCCCTCAAGACCAGAAACCCCTCTCTACAATGATATCCGACATGCAACACGATGCACAAGCGTGGAACGATCTCCTATGGTGCTCTGGCGGAATGCTCGAACTGCCGAAATGCTCCTATCATGCACTGACCTTTCAATTCAAACCAGACGGAACTCCAGTCCCTGTCAAGCATATCGGACAACAAACAATCACCTTGATCGACTCCGCCACCAACCAACCAGTTGTGATCCAATGCAAATCGATTGCCCAAGCACACAAGACCCTAGGACACTGGAAGGCACCCTTTGAGAAGAATAGTGCTACGCAAATGCTAGAATTGCGCACAAAAGCTAAGAAGATCACAACATTGATCACAACTGGAGCGTTGTCACGTTACGGAACCAACACAGCATACAGAGCCGTGTACATCGCAGCACTAAAGTATGTGCTCCCTCAATGCCACTTCACGGCGAAACAATTACATGACTCAGAAGCCAAGACACTTCCTACTCTGATATCGAGATGTGGATACAACCAGCACACATCCCGCGCCCTCCGGTACGCACCCACCTCTTTCGCTGGATGCGGCTTTATATCCTGGCACACTCTCCAAGTAGAAGGCCAGATCTGCCTATTCTTGAAGCATTGGCGAACGAACACGATAGTATCCACAACCCTCCGCATCGCGCTTGCATGGAGCCAATGGCAATCAGGATTCAGCAGGCCGATCCTTGTTGACACAAGATCTAACGCGCCTCATCTCGAATCAAGATGGATAACATCTCTCCGATTCTCATTGCAATCCATCAACGGTACAATCAGAGTCAACAAGTCTTACGTCATGCCCCCAGAACGAAAGTATGACAAACACATTATGGACCTCATATGCCAAGCGGAATGGAAAGTCCCAGACAAAACTATCAAGATTCTGAATTACTGCCGACAGTACTTACACGTCACAACGATCTCAGAACTTTTCGACTCGATTGGAGACCAACTCCTACCCTACATGTTTGAATGCGAACGCCCCCCCTGGTTCAACTCCCAACAATTTGTGACTATTCAACGGCGACCCAGCCTTCACCAGATCCGTCACGTATGGCAACCATTCTGTTTGAAATTATGTTACCCAGGCACCCACCAGCGCAATTCAACATATCCACTAGGCCCATGGACAAGAAGCGGTACCACATTCCGTCCACACCGACAATCCTATGTTGACTTCGACGTGAGCAATCAACCAACTCTGTACCACTACCACGACACCTCTTACTGGATTATCAAACAAGAGGAAGAATTCTCGCCGAACTATGCTTTAGACCAGCCGACAACTTGGCGACCAACCAAGACTTCAGTCCCTCTTCAGCTGTCCCAACAAGAAAGGTTCAATCGATTCAAAGTATCTTCAGTACCACCAGCGATCATCGAAAGACTCCAGAGACCCCATTCATTCAGAGAGTACATGGAACAACTCGATCACCCGTCGATAGACCTCCTCGATGGATTCAAACTGGAGATCCCAGAGGCACAAATTGCACTTCTTTTCACTGACCAAGACGACACGATATCATTTCATATCGCAACCCACAGTAAAGTATACAAGGAACAGATGAGAGGCGGATGGATCCTGAGCAATGCGAAGGGCGCCCATCTTGCCCATGGCACCATCACAGGAAGAGGAAAGCCATCGTTCAGAAGGGCAGAAATCTGGGCCCAGCTGGCAGCAGCCACTTTCTTACACCATCTCCGGACCTTCCATTCCAACAATCAGTCTATGGAAGTCACTTCGTTCTTGACCCAAGCCGGACTCGCGAATACTCTCAGAAGGAAACTTCTGCAACAAGAACCGTTTTGTAACTTGACCCTAAGTCCAGACTGGGAATTGATCGACCAAGGATTCCAACGACTCAGATCGATATCGAACAAACTGACCTACTACTGGGCACACGATCAAGAACCATGTGAGTCTGGAACTCAAAACATTATGCATGAATCTTTCCGACCCAGACTGCAGCAGATGATGAAGGATATGCAATTCGAAGACGAGCGATCTAAACAATCGATCCCCTTTTACCCCGCAACAAAGTGCCAGCTGGCCGTAAATGAATACGCTATCGAAGCGAATTATCTACAAGAGATCAGGGAAGCCGCTTCACTCCCACAGTTCTTCGGATACCTCAGAACGAAGCATGCATGGTCACTCAGCACCCAAAGAGACGTTCACTGGGAAGCACTCCAAAGGGCTACGAGAGGTTACCACCAATCAAGCGCTCCAACACTCATGAAGCTGGTCCATGGCCAATTGGCAACTCAATACCGCAAACACATCACGGCAGGCCAACACTGGATCTCACCAAAATGCAAATTCTGTAATCAAAACGAAGACGAAACTTTCGACCACCTGATTCGATGTCAACATCCAATAGCCATCGAATTTCGAAAGAATTTGATTATCTCAGTACAAGATTATCTCGCGGAAAGCAAAGCTGCACAGATTTTCCAAGATACCTTCTTGACAGCCATTAAGCAGTGGATACAGAACGAGAATCCACTTAGCACGTTAGACACCGATGATCCAGTCTCCATCCCTGCGAAAGCACAGAAAGACATCGGGTGGCACCTTCTATTGCGCGGGTTCGTCAGCATGCAATGGAGCACTCTGATCGAACCCAGAGAAGAACCACATCATCGTTACAAAATGGATCATACCAAGTTCTACAAAGGCCTTATCCATTCATTATGGAAGCCGCAATTGAAATTCTGGGGATCTTACAACACATGGCGACATCAGCGATCTTTCATTGAGAAAGATCCATCCGTTACGGAATCTCAGGCGCTCCACGACCTCAAGCTGAAAGTGGACTACCTCTACTCCCTTCGATCGCAAGTCGAGATCGAAAAGCAAGACATCTATTTCCCAAGCAATCTCACAGAGTACTTGGAGACACAGACAATTGTCACGTTGACAAACTACGTGGAAAACTTCGAACCAGCGATCAAAGCAAGTATCGAGAGACGCAAGATCAAAGATGCTACCAGCAGTCTACCTCTCTGGAGATTTCCCGGCTTCAGACGCATTACCACCGGACTCACTGCCACTTCGGACTCCAACACAAATCAGGTTGACACCGTTACTCAATCGATTACCGAGAATGAGGACTCCAGCACATCAGACGTTGATGAAACAGAACCCTCTCCCTCAACGCCACCCCAAACCCTGACGTCCCGACTGAGACAAACCTTTTTCCCACGAAGACGATCGAGCACAACTCAACCACTGACCAATAAACGCACTCTCCAACAACTCCAGCTGTCTGTCCGATCCATCACTACCAGACAACACGCCAACACAACGACTACCCCAGACACACCCAACGACATTATACAAACGAACAGGGCCCACTTTCATCACAAACATTCAAGATGGAGGACCTCTCAAGCTACACGAGACAGATTCCGACAATTCTTTCAACGCAAACAATCTTGATTTTCCGCCTCTTGAAGGCCCCCTATGTCTAGTCCCGAGCTCCCTGGCCCAGGAGCTCCTCCGATGCGATCATTCCGGACTGCAAATCCCAATGTATTAGGGTGTGACGTCACTGTCGCTCCCAAGTGGCTCGGCCCTTTCGGCATCCCCCCTCTGCGGCTCACCACTATAAAATAGAAGTTAGTTTTACTACTACTGG
>JBJTCN010000047.1:0-8552 GCA_046091905.1 Candidatus Nanopelagicaceae bacterium
CTTGAACCTGCCTTCGTTGGAAATGCTTATGCATCAGATTCAGAGTTTGTGCCACATACAATGGAGATGGCACAGAAACTTTGGAGCGAATCTGCATTTGTTAAAGAAGCATTTGGTGAAGAGGTTCAGAAGCATTACACCAACATGGCGCAAATTGAAATTGAAGCATACGGAAAAGTAGTTACCGATTGGGAGCTCATCCGCAACTTCGAACGTTACTAATATCTATTAAAGGGAAACGATGAGCACTACTTACGATGTAATTAATCCTGCCACTGGCAAAACGGTAAAGCAGATTAAAGAGGCTTCAGTTGAAGAGACTGATGCAATTATTGCCAAAGCTGCTGAAGCTTTTAAGTCATGGCGCAAAGTCACACCGTATGATCGTGCAAATCTATTGCGCGCATTCTCAAATAAAGTTCGCGAACATCGCGAAGAGTTAGCGCAACTTGAGATTGAAAACTCAGGCCATACTCGCGGCAATGCCTTATGGGAAGCAGATAACGTCGCAAATGTGCTTAATTACTATGCCGGTGTTCCAGAAAGACTTTATGGTCGACAGATTCCAGTAGCAGGCGGCGTGGACATTACATTTAAAGAACCAATCGGTGTCGTTGGAATTATCGTGCCTTGGAATTTTCCAATGCCAATTGCCGGTTGGGGTTTCTCAGCAGCGCTAGCAACCGGTAATACCGTGGTCTTAAAACCAGCGGAATTAACACCGCTAACTGCAATTCGATTAGGCGAATTAGCTTTAGCAGCGGGGATTCCAGAAGGCGTTCTAAATATTGTTCCTGGCAAGGGCAGCGTGGTGGGCAATCGTTTTGTAACCAATCCTTTGGTGCGCAAAGTTTCCTTCACCGGTTCGACCGTAGTTGGTAAATCAATTATGGCTGGCTGCGCGGATCAAGTTAAGCGCGTAACACTAGAACTAGGCGGCAAGAGCGCAAATATTATTTTTGCAGATACTGATATCGAAGCGGCTGCAAATGCGGCACCTGGTGGCGTTTTTGATAATGCCGGACAAGATTGCTGCGCACGCACACGAATCTTGGTTGAGAAAAGTGCATTCGATAAATTTATGGAACATTTCGAAAAAGCGGTAAAAGCTTTCCGTTGTGAAGATCCAAATTTAGATACCGCTGGTATGGGTCCATTAATTTCTAAGAAGCAGCTGGATGTCGTAACTTCATATATCGATGATGAATCTGATTCAAAGGTTGCCTTCCAAGGAAATATGTCCCCATCTGGTGATGGCTTCTGGGTACCACCAACAGTCTTGCTTCCAAAAGATACAAAAGCTAAAGCTTGGCAGGAAGAAATTTTTGGACCGGTAGTTGCAGTGCTGCCATTTGAAGATGAAGCAGATGCAATAGCAAAAGCAAATGATTCAATCTATGGATTATCAGGTTCAATCTACACAAGTAATTTGGGTCGAGCGCTTCGAGTTTCTCGCGCAGTTGAAACTGGAAATCTCTCTGTGAATTCACATTCATCAGTGCGCTACTGGACACCTTTTGGTGGCTTCAAGCAATCAGGTTTAGGACGCGCGCTCGGTCCAGAATCACTTGATATGTATACCGAAACTAAGAACGTCTTCTTTAATCAGGAGATGTAAGAAGGTTTAACGACTTTGAAGAGCTAACGCGGAGTTAAAAGCTTCTACCACTTCCGCTTTGCTCCATGGAGTTGGCGCTTGGGTAATAAAGAAGTCTTTTAGCGCGATATCAGCTAATTGATCAATATCTTTCGCTTCAAAGCCAAGGCTAGAAAGCACTGGGAAATTTAGCTCTTTTAAGATCTCGCGCACCTTATTTACTACTCGAGAACCATCTTTGCTGCCATCTTGTGGCAGACCCAT
Organism: Candidatus Nanopelagicaceae bacterium; assembly: GCA_046091905.1. Classification (GTDB taxonomy): domain Bacteria; phylum Actinomycetota; class Actinomycetes; order Nanopelagicales; family Nanopelagicaceae; genus ZLKRG08. Next base: position 1,862 of record JBJTCN010000047.1, read on the forward strand.
AGCATCGGCAATTCGTTCCATCTTCTCTGGTACCACGCGCGCTTCGCGAGTAAGTGTTTCAACTAAAACTAATCCAATAGTTAATCCATGTGGCACATGCTTTAAACCACCGATTGCTTGGCCAAGTGAATGTTCTGCAGTGCAATCAGAGATGTTCATAGTCAAGCCAGCCATCATTGAACCAGCAGACATCGCAGCGCGCACTGCTTTATTGTTGCCATCCTTGAATGCCGCAGTTAGCGCTGGAGTCATTAAACGAACTGCTTCATAACCGATGGCATCACCAATTGGAGTGGAGCACTTAGCAATAACTCCGGCGATTCCTTGGGCAAGTGCATCAATGCCGGTGTTGGCAGTCATTGATGGTGGCATTGAATAAGTTAGAACTGGATCAACAAGTGCAACCTGGGCACGCAGATTTCCATTTGCAATTCCAGTCTTACGGCCAGCTTCTGGATCAGAAATTACAGAGCCACCAGATACTTCAGAACCAGTACCAGCAGAAGTAGGGAGTGCAATTAATGGAATAGTTGGCGCTGGATAGTTTGGTGCTTGTGATTGCCATTCGCGAAATGTGCAATTTAGTTGTGCACAAAGTCGCGCGGCCTTTGCAGTATCGATAACTGATCCGCCACCAAGTGCGATTACTGAATCGCAACCAGCTGCCTTCAGTGCGCTAATTGCATCTTCCACCATTTGAATAGTTGGTTCGCCGGCTGGCTTTTCAAAAATTACGACATCGCTTGCGCCTTGCACCTTCTTAATTAGCGCGGCGGCAGCTGGATTAAATTTCTCGATGCCTTCATCCACCATCAAAAAGGCCTTTTTAGAGGCGACTTCTTTGATTACCTCTGGAAGTGTTTCAGAGATATTTTCGCCGAAGCGAATCTTTACAGGAAGGTGATTATTGAAAGCGCTTAAAGTATCCATGCGCCAAAGAATAACGCTAGATGGACTTTATTTCACTAGTTGCGATGTGGTCTAGGAAATAGTCAACGAGTGCTTGCGCTCTGGCATTTGCACCAGGTTCTTCGGCTTTAGTTTGTTGGCGGAGAATTTCGACATTCAAACCTTCGCCTTCTATCTCTTCTGGTCCACCATCCATTTCTAACCAGCAATCTAGAACTTCTAAATCAATTTCAGGATGAAATTGCAATCCCAAGGTGCGTCCCATGACAAATGCTTGTGATGCAATAGGGGTGCGAGCTAATTCAGTTGCACCTGGTGGAACTTGAAAACGATCCCAGTGATATTGAAACCACGGACCATTTGAAATAATCTCTGGAAAATCTGTCATTACATAATGCCAACCGATTTCACTTCGAGGCGCACGCGCAACTGAACCACCAAGTGCACGGGCCATCAATTGGCCACCGAAGCAGACACCAAATATTGGTTGACCTGCGTTATGTGCTTTAGTAACCAGTTCTAATTCTGGAAGTAACCAATTTCCAATTCGTTCGTTTTCCCAAACGCCCCATGGAGAGCCCATCGGAACTATCACGTCATACTCAGAAAAATCAGGCCATTGGATATGCACATTTGGATTATCAAAATCCTCTTCTTTGACAATCGGCATTCGCACAACTTCGTAACCGCGATTTTCAAATGCGCGCCAGAGCGGACCACTTAAGGTGACGTGATCATGTTCAATAAATAATGCGCGTTTCACATCGACAATAGTAAATCAACCTCGATAGGAAACCTATCGAAGTTGATCATCTAACCAATGGAGAGCAGAGGTTAGAAATTAAGGAAGATTTACGCGGCCACCCTTCATCTTCCAAATAAAGTACTTTTCAAAGGCTAATTTAGCTAAATGGTTCTGCGGACCAGGAATCAATATTCCTGCTTTTCGTGGTGGCAGCATCTTGTCAGCCAAGATTAAAACACCGTTATTTCCTGCATCCATTATGCATATAGCAGGAATGTCGCCAAATACCTTCTCATGACCAGGGTTCTCTCCTTTGATTTGTTGGGCAATGTTTTTAGCGGCTGTGTGTGCCATCTGCTCAGTTGGAAATCCAGTCTTAGGTATACCAACAGGTGTTGGCGTAGTCCATGGAGCTTTAACAGCTGCGGCTAAACCGACTGCATAAATGTGATCCCATTTATTTGATTGATAAGTAGGACGAACTTCTACGAAAGCTTGTGCATTTGTCAAACCAGGAGTCTTGAGTAAGAAATCTTGGCCTACAAAGGGAGGAATAGTCATATTGAATTTGAAATCGTATTTATTGCCATTCTTAGCGACAATTCGTCCGTCGTCAACATAATCCATTTCAACATTAGTTGCATAATCTATTCTTTCTTTTTTCAAAAACATTTTTAGAAGCGGCTCTCCACCTTTTAGACCACCAATTCCAAAGTGACCTAGAAACGGTTCAGAAGTCACGTAGGTCATTTTTACATCTTTTTTAAGACCAGCTTTCTTTAATTGATAACTGGTATTAAATAGGAATTCGTAAGCCGCGCCAAAACAGCTGGCAGATTGGGTTGCAGCGATGACTACATCTCCGGGATTATCGAGGAATTTTTTCCATTCTTCACCAGTTTCAATTGCATCTTGCAAGGTCGTAATAGTTGATGAATTTTCTTTTAGTCCAGGAACATGTTCGGGCTTATTTCTAGTTCCGGTCGCAATTATTAGATAGTCAAATGGAAGTGAAGTACCGTTTGCCAAATCCACTATGTTCTTACCTGGGTGAATTTCAGTCGCGGCACTTTGAATAAAGTCAACGCCACCATTTTCAAATGTTGGACCGATTTTGAACGAAACATCATTTCTATCGCGGCTTCCAAAGGGTAACCAGATTAATGATGGGTTAAATAAGAAATAGTCACGATCACTTATGACCTTTACATCAACGTCGTTTCCGAGATCTTTCTTTAAAGATAGGGCTGCGGTGAGTCCGCCAAAGTTGGCCCCTAACACAACTACTTTTTTTGCCATTTTGCTCTCCAATTATCTTGTTTGCTCCATTTCGAGCTGGTTTCACGATACCCCCAGGGGTATGCTAAGCTCAACCTAGAAAGCAAGGGGTAGCACTAATGCCAAAGACTTCTACATCACATGTATTGAGCGACCAAGATCAAGTTGCGGCTATCGCTAAACGAATTAAGCGAGCCCAAGGACAACTTGGTGCCATCGCTAGAATGCTAGAAGAAGGTCGATCATGCGACGAAATTGTGATTCAAATGTCGGCTGTTAGCAAAGCGGTACACACCGCAGCGTTTACCCTTATAAGTTCAAGCTTGCAAGAATGCATGTTAGATGAAAAGCGAAATTCTGAAGAAACAATGAAAAAGCTACAAAAATTATTTATGACATTAGCTTAATTCCAACAAGGAAAGAGATAACTATGTGCAGTGCAGTTCGATGTGATTCATGTGGTAAAGCAACTTGGTCAGGCTGTGGCCAACATATTGAAGAAGCGCTTGCGCCTTTTTCAGAAGATCAACTTTGTAAGTGCAATTAATGAAGGCTTTTAAAATGAAAAAAGCATTAGCTCTAACTATTGCTCCGATGTTGCTCTTATTGGCAGCATGTGGAAGTTCGTCTGCAAAAATCAATAATCTAGGCGCAGATGGCTTTGCATCAGATATCAAGAACCCTGGTGTAGTAGTAGTTGATGTGCGCACGGCTGGTGAATATGCAGCTGGTCATATTGAAAATGCCATCAACATCGATGTCGAATCATCAGATTTTGATAGCAAAATTGCAAATCTAGATAAGACCGTGGAGTATGCCGTTTATTGCCACAGTGGCCGTCGTTCCGCAATTGCAGCTGAGAAAATGGCTAAGGGCGGTTTTGAGAAAATTACTAATCTTGAAGGTGGAATTATTGCGTGGCAGGGTGCCAACTATCCATTAGTGACTAATTAATGCGTACCTTAATTATTGGTGGCGTAGCAGGTGGTATGTCAGCGGCTACCCGATTGCGCCGGCTAGATGAAAGCGCTGAAATTATTGTCTTAGAGAGATCGGGGCATGTTTCATATGCAAACTGTGGCTTGCCATATTATGTAGGCGGAGTAATTGCTGAAGAAGATAAGTTATATCTTCAAACTCCAGAATCATTACACAAGAGATTCCGCTTAGATGTGCGGGTTCATCATGAAGTAATTGAAATTGCTTCGGATAAGAAAGCGGTCATTATCCGCGACTTAATTAGCGGAAGCGAATCAGAGATTAGTTATGACAAATTAATCTTGAGCCCTGGTGCTTCACCGGTGGTGCCACCTATTCTTGGTATTGAACGGGCGCTAACTTTGCGAACTGTCGAAGATGTATTACGAATTTATGAGGCCGTAGAGGTAAAACCAAAGAGCGCAGTCGTAATCGGTGGCGGTTTTATCGGAGTAGAGATGGCCGAGAATTTAGTTCATAAAGGAATCAAGACTTCATTAATCGAGGCGCTGCCACAGGTCTTGGCGCAACTTGATCCAGAGATGGCAGAGTTAGTTCACAAAGAGCTTCGTAAAAATGGAGTTGAATTACATTTAGCTAACTCCGTAACTCAAATTACCGATTCGCAAGTTTTACTGGCGGATGGAAGCGCAATCGATGCAGAGCTAGTGATTGCATCGATAGGCGTGAAGCCAGATACTTCTTTGGCTAGAGCCGCAGGAGTTGAGATTGGCAAACGCGGTGGAATTGCAGTAAATAAATTAAATCAAACCAGTAATCCAGATATTTACGCCATCGGAGATGCAGCGGAAAAGAGCGATGAATTAACTGGCGAAAGTACTTTGATTCCGCTGGCAAATATCGCAAATAGACATGGTCGAATTACCGCTGACCATATTGCAGGTAAGCCGGTCCGTGAAGTCGCATCAATTGGAACCGCAATTGTTAAGGTCTTTGATTTAGCTGTTGCCACAACTGGTTGGAACGCAAAACGATTAGCTGCAGCAGGGCGAGAATTTAAAGAGATTCACACCCATCCAAACTCACATGCTACTTACTATCCAGGTGCTACCCAATTCTCCTTGAAATTAATCTTTGATCCAAAGAGCGGGGAGATTTTAGGTGCACAAGGTGTAGGTCGAGATGGCGTAGATAAGCGCATCGATGTAATTGCAACGGCATTACGTGCTGGAATAACGGCACCAGCATTAGCAGATTTGGAATTGGCATATGCACCTCCATTTGGTTCTGCAAAAGATCCAGTCAACATGCTGGGTTACATTGCTGAAAATGTAGTCTCTGGAATTACAGAGATTGCACAATGGAGTGAATTAGAGAAATTTAAGATCGAGGGGTACTCGTTTGTTGATGTACGTTTAAGTTCTGAATATGCAAATGGAACTATCCCAGGTTCATTAAATATTCCGGTAGATGAACTTCGCGAAAGACATAATGAAATCAAAAATAGAAAAGTAATTGTTAACTGCCAAGTTGGGCAACGCGGCCATGTTGCCACGATGTTGCTTCGATCTATGGGATATGAGGCAAAGAACCTAGATGGCGGTTACTTAACTTGGATTAACTCACCTGCTGGACAAATTGGAGGAAAATAATGTGCTCAAGAACGACCTGTTTTAATTGCAAGAAACCAACCTGGTCTGGCTGCGGCAACCATATTGAGATCGCGCTAGCCGGAGTTCCGAAGAATCAGCGTTGCAAATGCACCAAGGCTGAACTCGCAGCAGCGCGTGAGGCAAAAGGTGGATTCTTATCAAAACTCTTAAGAAAGAAGTAAAAGCGCTTATTTGTCGCCCTTCTCGGGTTGAATAGGGGCGTGTTAAAGCGGCGCCCGTTAATTGAAAAAAAGCTTCAATTTTCCGATGCGCAATTAACTGCAATTAAGCATCGAGCTCGACCACTAATCATTACGGGTGGGCCGGGCTCCGGTAAAACAACAGTTTTAATCGAAGCTGCGATTGCCAGGATCAATGAAGGTCAAGATCCCAATTCAATATTAGTTTTAACTTTTGGTCGCGAACGGGCATCCGAAATTCGTGACGCGATTGCACTTCGTACGTCGCAAACGATGCTCGAACCATTAGCGCGTACCTTTCATGCGCTCGCATTTTCAATTTTAAAAGCAGAGGGCCACAATCCAATATTGCTCTCAGGTCCAGAACAGGAGAGTTGGATACGCCAATTAGTAGATGGAGTTGATTGGCCTAAAGAGTTACAACCTGCGCTACATACTCGTGGATTTGTTCGCGAACTTCGCGATTTAATGTTGCGAGCCACCGAACGCGGATGGACGTATCAAGATTTAGAAATAAATGGCCAGAAATACCGAGAAGATTTCTGGGTCGCTGCAAGTAAATTCTGGAAGAGCTATGTCGGAACTTTGATTCTGGTGGATGCAGATCATGGCGAACCTAAAGCGCGATTAGATTCTGCCGAATTGGTCTGGCGAGCCGCGCAAGCCACTAACAACTCATTTAAAAATCAATTTAAAACCATCTTGGTTGATGAATTTCAAGAGAGCGATAAGGCGCAGCGTGCTTTACTTAAAAATATCGCTACTGATGATTTGGTAATTGCACTTGATCCATACAGCACGGTGGGTCGCTTTCGCGGTGCGGATCCGGATGGTTTATCTGAGGCGCTAGCTACTTATCTAAAGAACGGCGACTCCATTTACTTAGCTGAGAATTTCCGATCCAGTAGCGCAGTGCATTTATTTCTAGAGCAGATTGCCGGTGAATTTCCGAAAGCGCCAGAAATCCA
>JBJTCN010000048.1:0-23928 GCA_046091905.1 Candidatus Nanopelagicaceae bacterium
TATCCACACGCATGAGCAGGAAATGTGATCCCATTAACGATAATGTCTTGATTAGGATCAATTCGAACTAGTGACGGACTCTCCGTCATTTCGTTCAATTTCATCGATATGGTGGACGATACTGGGATCGAACCAGTGACCCCTTCCATGTCAAGGAAGTGCTCTACCGCTGAGCCAATCGTCCGGGTCGGGGCAATAATATCTTAGATATTCATATGCTAATCGTGGCGGCCGTAATCATCTTCGATGCGCTCAATATCGTCTTCGCCGAAATAGGTTCCGGTTTGAACTTCGATAAAAAGCATCGGTACTTTGCCGCTATTACCGATTCGGTGGAGTTGATTGGCTTGTACGGTAACTGTGTCACCAGCTTCAACCGTATAAATCCTTTCATCAATTTGAACTTCCGCCGTTCCGTAAACAACATACCAATGTTCGCTACGAAATTTATGGCGTTGTAGAGAAAGTCGTTTGCCAGGATCTACCCAGATTGCCTTTACTTTATGAGTCGGCGAATCTTGAAGTACTTCATAACGACCCCATGGTCGATTTGGTCCTTCTAGATATTCCTTAGTCATGAGCCTTAGTTTATTTCCCTTTTACTTTAAATATAGAAAATATAGATTGAAGAAAAAATGGAGGTGGAAACGGGATTTGAACCCGTGTAGAGGGATTTGCAGTCCCTTGCCTCGCCTCTCGGCCATTCCACCAAAGATTAAAACTGCTAGAGAAATAATTGGAGCGGACGACGGGGTTCGAACCCGCGACCTGAACCTTGGCAAGGTTCCGCGCTACCAACTGCGCTACGTCCGCAAGGAGACAAAATCTAGCGTAAGAGGTCGGGCCAGCGCAAAAGAGCCAGGTAGCGATAAATTCACCTATATGGAGAGCGCAGTTTTCTGGATGGGTGGCTATCAAGCTGCCGATTTAATTCAGATTACAAATGATCCCGGCGATATTGATGATGACTTTTGGGCGATCTCCACAACATTTGCTGGTGAATTTATCGGAGCAAAGTTTGGGAAAGTTGAAAGAACAGATTGGCAAGGTTTGTATCAACCATTGAAAAGTCGCAATTGGCTCTCATCGCACGACCAAGCTCAATATTGCCTACTTGTGGAGAACTTTAGAAACGAAATCGCAAGCGGCAATGTCTATCAAGTGAATGCTTGTCGAGTTTTGACCAATGAAACCAACGAAGGCATAGCAGGTTTATTGTCGGGAATTTTGCAACAAAATCCTGCGCAATATGCCGGTTACTTGAAAATTCCTGGATTAGAAGTAGCTTCAGCATCACCTGAAACTTTCTTGCAGCGTAGAGGCAAGATGTTGAAGAGTTCACCAATTAAGGGCACTCGAAAGTCTGGTCTAAGTGGCAGGTTTCCCGAGAAGGATGAGTCCGAGAACATCATGATTGTTGATTTGATGCGAAATGATTTAGGAAAAGTCTGCGCCGAGGACACAGTGCATGTTGAGAATCTATTGAACATTACCGAGTTGCCAGGGTTGACTCATTTAATTAGCGATGTTGTTGGAGAGCTAAGACCAGATACAACATGGGCGCAAATATTTGAAGCCACGTTGCCACCAGGATCGGTAAGTGGTGCGCCAAAATCTTCGGCCATCAAGTTAATAGATAAATATGAAGGTGTTGATCGTGGTCCATATTGCGGCGCTTTTGGATGGGTTCATGGCGATCAAGCCGATCTCGCGGTTGCGATTCGCACCTTTTGGAGTGATGGAGAGCGCGTTAAATTTGGCACCGGTGCTGGCATAACTTGGGCAAGTGATGCGCTTGCTGAATGGGAAGAGACAGAATTAAAAGCTGCACGGCTAATTGCAATCGCAAATGGTGAGAACTAATGAAAAACCTCGGTGATCAATGGGCACATGGAAGCGGTATTTTTGAAACCATTCGAGTCGAAGATGGCAAAGTCTTTGCGCTGCATCGACATCACTGTCGGGCCAAAGAGACGGCAGCTAAGTTGGGATATGAAATACCCGGCGAAGAGTTTGTGGCGGCAGGGAGTTACCAAGTAATCCAGAGCGAGGATTTCAAATTAGGGCGACTTCGTTGGCATTTTGACCGCAATGGCGAATTCTCTATCTCCTATGTTCCATTTCAAGATCCAACTGCTCCCGCAAAGCTGATGATTTTTGATGAGCGCAAGGCGGAATTTGATATAAAAAATAAGGAATATCCATATAAGAATCTGGAACTTTTGGAGATTGCCAAATTAAATAATTTTGATGATGGCATCATTATCCGAAGCGATGGCCAAGTCGCAGAAACCTCAATGGCAACTTTGTTACTAAAGATTGATGAGAGCTGGGTGACTCCACCTTTATCGAGTGGAATTTTAAATGGAGTGGTGCGCGCTCTGGTTCTTGAGGCCGAGCTAGCTCAAGTTAGCAGAATTACAGAAGAGGATTTGAAAGAAGTGAAATCAGGAATTCTGCTGACCTCGCTTCGCAATGCGCAGAATATTGGTGCGATTGATGGACGAAAACTGGTGATTGATGATCGAAAGTGCGCAGAGATACATGAATTGATGCAGGAATTCAAAGGGCGTTAGGTAGACTTTCGCACATGTCCGAAATCTACATTAATGTTGATGGCCAAGCTAAGAGAGTAGCTGCAGATCAAAAACCTACTCATCTATTTGCTGAGCAGAAAGAAATTGTGGTCTGTCGCGTAAATGGTGAGTTAAAGGATTTATGGACCGATCTTAAAGATGGCGATGAAATCGAAGGTGTAAGTATCTCTTCACCGGATGGATTAAATGTGCTTCGCCATTCAACTGCTCACGTGATGGCGCAAGCAGTTCAACAAGTTTTCTCTCAGACGCGACTTGGAATTGGTCCGCCAATCAAAGATGGTTTTTATTATGACTTTGACCCAGAGCGCCCCTTTAATCCTGATGATTTAGAGAAGCTAGAAAGCGCGATGCGTAAGATCGTTAAAGATGGTCAACGCTTCCGCCGCCGCGTCACCAATGAGGCAGATGCCTTAAAAGAGTTGGCTCATGAACCTTATAAATGCGAATTAATCGGATTGAAATCTGATCAAGGTGATGAGTCATCTGTAGAGGTGGGCGGTGCGGAGTTAACTATCTACGACAACCTGGGTCGCGATGGACAGCCAGTTTGGTCAGATTTATGCCGAGGCCCACACCTACCTTCAACTAAACATATTCCGGCCTTTAAATTAATGCGCACCGCTGCTGCTTATTGGCGCGGTTCTGAAAAGAATCCGATGTTGCAACGTATTTACGGAACGGCTTGGCCTTCACAAGAAGAGCTGCAATCTTATTTAGATCTGTTAGCGGAAGCGGAAAAGCGTGATCATCGTCGATTAGGAAATGAGTTAGATCTATTTTCATTCCCAGATGAGATTGGATCTGGTTTAGCAGTTTTTCATCCAAAGGGTGGTGTAGTGCGAATGGCGATGGAGGATTACTCCCGTAAGCGCCACATCGAAGAGGGCTATCAATTTGTTTACTCACCACATTTAACTAAATCCACATTATTTGAAGTTTCTGGGCATTTGGATTGGTACTCCGAAGGTATGTATCCACCAATGATCATGGATGAAGAACTTCATGCAGATGGCACAATAAAGAAGCCAGGGCAGAAGTACTACATGAAACCCATGAACTGCCCAATGCACATTTTGATTTACAAGTCCCGCGGTCGTTCTTATCGCGAATTACCGTTGCGCGCATTTGAATTCGGCACCGTTTATCGTTACGAAAAATCAGGCGTAGTGCATGGTCTTACTCGTGCGCGCGGATTTACCCAAGATGATGCGCATATCTTCTGCACTAAAGAGCAGATGCCTGCAGAATTAGATTCATTACTTACCTTCGTACTTAATCTCTTGCGTGACTATGGTTTGCAAGATTTCTATCTCGAACTATCTACCAAAAATCCTGAGAAGTATGTTGGTGATGATGAAGATTGGGAGAAGGCAACGGAAATCTTGCGCCAAGCTGCAGAGGCGCAGAATCTGGAGCTAGTTCTAGATCCAGGTGGCGCAGCCTTTTATGGACCGAAGATTTCAGTGCAGGCCAAAGATGCCATTGGTCGCACCTGGCAGATGTCTACCATCCAAGTTGATTTCCAATTGCCGCAGCGATTTGAAATGGAGTACCAATCAAGCGATGGATCTCGTCAACGTCCAGTAATGATTCACCGTGCGCTATTTGGTTCTATTGAAAGATTCTTTGGAGTATTAACCGAACATTACGCAGGAGCATTTCCACCCTGGCTTGCACCGGTACAAGTGATGGCAATTCCGGTTGCAGATGCCTTTGCGCCTTATCTGCAGAAGATCGTCAATCAGATGCGCGCTGAAGGTATCCGTGCAGATATCGATTTGTCAGATGATCGTATGCAAAAGAAAGTTCGTAATGCACAGATGGAGAAGATTCCATTTATGTTAATTGCCGGAGAAGAGGATCAAGCAAATCAAGCAGTCTCATTCCGCTTCCGTGATGGCACACAACGAAATGGAATTCCAGTTGCAGAAGCTATAAAAGAGATTCAAGAGACCATTAAGAATCGTAAGCAGGTTTAAATGGAATTTCTCGAAGGTGGAGTCGGAATGCCAGATGCTTGGGCCAGACTGTGGGCGCCACATCGATTGGGTTATATAAAAGGTGAGAATCGACCCTTAGCAAGCAACGATATTCCTTGTCCTTTCTGCGAAATTCCGAAAAAAGAGGATCATGATGCGTTAATTGTGCATCGAGGCGTCGAGGCATATGTGGTCATGAATTTGTATCCATACAATCCTGGCCATCTTTTAATTTGCGCTTATCGTCACGTTCCAGATCTAACAGATTTATCAGAGTCTGAACGGAATGAGATCTCCGCACTAACTGTGCATGCTATGAAAACTCTGCGAAGTGTTTCCAATCCAGCTGGATTTAATTTAGGAATGAATCAAGGTGCAATTAGCGGTGCAGGTGTCGCGGCGCATATTCATCAACATGTGGTGCCGCGTTGGTCAGGTGATGCCAACTTTATGCCCATCATCGGACAGACCAAAGTGCTGCCACAGTTATTAACTGATACGCGAGATGCTTTAGCTCAAGCTTGGTAAAGAGTTTAGATACCGTTTTACAATATCGATACCTAATTTAAATTCTGGATCATTAATAAGTACCGGTATTGCGGGAAAGAAAATTCCAGATTCGAAACCATTCTCGCCAGCTGCCTCTAATTGCTCTAAATATTCGGCTCTAAATTCTGATACTAGATCGATATGTTCGCTCTCCGCATCGGTGGTCTGATTATTGCGGTAATTAATAATCTTTAACTCTTTCAGATCAATAAGAGCGCATGGTTTGCCATCATCATCGTGTAGCACCAAGAATGGCGTGGCTACCTCATCTAACAAGCGCTTTGCAAGCAGGACCGCATCATCAAAATCTTGTAAACCTTCATTAAAGCCAGTTATTACTAAAATTCTTGGCGTAAGAAAATCATCAAACTGATGCCAGAGATCAACAGTGGCTTGGTCAATTCCGGAGCTTGCATTAATGGCGAAGATTGCTGCAGAGATTTCGCTATCTACTTCATTGGAAACTGTGGCACCTAGCGCCTTGGATAGCGCAGATGTGGCAGCGCTTGGATGACCATAAAGTCGCCATTTGTTTCCGTTTTCCATGGACTAAAGCCTACGATGTACCCATGATTAGTTCGCACATGAAACCAGCGGTGGTCAAAATAATCACACCGTTCTGTCGCGGACTACTAAGAATTGGTATTACGCCAAACATGATGACAATTTTTGGCACTTCAATAGTGGTGCTTGGGTCATGGTTGTTACTTGCCCAAGGAAGACTAGTAGCTGCTTTTTTCATCATCGGGTTAGCGCTTTTAACAGATTTATTAGATGGCACTATGGCCAGAATTTCAGAGAGTGGCGTAAGTATCTGGGGTAACTTCTTAGATTCCACACTTGATCGAATCTCTGATGCAGCGGTGCTCTTGGGGCTTAGCTATTATCTATATAAAGAGAGCAATCAATTATTTGTAGTCTCAATGATTACGGTGGCGGTTTCTGCATTGGTCCCGTATGCACGTGCCAAAGCTGAGAGTTTGAATATTGAATGTAAGGGAGGCTTCGCAGAACGTTCGGATCGTTTACTGCTACTAGGCTTCTTTGGGGCGCTGCATATTCTTGGGATTACCTGGGCGTTAAATATTGGCGTATGGCTGCTACTACTAATCTCTGCATTTACGGTATATCAGCGCATGGCCATTGTCTGGAAAGCAACCAGAGGCGCATAGTGAGTGCATACGCCTATCTAATTGGTTGGCGCATAGTTCGATTTCTTCCCGAGCCAATTGCCTATCGACTTTTCTATTCTTTAGGTGACTATGTTTATCGAAAGAATGGCAAGGGTGTGCGCCGCCTGCGCTCTAATATGCAACAAGTTAGTAATTTAACTGGCCAGCAATTGGAATCACTTACTAAAGATGCGATGCGTTCGTACCTGCGTTATTGGTGCGACACCTTTCGCTTGCCTGATTGGTCTGCGAAGAAAATTGATTTCGAAGTTGAATTAGTCAATGGCGCGGCGCTAACCACTCCGCTAGATGAAGGTCGAGGAGTAGTTGTAGCGTTACCTCATTCTGGCAATTGGGATCATGCTGCCGCTTATTTTTTGGGACGCGGTTATAAAGCAGTAACTGTCGCCGAACGACTAAAACCAGAGCGAGTTTTTCAAGCATTCTTAAATTATCGTCAACAGCTTGGTTTAGAGGTGTTAGCTTCAGATATGCGCAGTATTCCAACTCTGATTAAACGAGCAGAAGAGGGCTACATCATCGCACTGGTAGCGGATCGCGATTTAAGTTCAGATGGCACTGAGGTAAATTTCTTCGGAAAGAGAGCAAAGATGCCGGCAGGGCCAATGGTTATTGCGCAGAAGGCAGATGTGGATTTGGTTGGTGCCTTTATTGTCTACACCAAAAAATCTATCAAAATATATTTTGAAAAATTAGAGAAGAGCGTGCAAGCAGAGGCAGACTTTTTTGCCAAACATATTGCTGCGCATCCAGTTGATTGGCATATGTTGCAGAGGATCTGGTTGGATGATTGATCGGCTACTTAATATCGGAATTGTCTGTCCATATGGTTGGGATGCACCTGGCGGAGTGCAAGCACATATTGCCGACCTTCGAAGCTATTTAGTTAAACAAGGACATCAAGTTTCAGTACTTGCTCCCACCGCTGATGAAGAGAACCTTCCCGATTGGGTAGTAAGCGCTGGTAAACCCCTCTCTATACCTTACAACGGAGCAGTTGCTCGAGTCCTATTTGGACCAATTGCATTTGCAAGGGTGAAGCAATGGATTGCCGATAATGAATTCGATTTGCTGCATTTACATGAACCAGCGATACCAAGTATTTCGTTACTTGCATGTTGGGCTGCAGAAGGACCGATGGTTGGCACTTTTCACGCATCAGCAAAGAAGCAGAAAGCTAGTTTTGCGATTGTGCCAATTTTGGAACCGGTGATTGAGAAACTTTCAGCTCGAATCGCAGTTTCGGAAGCGGCGCGAGAAACTTTAGTTGCGCATTTAGATACCGACGCAATAGTGATTCCAAATGGAATTTATGCAGAGCGAATGCGGGGAAGAGTTCGAGATGAATGGAGTGGCCAAACACTTGGCTTTATGGGTCGCTTTAATGAACCGCGTAAAGGTTTGAAAGTTCTAATAGATGCGCTTCCAATTATTAGTAGATTTCTTCCTGAAGTAAAAGTTTTGGTAGCAGGGCCAGGTGACCCAGAGGAGTTCCTATCTCAAATTGATTCACAACTTCGTAGTCGTATTCAATTTTTAGGAAAGTTAACTGAAACCGAGAAGGCAGATTTCATGTCCTCTGTTGGCGCGTATATTGCGCCAAATACTGGCGGTGAATCCTTTGGAATTATTTTGGCAGAGGCGTTGGCTGGAGGTGCGGCAGTTGTAGCGGCAGATATTCCAGCATTCGCAGCGCTACTTGAGAATGGAAAGTATGGACGGTTATTTAGTTCAGAAGATTCTACTGATTTAGCTAAAATGGTAATTGATCTACTTCGAGAACCGATTGCAAGAAATGAGATGGCGCAAGCTGGACAAATTTATGCGCAGAAGTTCGATTGGGATGTGGTAGCCAAAGACATATTTGAAATTTACGAAATGGCAATTGTTGGTAGCGGTAAAGTTGGTTTAGTTGCTGATAATCGACCTTGGAATAGGATGTGGAATCGCTAATGTCACAGAGCGCGATTTACATTGCTATTTTGATCCTCTCGCTTTGGTATTTATCTTTCACTGCGACTCGGCTTGATAGGTTGCATCACAGAGTAGAGACCAGTTGGGCGGCGTTAGATAGTTTGCTACAACGCAGAGCAGCCATCGCACTAGAGATAGCACATTCATCATTTGCAGACCCAGGAATGGCGCTAATACTTAATCAGGCAGCTCATCAAGCCAGAGAAGCAGAAATCTCAGATCGCTCCGATGCCGAAAGCGGCTTAACTGGTGCGCTGGGATTGCTACTTATGAATGTGCAAGAAAGTACAGATGATGCGTTACTCAAAGAGATAAGCCAAGTTACAGATAAAATACGGGTGGCCGTTAAATTACACGTTGAGGCAGTAAATCGAACTCAATTAGTGCGACGTAAATTTATAGTTAAAGCATTTCGTTTAGCAGGTCGAGCGCCGTTACCGAGCATTCACAAGTTTGAAGATGATGCGATTTAAAGTTATTACGCTGGTAGCGCTTCTTTTTTTGACTGCTTGTGCATCCAAGAACGTCTCCACAATCAGTGGCAAAGAGGCAGTTGACGGCCCAATTATCGTGGTAAAAATCGACGACACACCGGATGCTCATCCGCAAGTAGGAATCGATAAGGCAGATCTTGTTTACATAGAACAAGTTGAAGGTGGATTAGTTCGCCTGGCTGCAATCTTCTCGACTGAAATTCCTGCTGCAATTGGTCCGGTCAGAAGTGCGCGAATTTCAGATATTGATTTAATGGCGCAATTTGGAAAAGTTGCATTTTTCTACTCGGGTGTGCAAAGTAAATTCTTACCTGTAATTAAAGCAGCAAATCTCTTTGATATTGGTGCTGAGCATGAATCACCAAAGTTGTATACCCGTGACCCAAATAGATTCGCTCCTTACGACATGATTCTCTCCGGTTCTGAAGTTAGAGAAAGAATCTCTGGTTTAGAGGTCGCTAAGGCCAGCAACATTGAATGGAGCTTCGGCAAATTAACTAATGAAGGAAATCCAATCAGCGCGGTGAGGGTTAAATGGCCAGCCTCTAATTACAGCGCAAAGTGGAACGGTAAAACTTGGGATCTTTATCAAAATGGTAAAGCTGACATCACAAGTGATGGGATGCAAATTTCACCAAGCACATTCATTATTCAAAATGTGGTGATTACAGATTCGATATATAAAGATAAATTAGGCGGAATTACACCGCTTTCAATCACGGTAGGTGAGGGAACTGGTTGGGTACTTCGCGATGGAGTTGCAATTAAAGCCACATGGAATCGCCCTGATTCAACATCTGGAACCGCATGGAGCGATGAGAATGGCAAAGAGATTAAATTCGCAGCTGGCCAAATTTGGGTAGCGCTTACCGACCAAGCCCCCGAATTTACGGCTGCACCAACCAAGAAGTAGACTTCGCGACATGGCTGAATATACAGGTACTGCGCGCGTTAAGCGCGGCATGGCGGAGATGCTTAAGGGCGGCGTCATTATGGACGTCGTTGATTCTGAGCAAGCGAAGATTGCAGAAGATGCAGGCGCAGTTGCAGTGATGGCGTTAGAGCGCGTACCTGCCGATATTCGTGCACAAGGTGGCGTTGCTCGCATGTCTGATCCAGACATGATCGAGAAAATTAAGAAGGCAGTATCGATTCCAGTTATGGCTAAGGCGCGTATTGGCCACTTTGCAGAAGCTCAAATTCTGGAATCACTTGGCGTTGATTACATAGATGAGTCTGAAGTTTTAACTCCAGCAGATTATGCAAACCACATTGATAAGTGGGCATTTAAAGTGCCATTTGTTTGCGGTGCGACCAATCTCGGTGAAGCGCTACGACGTATCAATGAAGGCGCAGCCATGATTCGCTCAAAAGGCGAAGCTGGTACCGGAGATGTTTCAAATGCAGTTACCCATATGCGCACTATCGGCGGAGAAATTCGTCGCTTAACTTCAATGCGCGAAGATGAACTATTTGTGGCAGCAAAAGAGTTAGCTGCACCTTATGAATTAGTTAAAGAGGTAGCCGCAACTGGAAAGTTACCAGTGGTGCTCTTTACTGCAGGTGGAATCGCAACTCCAGCCGATGCATCTCTAATGATGCAATTAGGCGCAGATGGCGTCTTCATTGGTTCTGGTATTTTCAAGTCCGGCAATCCTGCACAGCGCGCATCGGCATGCGTTAAGGCGACAACTTTCTATAACGATCCCAAGATAGTCGCAGATGTATCACGTGGCTTAGGAGATGCAATGGTTGGTATCAACGTTGCAGATATTCCAGTGCCACATCGATTGGCAGAACGCGGCTGGTAAATGCGCGTTGGCGTCCTGGCGCTTCAAGGTGATTTTCGCGAACACATTGCAGCCTTAAGCGCGATCGGTGTTGAAGCGGTCGCAGTAAAAACAGAAACGGAAATCAACTCGGTTGATGCATTGATCTTTCCTGGTGGCGAATCAACAACTATTGCAAAACTCGCCCGAATCTTCGGAGTTTTTGAAACGCTAAAGATGCGTATCAACTCTGGTACCCCAATCTATGGTTCATGTGCCGGGTTAATTCTTTTGGCAGATCGCATTCTTGATGGTGTCGCAGGGCAAGAAACTTTCGGTGGTTTGAACATTACTGCTCGGCGAAATGCATTCGGTCGCCAAGTTGATTCATTCGAAGGCGAGATTGAATTTACCGGTTTAGGAAAATTAAATGGAGTATTTATCCGAGCACCTTGGGTAGAAGAGGTCGGCGAAGGTGTCGTGGTCCTGGCAACTTCACATAGACATCCAGTTGCAGTACGCCAAGGAAATATCTTGGCTACCTCATTTCACCCAGAGTTAACTAATGATTACTCCGTGCATAAATACTTCATTGAAGAGTTCTGCAAGGCTCGTTAAAATGAGGATGAATAAAAAGGGTAGGTGTTAAGAATGTCAGGCCATTCCAAATGGGCGACGACCAAGCATAAAAAAGCCATCATCGATGCGCGCCGTGCTAAAAGTTTTGCGAAACTCACTAAGGCCATAGAAGTTGCGGCTCGCAATGGTGGCGCAGATGTGTCCGGTAACCCTGCTTTATATGACGCTATGCAAAAGGCAAAAAAGGCTTCGGTTCCTAATGACAATATTGATCGCGCAGTAAAACGTGGTGCAGGTCTAGAAGATGGCGCGGCAACGTACGAAACCATTATGTATGAAGGTTATGGTCCAGCAGGTGTTGCAATCATGATCGAATGTTTAACTGATAATCGAAATCGAGCTGCTTCGGAAGTGAGAGTTGCTGTCACTCGAAATGGTGGCAACATGGCTGATCCAGGATCAGTTGCATATCTATTTAATCGTAAAGGTGTAATAGTGGTACCCAAGAGCATTGGCGCAACTGAAGACTCTCTAATGGAGGCCACCTTAGAAGCCGGCGCCGAAGAGATTAAAGATCTAGGTGAAACCTTTGAAATTATTTCGGAGGCATCAGATTTAGTTTCAGTTCGAACTGCGCTACAGACCGCAAATATCGATTATGACTCTGCAGACTCTTCATTTTTACCAACTATGTCGATACCAATCTCTGATCCCGAGACCGCAAAGAAGCTCTTTGATTTGATTGATGCAATCGAAGAATCCGATGAAGTGCAGAATGTTTACGGCAATTTTGATGTATCAGATGAGGTATTGGAGCAGGCCGCGAGCCTCTAACCTTTTTTAAGGCCTTTAATTTAGGCTTTTGTCATGCGCGTGCTTGCAATTGACCCTGGTTTAACCCGGTGCGGCATCGGCGTAATTGAATCTAAATCAATGTCATTAATCGGAGTTGGCGTACTCAAGAGCTCGTCAGATGATGCCATTGAAAAGCGGCTAATGGAGATTGATGCTCAAATCCGCCAATGGATTAATGAACATAATCCAGATGTGATTGCTATTGAACGAGTTTTCTCCCAACAGAATTTGCGTACCGTAATGGGTACCGCACAAGTTGCTGGAGTATCGCTACTTGCAGCAGCGCAAGCTAATATCAAAGTTGTCATGCATACACCGTCTGAAGTTAAAGCTGCTGTTACCGGAAATGGTCGGGCTAAAAAAGATCAAGTGGCACAGATGGTGCAGCGAATTTTGAAATTAACTGAGAAGCCAAAACCAGTTGATGCTACCGATGCTCTGGCGCTAGCAATTTGCCATGTATGGCGAGGTAGTGGAAATGAGAGAGTACTTGCTGCGACAGTTAAAGAGAAGGCGCGATTGATAGCATTAAGAGGCAGCGCATGATTGCTTCACTCTTTGGCACCATTCGATCGCTCAAATTAGATCAAGCGGTCATAGAGGTAAATGGCGTTGGCTACCAAATTCAAATTACTGCTAAGACTGCTGGTGAATTATCAGTGGGTCGCGACTACCAAGTATTTACCTCAATGATCATTAGAGAAGATTCCATGAGTCTTTATGCTTTTATCGAAAATGATGAACGTGAATTATTCGAACTAGTCCAGACAGTATCAGGAATCGGCCCAAAGGTGGCTTTGGCAATTACCGCTGCCATGAGTATTGAAGATTTTGCTCATGCACTTAGCAATAAGGACGATATTGCAATATCGGCAGTGCCAGGACTTGGTAAGAAAGGTGCGCAGAGATTAATTCTGGAGCTATCTGGAAAATTGGACTTTTCACATCCTGCCAATAAAACAGTTAGTTATTCTTGGCGAGATCAATTAATAGATGCTTTAACTGGTTTAGGTTTTACACGTAAACAAGCTGAGCAATCAGTAAATGAAATATCAGCGCACCGTGACAGTAAAGAGTTAAATGCAATGAGCCCTTCTGGCCTGTTAAAGCTTGCGCTATCTCATGCAAATACCCAAAAAGGGCTCGGTAAATGAGCGATCGTTTAGTTTCGCCAAGCGCTGGGAACGAAGAGAGCGCAACCGAAAATGCGTTAAGACCAAAATCGCTCTCAGAGTTTGTGGGACAACAACGAGTTAGAGATCAAATTGGAGTACTGCTGCAATCTGCAAAGAGTCGCAGCGTTAGCGCTGATCACATTTTGCTCTCAGGCCCACCAGGTCTTGGTAAAACTACTTTAGCTTTTATTTTGGCGGAAGAATTAGGTGCGCCAATTAGAATTAGCAGCGGGCCTGCCATTACTCACGCCGGAGATTTGGCGGCAATCCTTTCATCGCTAACCGAAAGAGAGATTCTCTTTCTAGATGAGATTCATAGATTAACTAGACCTGCAGAAGAGTTGCTCTATTTGGCGATGGAGGATTTTCGAGTAGATGTAGTAGTAGGTAAAGGTCCTGGCGCCACCGCAATACCTCTGGAATTACCTAAATTCACTTTAGTAGGTGCCACGACTCGTGCAGGTTTATTGCCGCCACCATTACGCGATCGCTTTGGCTTTACGGCACATATGGAATTTTATGAAAGCGAAGAGCTCGCCAAAATAATTGAACGCTCGGCAAAGTTGCTTGAAATCAAGATTGCAAGTGATGCCACCGCGGAAATTGCCGGACGCTCTAGAGGTACGCCACGAATTGCTAATCGATTGCTCCGCCGCGTACGTGATTTCGCATTGGTAAATAAGGTGCTGCAAATTGATTTAACAACAACCAAAGCTGCATTAGAGATGTACGAAGTAGATCTACTTGGTTTAGATCGATTAGATAGAGCGGTCTTAGAGGCCTTAGTTATTCGTTTTAATGGTGGACCAGTTGGTCTTTCCACTCTCGCCATTGCCGTCGGTGAAGAGATCGAAACTGTGGAATCAGTTGCCGAGCCATTTTTAGTTCGCACTGGATTAATGGCGAGAACTGCGCGTGGTCGCATTGCAACACCAGCAGGCTTTAGTCATTTGGGCCACAAATCGCCGCACGGTTGGAGCCTTTTCGACAGCACCGATAGTTAACGCCTAAACTCTCGCCCTATGTCTACGAATATGCAGGGAGTGAAGGGACAACGCCCTCTCCGAACCCTTTTGATATTGGCCGCGGTGCTCATACTTGGCATCGGATCGGCGCTGATTACTAAGGCAACTAAGGTAAATCTTGGTTTGGATCTTCGCGGAGGAACTAGCGTTACCTTGCAGCCAAGAATCTCAGAGGGCGCTTCCGGCAAAGTAACTACCGCAGCAATCGATCAAGCAGTTGCAATTATTCGTAACCGCGTTAACTCACTCGGTGTCGCCGAATCTGAAGTTTCCGCGCAGGGTAGTGGTACAAATCGTCAGATCGTAATTTCAGTTCCTGGCGATACCGGTCGACGTATCGTGGAATTAGTTGGTAACACCGCAGAGCTTCGCTTCCGCCAAGTGTTAGCCGAATCCGCATCTGGTGCTGCATCAGGCGCTGGTGCATCAACTCCAGTTGCAGGTGTCAGTCCCGAAATTAATGCAGCATATGCAGCAATTGATTGCACCACTGCAGCTTCGAGACAGAATTTAGGTGGAGATACACCGGAGCAAACAATCGTTACCTGTGCACGTAACTCCGCAACCAAGTACATCCTTGGCCCTGCAGAAGTTATCGGACGTCAAGTTTCCAAAGCCTCATCAGGTTTAGATACCCAAGCTGGAAATGTTTGGACCGTATTACTTACCTTTAATAACGAAGGCACAAAGGCTTTCGGCGCTTTAACTCAACGAGTAACTTCGTTAGCATCGCCACAGAATCAAGTTGCAATCGTGCTTGATGGAGTCGTGGTTTCTGCACCGCGCATCAATGAAGCAATTCCATCTGGAAATGCCCAAATCACAGGATCATTTACGCAACAGGAATCGACAGATTTAGCAAACGTCTTGAAATATGGCGCGTTGCCACTTGCATTCGATCGTGGTGAGGTTCAACAAGTGTCGCCAACACTTGGCGCCGAGCAATTAAAGGCAGGTCTATTAGCTGGTGGACTTGGTCTGCTACTAGTGGTGCTCTATATCTTCCTCTTCTATCGTGGATTAGGCATCGTATCTGCAGGTTCGCTACTAATAGCGGGTGCATTTACCTATGTTTCATTCTTACTATTAGGTAAGACCATCGGATTTACCCTGACGCTTGCAGGTATCGCTGGTGCGATTGTTTCCATTGGTATTACCGCGGACTCATTTATCGTGTACTTCGAACGTATTCGCGATGAGATTCGCGAAGGGCGTTCACTTAGATCAGCAGTTGAAACCGGCTGGGTTCGCGCCCGCCGCACCATTTTGGTTGCAGACTTTGTTTCAATCATTGCGGCAGTGTTGCTCTACTTCTTCGCAGTCGGCGGTGTGCGTGGGTTTGCATTCACACTCGGACTTGTAACTTTGATCGATTTATTGGTGGTCTTCTTCTTTACCAAACCAATGATGAGTTTGATTGGCCGTTCAAAGTTTTTTAATACTGGCAATGCGATAACAGGTGTCTCTCGCAAGAGCCTTGGATTGGAGGCGTAATTCATGTCAAAGCTAACTGGTCTTGGTGGTCGTCTCTATACTGGCGAAACTTCAATTGACATTATTGGTAAGAAGAAGCGTTGGTATGCCTTCTCTGGATTGTTAATTGTGCTCTCGTTTGCCGCACTAACTCTGCAAGGTTTACACCTTGGTATTGAATTTAAAGGTGGCGCTTCATATACCGTTACTAAGAGTGGCGCAGATTTAAATCCGGCGCTTGAGGCAATCACCAAGGCTGGAATCCCTGGTGAACCAATTGTGCAATCAGTTGGAAACGACAAAGTACGTATCCAAACTGGCTCATTAACTAATGCACAGTCAACTGCGCTACAAGATGCGCTTTCTGCAAACTATGGTGTAGCAATCGATTCCATTGATACGCAGATCATTGGACCTTCGTGGGGTAAGGAAATTACCCGCAAAGCTTTATACGGACTTATTGGATTTATCGTGGTGGTCTTGCTCTATTTAGCAATGGCATTCGAACCAAAGATGGCGATCGCGGCAATCATTGCAGTTATCCATGACGTATTTATTACAGTTGGAATTTATGCACTTGTTGGTTTCGATGTCACACCAGCAACCGTGATTGGCTTTCTAACTATCTTGGGTTATTCGCTCTATGACACAGTGGTAGTCTTCGACAAGATTCGTGAAAATACGCGTTCAATTACCGCAACCGGAAAGAGCACCTTCTCGGATGCAGCTAATTTAGGTGTCAACCAGACTTTGGTTCGTTCTATGAACACCTCTTTGATTGCGCTACTTCCAGTTGGTTCTATTCTCTTCGTCGGTGCTGGGCTACTTGGCGCAGGCACCTTGAAGGATCTTTCATTGGCGCTATTTATTGGCCTAGCAACTGGTACCTACTCTTCAATCTTCATCGCACCTCCAATCTTGGCAACGCTTCGCGAACGCGAACCTGCGATGCAAGCTTTGGCCAAGCGAGTTGCATCTAGAAGTGGAGCTCCAGTTTCTGAGAGCGTTGCAACCACAACTAATTCAACAGTTGCGCGCGGACCACGTAATCAACCAAAACGTAAAAACCGCCGTAAGTAATTTAATTAAGATGTAAGCAGATGTCGGGCCTCGCTGACTTAATCAACCCAGTCATAGCAGAAGTCCGTCTTCATCATCCATCGGTAAAAGGTGAAGAGCTAAAGCGCGCTTTTGAAACCGCAACCAAAGCCCACGAAGGACAACTCCGTAAATCCGGCGAAGCCTACATAACCCACCCAGTTGCAGTTGCAAAGATTCTGGCCGAACTTGGTTTGGATCGCGCCACCATAATCGCGGCGCTACTGCACGATACCGTTGAGGATACGCCTTATAACTTAACGCAACTTCGTAGCGATTTTGGTGATGAGGTTGCAAACTTAGTCGATGGTGTAACCAAGTTAGATAAATTGGCATACGGCGAGAATGCAGAGGCGGAAACGGTTCGCAAAATGGTAATTGCGATGTCCCGAGATATTCGAGTGCTAGTCGTCAAATTAGCGGATCGATTACATAATGCTCGCACTTGGGAATTTGTGGCTCCTGAATCCGCGCAGCGCAAAGCGCGCGAAACGATTGATATCTACGCACCGCTTGCACATCGATTAGGTATGAACGCAGTTAAGTGGGAGTTAGAAGATCTCTCCTTCAAAGTTTTAGAGCCAAAGAAATTTGAAGAGATCGCCAGGTTAGTAGCCGATCGAAATCCAATGCGTGAAAAGATGTCGGAAGAGGTTATTGCCACTTTAAATGAAGATCTAAGGCGAGATGGCATCGATGCGCTGGTAACCGGAAGACAGAAGCATTACTTCAGTATTTATCAGAAGATGGTGGTACGAGGTCGTGAATTTAATGAAATTTATGATCTTGTCGGCGTTCGGGTTCTAGTTGAGAATGTTCGCGATTGTTATGCCGTGCTGGGTTCAATTCATGCTAGATGGAGTCCAGTTCCGGGTCGATTTAAAGATTACATCGCAATGCCAAAGTTCAATCTTTACCAATCGTTACACACCACAGTAATTGGCCCAAATGGAAAAGCTTTAGAGATCCAAATCCGTACTCATGAAATGCATGCGCGCGCAGAATTCGGTATTGCAGCACATTGGAAATATAAGCGTAGCGATAAGAGCGCAGAGACACCAGAGATGCTATGGCTGCAACAACTACATGCTTGGCAGCAGGAAACTCAAGATCCTTCAGAATTCTTAGATGCACTTCGTTTTGATTTAGGTAGTCCAGAAGTTTATGTATTTACACCTAAAGGTAAAGTGGTCGCACTTCCTGGCGGATCAACGCCAGTAGATTTTGCTTACACCGTGCACACCGAAATCGGTAATAAAACTGTTGGAGCTAAAGTTAATGGACGGTTGGTTCCTCTGGAAACTAAATTGAATAACGGTGATGTTATTGAAGTAGTAACCAATAAAAGTCCGCAAGCAGGTCCAAGTAGAGATTGGCTTAATTTTGTCGCTAGCCCACGTGCTCGCAATAAAATAAAAGCTTGGTTTACGCGCGAACGACGCGAAGAAGCGATTGAAGCTGGGCGTGAATCTATTGCCCGTCAAATGCGCAAAGTTGGATTACCACTTCAGAAAATTTTTGCAGGTCAATCTCTACTAGAACTTTCTCATGATCTTAGATATCCAGATATTGATTCACTTTACGCAGCAGTTGGAGATGGTCATATTTCTGCAGCCGCGGTAATCGATAAGTTACAGATTCTGCTTGGGGTAGAGGATTCGCATCCAGAACCAACTATGGAGATGCCTTCAAATGAATCTATTGCACGCCGAACCTCTAACGCAGTAGAAGTAGCAGGAATAGAAGATGTAGTGGTAAAGCTAGCTCGTTGCTGCACTCCAGTACCAGGCGATGCAATTATGGGCTTTGTAACTCGCGGCAATGGCGTCAGTGTTCACCGTACCGATTGTGTTAACGCGGAAGATTTGCAGCGTCATCAAGGCGACCGAGTCGTCCACGTTAAATGGTTACAAGGCGCTTCCTCAATCTTCTTAGTGAAAATTCAAGTTGAAGCGCTAGATCGAGCGCGCTTACTCTCAGATGTAACCAGGGCACTTTCAGACGCACAGGTAAATATTTTGAATGCAGAGGTCAGCACCTCAAAAGATCGCATCGCAGTATCTAGATTTACCTTTGAAATGGCTGATGCCACACATTTAGATTCAGTGTTAGCTGCGGTGCGCCATGTTGAAGGTGTTTACGATGTTTACCGAATCACCAACAATTAAATTGAGTTAATTAAACTCGGATAAACCTTTTTGCGCTTCGCTTAACCAAGAGCGACGAGCTTCCGCTGCCGTCTTTGCCTCTTCGGCCTTCTTAGTATTTCCAGCTGCCGCTGCTTTAGTCGCAGCCTCTTCGTAAGCAGTAATCGCTTTAGTCAATTGTTCGACTACATCATTAGCACGGGCCTTGGCCGCAGGATCGCTACGGCGCCACTTCTCAGCTTCGGCTTGCTTGATGGCATCAGAGACTTTGTCTATGCGAGCATCTAGCGCGGCACGTTTGGTGCGATCGGTAAGTCCAATCTTGCTCCACTCAGCCATTAATTCGCGGAATTCCTTACGTGCTTTGTCCAAATCAGTAATTGGCAAGATCGATTCGATCTTAGGTAGCAGTGCTTCACGCTTAGCCAAGTTTTCAACCATGGTGCCTTCGCGCTCCTCTAAATCGGCATTCTTAGCGGCAAAGAAAGTATCTTGTGCAGTTTTAAAGCGAGTCCAAAGTTTTGCATCATCAGATGCTCTACCGCGACCAGCTGCTTTCCACTTAACCATGAGCGCTTTATATGCACGTGCGGTAGCGACCCAATCAGTTGAAGTTCCAAGAGATTCCGCTTTCTCAACCAATTCCTTCTTGGTAGCGGCAACGCTCTTTTGAGCCGCATCTAGTGAGGCAAAGTGAGTACGGCGACGCTTATCAAATTTATTACGAGCAGAGGAGAAGCGCTTCCAAAGTTCGGTATCATTCTTTTTATCTAAACGAGGTGCAGCCTTCCATTGATCTAGCAACTCTTTTAAGCGCTCTCCGGTAGCCTTCCAATTTTCAGATTCAGTCAAAGATTCTGCTTCGTTAACAATATTCTCTTTTTGAATCAAAGTATCAGCGCGACGAGCTTCGCGTTCTGC
This sequence comes from Candidatus Nanopelagicaceae bacterium, assembly GCA_046091905.1. Lineage (GTDB taxonomy): Bacteria > Actinomycetota > Actinomycetes > Nanopelagicales > Nanopelagicaceae > ZLKRG08. The sequence goes on from JBJTCN010000048.1 coordinate 19,832, forward strand.
CTTCTCTAGAGCTTTCTTCGCTTCATAATTTGCGCGATTAGCTTCAATGATTTCAGGTAATTGATTCAAAGAGGCATGTAACGCCTCAAGATCGCCAACCACATTGCTATCGATAATCTGTTGACGCAATTTGTTTACCGCTTCATGTGCATCAGTTGGCACCATTGCACCGCTACGAATACGTGCACCAAGAATGGCAACTTCAGATGCGAGCGCTTCAAATTTACGGACAAAGTACTGTAAGGCTTCATCTGCGCTCTTGCCGGGATAGGAACCAACTGCCTTATCACCGTAAGGAGTTCGAATAAAGACCGTGCCATCTTCTGCTACAAATCCAAACTTTGCCGGATCTCCAATCAGCGCAGTGGCAGCTGATGGATTGATGTGTGATGCTACTTGTGATGGATTCTCGGACATATGTAACTCCCTTACGGATGCACTAAGGAAGTTTTAACTTCCGTCGTTATAAGTCACCCGGTTAAAGGTGACGGCGGTTAGGTGCGAAAGGCTACCCTCCACCCATGCTCGTTACCAACTTTCAGGCTCAGGCCTTCGCTACCAACTGCTGGATATTAAGCGTGGGGCGTGGGCAGGAGTGCATTGTGGTGGATCCTGGAATGCCCAATGTCTCCGAACAGCTTGCGGAGAGATTAACTGAATTTAATCTCAAGCCAGTGGCGACTCTGATTACTCATGGACATTTAGACCATACCTTTTCAGTACAACCAATCTGTGATGGTTATGGAATTCCGGCCATGATTCATAGTGATGATCGAGAACTATTGTTGCATCCAGAACGCGCACATGGCGCAGAATTTATTGCGCAACTATCTGGGACTAAATGGATAGAACCTAGAGAAGTTTTGGAACTAAAAGATAATGAAATTCTTGATTTAGTTGGTTTGCAAATTAAGGCAATACATGCACCTGGTCATACCAAAGGCTCCGTGATGTTTGAAGTCAATGGTGAAGTGCTGATCTCAGGTGATGTGCTCTTTGCGGGTTCAATTGGCCGCACAGATTTGCCTGGCGGATCATGGCCGGCAATGGAGAGATCATTGCGTGAAAAAGTCTTGCCGCTGCCAGATGTGATGCAAGTTCTGCCTGGACACGGTCCAGAAACCTCAATTGGGCGCGAGAGAAAATACAATCAGTTCCTACAAGAACTCACCAGGAAGGCGTGAAATGAATTTCCAAGCACCAAAAGGTGTAAGTGAATACATTCCGCCGCGCTCTGCCATCTTTGAATTTGTGCGCGATCAACTCTGCGCTCCCGCTAAAAGCGCTGGTTACGAATACATGGAGCTACCGGTCTTTGAAGATACCGCACTTTTTGCACGTGGCGTTGGTGAGTCCACGGATATTGTCACTAAAGAGATGTACACCTTTGAAGATCGCGGTGGTCGATCAATTACGCTCCGGCCTGAAGGAACCGCAGGCGTAATGCGAGCAGTGATCGAACATGGTTTGGATCGCGGACAACTACCAGTAAAGGTTTTATATTCAGGTGCATACTTCCGAGCCGAACGCCCTCAAAAAGGTCGTTATCGCCAGTTCTATCAAGTTGGAATTGAAGCGATCGGCTTAGAAGATCCACTCATTGACGCTGAGGTGATCTGGCTAGCCGATCAAGCTTTTAAGAATATTGGTCTTAAAAATTATCGTTTAGAAATCACATCTTTAGGTGATGCAGAATCTAGGGCCGCCCATCGCAAAGAGTTACTTAAATTTTATGAAACTCTAAAACTAGATGAAGCAACTGCAACCCGAGCAAAATTAAATCAACACCCCTTATTAGAAGATAAACGGCAAGAGATGGTTTCGGCGATGCAGAAAGCTCCGGTCCTGCTTGATTATTTAAGTGAGAAATCAAAGGATCATTTTGCAAAGGTACGTGAATATCTTGTTGAACTCGGCGTCAAGTATGAAATTAATTCTAGATTGGTGCGCGGCTTCGATTATTACACCGGCACCACCTTCGAATTTATTCATACTGGTCTTGGCGCACAATCTGCCATCGGCGGCGGAGGACGTTACGACAAATTAATGAGCGAGCTTGGTGGCCAAGATTTATCTGGTATCGGTTGGGGACTTGGTGTAGATCGCACCATTCTTGCCGCCGAAGAAGAGGGCGTAATTCCACCGGATTTAGGAAACCCAGATCTATTTATCATCCCACTTGGCACACAGAGTGCGGCGCTGAAAATCGCAACTGATTTGAGAATGCAAGGCAAGGTAGTAGAGATTGCATTCGGAGATCGCGCGCTGAAAGGGGCAATGAAAGCAGCTGATAAATCTGGTGCAAAATATCTGGTGGTGCTCGGTGAATCCGAGGTCACATCGGGGGATGTGGAGCTAAAAACTATGTCATCCGGAGATACAAAGAGAGTTAGAATTAGCGAACTCTTAAAGAATCTGTAAACGAAAACTTAAGGATACAAATGCTTCGCACCCATAAGGTTGGAGAATTGCGTGCCAGCCATGTTGGCCAAATCGTCACACTTACTGGCTGGGTCGCGCGCCGCCGAGATCATGGCGGGGTTGCATTTATCGACCTACGTGATGGGTCAGGTTGGTGCCAGGTAGTTATTAACGATGAAGCTACCGCCGGTTCACTGCGCGCTGAATGGTGTTTAAAGATTGTTGGTGGGGTAATTGCGCGCCCAGCAGGTTCAGAGAATACCAAGACTCCAACCGGTGAAATTGAAGTTATCGCTAAAGAGGTAATCGTGCTCTCTGAAGCCGCGCCACTGCCATTTCCAGTCGATTCTGGTGATGATTATGAAATTTCAGAAGAGGTTCGACTTAAATATCGTTATCTAGATTTACGAAGAGAGAAACCAGCTGCAAATTTACGTTTGCGCTCGAAGGTTACTTCAGTTATCCGTCGAATCATGGAGGCGGAAGATTTTTATGAAATCGAAACTCCATACTTAACTCGCTCTACCCCTGAAGGAGCACGCGACTTTTTAGTACCAGTTCGTCTGCAACCTGGATCTTGGTATGCGCTGCCGCAGTCACCACAGTTATTTAAGCAGCTATTAATGGTCGCGGGCATGGAGCGTTACTACCAAATAGCTCGCTGTTTCCGCGATGAAGATTTCCGCGCTGATCGGCAACCAGAATTTACCCAATTGGATATTGAGATGTCTTTCATCGATCAAGAAGATATCCTGAAGCTAATTGAAAAATTATTGGCGCAAATCTGGAAAGAGGTAAAGAACTACCAAATTCCACTTCCAATTGCGCGCATGACATATAAAGTTGCGATGGATCGTTTTGGTTCTGATAAACCTGACCTGCGCTTTGGTTATGAATTAACTGAGATGACTGAATTTTTTAAAGAGACCTCTTTCCGAGTTTTCCAAGCACCATATGTTGGCGCGGTAGTAATGCCAGGTGGTGCAGATTCACCTAGACGAGAGCTAGATGGTTGGCAGGATTGGGCCAAAGCGCGTGGAGCTAAGGGGCTTGCATATATATTGGTGCAAAGCGATGGCACGCTAGCTGGACCAGTTGCTAAGAATTTAACTGAGGGCGAGATTGCTGGAGTAGCCGCTAAAGCTGGTGCCAAACCAGGAGATGAAATTTTCTTTGCTGCGGGTGCAAAGAGCGAATCACAGGCGCTACTTGGCGCTGTTCGATTGGAAATTGGTAAACGTTGCAATTTAATTGATGAATCTAAATGGGAATTTCTTTGGGTGGTTGATGCGCCGATGTTCGAACCAACCGAGAATGGTGGATGGACTGCAGTACATCATCCATTCACAGGTCCGAAGCCTGAATTTGCTAATAGCTTTAAGAGCGATCCAGCAAGTGCGCTTGCTTATGCGTATGACATTGTTCTTAATGGAACCGAATTAGGCGGTGGATCGATCCGTATTCACGATCAGCAAATTCAACGCGATGTCTTTGAAGTTATCGGTCTAACGGCAGAAGAGGCACAGAGCAAGTTTGGCTTTTTGTTAGATGCATTTCAGTTTGGACCACCACCACATGGCATTACTACCGCGCCAACATATGGTGCTTGGAAAACTCGGAAAGAGGTCTCTTTAAAAAATTCAGTCATCTCAGTTAATTCATAACCAAAGCGCAGG
>JBJTCN010000049.1:0-4873 GCA_046091905.1 Candidatus Nanopelagicaceae bacterium
GTTTTCCAGGATCCAGCCAGTTCATTAAATCCTCGTCTGCCAATTGGTGAATCAATTGGCGAACCAATTTTCTTAGCGAAGCTGGCTTCAGGCGCAGAGCTAAATAGACGAGTAGAAGATTTACTCGAGCAAGTGGAATTACCACGAAGCTACCGCAACCGTTTCCCACACGAATTATCTGGTGGTCAACGCCAGCGTGTTGGTATCGCTCGTGCTCTGGCACTTACACCTGACCTACTTATTGCAGATGAACCAACTTCTGCACTGGATGTTTCAGTACAGGCGCGCTTCCTTGAGTTGCTGCAAGAGCTGCAAGAGAAGTTAAATTTTGCTTGTCTCTTCATCAGCCACGACTTGGCAGTGGTCGACATCCTTTCGCACCGAATTGCAGTGATGCAAGAAGGTCGCTTAGTGGAAGTTGGCGAGCGCGATCAGATTTTGAAGAAGCCAAAAGATGATTACACACGCAAGTTAATTGCTGCGGTTCCTGTGCCAGATCCAAAGGAGCAACGTGAACGTCGCGAAGCTCGTTTGGCCGGTAATTAATTACCTGGACTGACCGTAGACATATTGAAATCTTTAATTACGAGCGGTGGCATGTGCATATGGAAGATATCTCCAGCCCATTCACGTGGCTGAGTCCATTCACTTGCACCGGCTGCGGTAATTCTAGATAACGCATTAACTGGAGAATCATTCCAGCGGAAGTTATTTGTAGCTCCCTGTACTTCCCCATTCTTAACGTAATAAACGCCATCACGGGTTAGACCTGTAAGCAGTAATGAGTTTGGATCAACCATTCGGATGTACCACATGGTTGTTAAGAGCAGACCATGATCCACTTTTTTGATTAAATCATCCAAAGAACCAGAAGCACCAGGAACTTCCATGAAGAAGTTATCTCCGATTGGAGTAAATGGCATCGAAGTCAGTTCGGATGATGCCCGAGTCTGAATTAGCGATTGCAACACACCATCTCTTAACCAATCAGTTCGACCAATTTGCTGACCGTTATCGAAAACTGAAGTATGTGAAGATGACGATGGATTGGCGACGAAAGTTGCGCCTGGTAATAATTTACTTGCCGGATCACTAAAAATATTTACGCCGGCTGACGAAAGTTTCTCACCAACTCTGGTGCCACCGCCCTTCTTTGAAAAGACGCTACGGCCTTCCCAAGCGCTACGTGCATCAGATACCCAGAGCATGTAGGTATATAAATCTCCCACAGTTCCAGAAGGCATGATGGTGTCGTAACGTCCAGCGGGAAGAGCAATCTTCTTTCCTTGCCACTCTAATCTCTGGCGAATCTTCTTATCGATTGCAGGTACTGAAACATTTGAAAAATCATGTGTTTCTACACCTTCCCAAGTGGAACGTGAACGCTGATGCGATTTACCAGTCATTTCAACGCGGCCAATTGGCGCATCATGACGAAGCCTTAATCCACCCTTTGAACCTACCCAAGTAGTTGCGTGTTCGTTTTCTGCATAACCAAAGAGCTCGATGGAATCAGATACTGACCTTTGCAACATCTCGCCAAGTTCGGGTGCAAATTTTGCAAAAACTTCTGGGCCAGTTGGTTGATGTTCTGCTGCCCAATTACCAATTGAGATATCGCGCGCTAGTGGTGCATAATCTTCAGCGGCTCCTGCTGCTTTAGCTGCAGTGATTGCTTCATCAATAATTTGTGGAATTTCAGATTCGGTTAAACCAGTACGGGTAACCCCACCAGTTGCCATTTTGCCACCCATGCTTACAAATGCAATTACCGTGACGCTACGTTCCTGAATCACACCATTTGTAGTCAATGTACTATTAGCCCAACGTAAATTGGCTTGAGTTTTATCTTTAACAATCACAATGCAATCATCACAAGGCGCTGCGGTGGTGATTTTTTCAATTAGATCTTGTGCGCGCATCATTTTCCAGCCTCCGCAACAGTATTTAGAATATTTATCTTGTCGAAGATGGCTGCCGGACAACCATGGCTAACAGCAGCAATTTGCCCAGGTTGCGCCTTGCCACAATTAAAAGCGCCACCTAATACATAAGTAGATGGGCCACCAACTGATTTCATAGCGCCCCAGAAATCGGTTGTAGTCGCTTGGTATGCCACATCCTTCAATTGGCCGACAATCTTGCCATTCTTGATTCGATGGAATTGCTGTCCAGTAAATTGGAAGTTGTATCGCTGCATATCAATTGACCAAGAATTATCACCCAAAATATAAATGCCATCTTCAATTGATTCAATCATTTGATTTAGCGATGGTCCATCTGGATTTGGCTGTAAAGATACGTTCGGCATTCTCTGAATCGGCACATGGCTTGGCGAATCTGCAAAGGCACAGCCATTGCTGCGCTCTCGCCCTACTCTTTGGGCAATTCTGCGATCTAACTGATAGCCAACCAAAGTGCCATCTTTAATTATGTCCCATTGCTGACCAGCTACCCCTTCATCATCCCAACCCACGGTACTTAATCCATGTTCTGTGTTGCGATCGCCAGTTACATTCATCAGCGCAGAGCCATATTTGAGTGTACCTAATTTATCTGGTGTCGCAAATGAAGTGCCCGCGTAATTGGCTTCATAACCAATCGCGCGATCTAATTCAGTGGCATGCCCAATTGATTCATGAATTGTTAACCAGAGATTTGATGGATGAATTAGTAAATCATAACGCCCAGCTTCAACTGATGGTGCTTTCACTTTTTCTGCTAAAAGAGTCGGAAGTTCCTCAATCTCCGCATCCCAATTCCAGATGCTATTTCCCATCCACTCCCAACCGTAGCCAGCTGGTTGCGCCAAGGTGCGCATTGATTGAAAACCATGGGCACCAATTGAGATTGCATCAATCTGTGTCTGCATTCTTACACGTTGTTGTGTCGTACTGGTTCCATATGAATCTGCATAATGTTTCTGCTCTTTTACATACATGGTTCTAGCGCTGGTGTGATTAACTGATTCTGCAGTTAAAAGTTTTGTACTTAGAGATGCTAAACGATCTTTCTTTTCGGCATCACTTACTAAGAACGGATCTATTTCATAAGCAGAGACCCATAGTTTCTTTGGATAAACCGGTTCTGGTACTAGCGCCACAAATTCAGTCGATAACGGCTTTGAAGTCTTGGCCATTTGAACTGCCGTCAAAGCTAATTTCTTAGCGCTATCTATTGAAACATCTGGCGAAGAGGCAAAGCCCCAGGCTCCATTAACTATTACTCGCACTCCGATACCAAAATTAGTTTCATCTGCTTGAGTTTCTGGAGTGGCATCTCTTAGTATTAAATGTCCAGTACGAGTTCTTTCGATTCGCACATCAACATGCGATGCACCTGCAGCAGTGCCCGTTGAGATTGCGGCATCGGATAGCGTATCAAGTGGCAGGGCAAGAAAATCTGGGTCTACTTTTTTGCTCATTTGGGAACCCTATCGGTTAATTAGATAAAGCGAAAGTATTATATTTAGTAACCTGGAGAGAGGCTTAGAGACTGTGACAAGTTTAAAGCAATCAGTATCATCAATAAGAATTAATTTCTTTTTTATGGGTGTATTACTTGGTGGTTGGTCAACCAGAATTCCAGAACTAAAGAGCGCGCTAAAGATGAGTGATGCGACATTAGGTAAAACCTTAATTGGTAGTTCTATTGCCGCATTCTTGAGCTCTCGAATAATTGGAAAACTTATTCTAAATCTAGGTACTAAAAAGGTCTTTTATCTAGGTAGTTGCGTCTTCCCTATTGGTTATTTATTGATTGCTTATGCACCTAATCCCTTCTTTGTTTTCCTTGGAATCATCGCCTTTGTTATGGGCTATATGTTTTTAGATAATCCACTAACGATTATCACGCAAGAAATTGAGGCTGAACAGAAGCGAAAGTACCTTTCGGGCTTTCATGCTTTCTGGTCAATAGGAACTTTGGCGGCAGCTTTTTTCGGATCATTTCTTATTGGTCGAGTTAAATATTCATATCACTTGACTGGAATCGCAGTGATTGTTTTTGCAGTTTTAGTGGTAAATGGAAAGAAACTAGCTGGTAAAAAACCGAATCAAGAGAAAGTTGAAACATCAGATTTACCTTGGTTCAGTCCCCTTGGCAGAATAGTGATCTTAATTGGTATAGGAATGATGCTCTCAAATGGAGCTGAATTTGGCGCAACAGATTGGTCTGCTCTTTTCTTGCGAGATGTGTTAGCAATTACTGGACAGTTGTATGTTGGTGCTTATATTGCATTTGAATCCGGAATGATTATCAGTCGCATCTTAGGAGATAAATATATTCATCAATTTGGTGCTGCTAAGGTAATAAAAATTTCCGGGCTTGTCGGATCTCTTGTTTGGCTTTCTACGATGATAGTTGGCGTAAGTATTGATCACTTTAATCGCCCACTTGCATATTTAATTATCTTGATTGGTTATTTTGCGGCTGGCTCCGGAGTTGGACCTTTATTTCCAGGATTTCTCACAATATTGGGAAGCACGCCTGGCATTAATATGGGAATTGCACTATCTCGTGCTTTCTTAGTTGCAATGATTGGTGTTGCCATAATTCCTGCCACAATAGGTTTTATCTCTGATGCTACTTCCCTTACTATCGGAATGCTTTTGCCAATAGCGCTTTTGTTTGCAGCTGGTGTGCTCTCGAGAATTGGCAAAGAATAAAAGGAGAAGGCCACCTCGTTAATTTGAAGTGGCCTTCATGTTTGTTATATGAGTTGCCCTGTAAGCCTAGTTAATCAATTTAGAGCAGCTAAAGATCAAAGAGTGCGCAAGCGGCTGTATGAAACATATATTTCAATGGTTAAAGGTGGCGGGGTAGTAAATAACTGGGATCTAGTTGATGCCACAGCGCCATATCTGGGTGAGTA
>JBJTCN010000050.1:0-2374 GCA_046091905.1 Candidatus Nanopelagicaceae bacterium
CTGGTGCTAATGATGTATTGCGCCCTAATTACAAACCTGAGATCTCCCTGCCTGAGTATGAAAAGGGCGTAAAACAATTAACCGATGCCGGGGCCACAGTAATTATTTTCACCGTGGTCGATAAGGTGGAAGGAAAGGGAAAAACCGCAAAGCTTTGGCATCAAAGATTTAGTGCATTTAATGAAAACATTAGAATGGTGGCAGGCAAATATCCAACAATTTTATTTGAAGGAAAAAGGGCTGAGTTTTTAAATACTAAAGCTTTTTTATCATTTGATCGATTACATATGAATGCTGAAGGGCATAAGCGATTAGCGAACGCGGTTTTAGAGGGACTTGGTTTGCCCTTTGATCCAAATTGGAAAGTATTGCCACCACCAGAAAAACTGCAATCTAAGTTGAGTAAAAAATTAAATAATCTTGCTTGGATCATCATCTTTGTAATTCCGTGGCTTTGGCGCAGATTACGGGGTAAATCCTCTGGCGATGGCAGAAGCGCTAAGTATGCTTGGCCAATTAAGTGGCCACCGGCTTAAGTAATTTGCTCATGGCAAGCTATGCCATAATTACGCCCTAAATATCCGCCTCTCTAGCTCAGTGGTAGAGCAGCCGCCTTGTAAGCGGCAGGTCGTCAGTTCAATCCTGACGGGGGGCTCTGGCTAATCCAATAACATTTAATTGGCTTCATAAAAATCGAGCACGGGTTTACTTCTTTACCATCGCGCTTAACATCTCATAAATGCAATGCGATGCTGCTATTCCAGTTAGTTGCGCATGGTCATAAGCCGGCGCTACTTCAACCACATCAGCGCCAACCACATTCAAATCTTTACTAGCGCGCAGAATCTGGAGTAACTCACGGCTGGTCATTCCACCGGCCTCCGGGGTTCCAGTTCCAGGTGCGTGAGCCGGATCTAACACATCGATATCAATACTTATGTAAACCGATTTGGCGCTAACACGTTTCTTTATTCGTGTAATCGCCTCAGTTATCCCAAGTTCCTCTATTTGCACCGCTGAGAAAATCTGGAAGCCAAGGGCTTGGTCATCCTCTAAATTCGAAGCTGCATAAAGCGGACCTCGAATTCCAATATGGATACAACTCGACTGATCTAACAAACCCTCTTCACTAGCTCGGCGGAAGGTAGTTCCATGTGTGTAATCGGCACCAAAGTAGGAATCCCAAGTATCCAGATGGGCGTCGAAATGAATCACACTGATTGGCCCATGTTTTGCTTTTAGCGCACGTAAAATTGCCAAAGTAATTGTGTGATCGCCGCCAATTGCAATTACCTTATCCGCGCTATCCAATAACTTGCTATACGAACTCTCGATACTTGCTAACCCCGCTTCGATATCAAATGGATTGGCTGGAAAATCCCCAGCATCTACAACTTGTTGCGAGGCAAAAGGCGAAGTTTTTAACTCAGGATTAAAGGGGCGCAACAACCTGGAAGCTTCACGGACATGGCTCGGTCCAAATCGAGCTCCCGGGCGATAAGAAACCCCAGCATCAAACGGAACTCCAACTACTGCAACTTCTGCACGCTTTACCTCATCTAATCTCGGCAAAAGTGCAAAGGTTGAAAGTCCGCCGTACCGGGGAATCTTGGTCGCGTCTACCTGACCAATCACATCACCAGTTGTGACGCGGGGAATTTCTTGATCAGCCATTCACTCCCTAATTTCTTCTAGAACTACTTCTTCTCAATTGGTGCAATTGGTTTATTCACACCAGCTCTAAAGCGTGCGCCCATTTCACCGTGAATCGCGGAAGCTTCTGGGACGCTCATAAGATTAAGGGTATAGAGAACTGCTGGAACCACGACTGCAACCGGGAGTGAGATATCAAGTCCGTTAAAGAGATTGCCGAGCGGACCCACAAATTGTCCTGGCAAATTCACAAAGCAGAGGCTTAGTACGGCAGAGAGAATCCAAATGAATAGCGCTTCTATATTTACGCCGTTGCGGAACCAATATGCGCCACCCTTTTGGCCTCGATTAAAGACTTGTAGATCTTCTGAGAGATAGAAGCCACGACGGTGTAAATAGCCCACCATCATCATCACCATCCAAGGAGTCGTACAGACAATAATCAAGGTAACGAAAGTGGTAACGCTAGTTACGATATTAAAGGCAAATCGACCGATAAAGATTAAGCCAATCGTGAACGAGCCAATCAATAACGTTGCTTGAACGCGACTTAACTTAGGAAATACGCTCGAAAAATCAAGCCCAGTTCCATAAAGCGCGGTTGTTCCCGTTGAAAAACCACCAAGAATTGCGAGTAATAGAATTGGCCATAAAAACCAACCAGGAGTTGTTGCCAATAACCCTCCGACATAATCCAAGTTCTTAAATGATTCCGGCGCCT
>JBJTCN010000051.1:0-2741 GCA_046091905.1 Candidatus Nanopelagicaceae bacterium
CACCATACTTGGTTGAAACCAATGCATATGTAGTTGCAGTAAATGGATAGGCATCTGAATCTGTAGTTAAGTAATCGAAGGTCAACACACCTGTAGCGTCATCGATTGCAGCTACGCCACCTGCAGCAGCTGCGGAATCAGATGAAGGCAAGATTGCATTTCCAGCCTTATTGATTACTGAAGTTAAGCCAAGTCGATAAGTTGCTGCAAAAGAAAGTTCAGCGTAAGTAATTGCACCCTTAGTCTTTGATGCAAGTAGAGAGACTCCGGCAGAACCTGATGCAGAACGGAAACGAACTGGATCTGCAGTAATTGTTCCTGGAAAAGCTGTAGCAAATGAATCAGCCGGTGCTTTACTCCAGACTGATGGCGCTAACTTATTTAGCGCACGAGCTAAGTTATTTGAAGTACCAGAGTTATCAGAGCGATAAATCACGGTAATTGGCAGATTTGGCATAGTGCGGTGCTGAGTTACAGCCTGAGTGCGTAGCACGATTGGTGCGCCATTAGCATCTTTGGCAACCTTGCCAGCTGGATCTTTCTTATAAATAATGGTGTTGATGGTTCGGTTATTGTCCGCAACGATTGCTGGGTCGTTCCAATTCTTGATCTTTCCAGCGAAAATGTCAGCAATAGTGTCTGTTGAAAGAGTTACTGGCTTATTAGATCCAGTTAAATTTGTCAGAATCGCAACAGGCCATAGCACAGTTGGTACGTGAATTTCATTAGCGATAAGTGGTGAGTGCACCGAATCAGAGAATGCGAAATCTACGGTTCCGTTTGTAAATGCAGTCTTACCTGCACCAGATCCGCCACCTGGATAGTCGAATGAGTGGCCGGTTGCAGACTGATAATCAGCCTTGCATTTGTCAATTAAACCTGAAACTGATGTAGCTCCAGAAGCCTTTAATACTGCTGCATTAGCAGCTGGGGTAAGAACGATGGAAAGTGCGGTAACTGCTACTGCAACTTTCTTTAATGAGTTCTTCATTTATACCTCTCGATTTAGTAGTTCATCTATTGAACGCGCTAACCGTATAAAAATTGGCTAACTTGAAACGATATGACGCTTAACAAAGGTACAAATCAAAGTGAACATTTGGTTAACCGCCGAGGTTAACCAAAGCGTCCAGAGACGTAATCTTCGGTGCGCTTATCTACGGGCTTGGAGAAGATTTCATCGGTCTTGCCCACTTCGATTAGATGGCCTGGGCCACCATCAGATAGGAAGAAAGCAGTGAAATCAGAGATACGTGCAGCTTGCTGCATATTGTGAGTCACAATCACGATAGTCATGTCAGAAGCTAATTCGCGAATAGTGTCTTCGATGCGCAAGGTAGATCCCGGATCTAAAGCGGAACATGGTTCATCCATTAATAGCACCTTGGGTTTCACCGCTAAAGATCGGGCAATACATAGGCGCTGTTGCTGTCCACCAGATAGGCCGCCGGCATAAGAATCCAAGCGATCCTTTACCTCTTTCCAAAGCCCAGCACGGACTAGGCACTCTTGCATTAAATCTTCTTTATTCTCAGTTTTTAACTGAGCTAATTTCAAACCAGAGAGCACGTTTTCACCAATTGTCATTGATGGAAATGGATTTGGTTTTTGGAAAACCATTCCGATTTGCAAACGAATCTTGGTGACGTCAGTTCCCTTTTCGTAAATATCTTTACCGTTAAGCAGAACTTCGCCAGCCATCGCAGCGCCTGGGATAAATTCGTGCATACGATTTAAGGTGCGAATAAAGGTAGATTTTCCGCAGCCAGATGGGCCAATCAAAGCAGTCACCGAACCACCATCAAAGGTAAGCGAAACATCAGCTAGTGCGTGATGTTTGGTAAACCAAGCATGCACGCCTCTTGCTTCTAGATCTGAACTCATTTTCCTGCCTTTCGTGATCCAAAACTTCGCGCCAAGGTAAATAGAACTAGAACTAAAACTAAGAGCACCAAAATTCCGGTCCATGCTCTTTGGATTGATTCAGGGGTACCGAGTAATAAACCTTTCCAAACATAGAAAGGCAGCGCGCCTTGATAATCCTTAAATGGATTTAAATTCAATTTATCCGAACCGCCAATTGTGAAAATTAAAGGTGCAGTTTCGCCAGCAATACGGGCGACGCCCAGAATAGTTGCGGTTAATAAGCCATTTCTGGCAGCTGGCACCACAATCGATGCCACGGTACGCCATTGAGTTGCGCCCATCGCAAGACCAGCTTCGCGCAAATCATTTGGTACTAATAACAGCACCTCTTGAGCAGTGCGAGTCACAGTTGGCACCATCAAAATTGAAAGTGCAAATGCACCATCAATGCCCGAAGCTTTTAGTGGCGTAGTCAAAATAATTGCAGCGAAGATAAATAAACCTGCTACCACTGATGGCACACCCGACATCGCCTGTACTGTAAATTGAATAAATTTCGAACCTGGGCCTTTAATTTCCGTTAAATAAAGCGCAGTTAAAATTCCCATGGGCACGCTAATCACAATAGAAAGCAAGATTAGATATAGCGTTCCGACAATTGCATGAAGCAAGCCGCCATTTTCAATGGGATCCATATAAGAGGCTGCAAACATGGTGTCTGTGAAAAGGGACCAATGTAAACCCGGTGCGCCCTTAATGATTGTGGTAATTAAAATGCTTAAAACTGGTGCGAAGACTATTAGCGCACCTGTCATCGCCACTGAACTCGCTAACGAATCAATTGCCGCCTGTTTACCACGAATTCGATACTTGTA
>JBJTCN010000052.1:0-4543 GCA_046091905.1 Candidatus Nanopelagicaceae bacterium
GCCCGTATCTGCGTAAGTAGTCATTGAGTTATTGCACGCATTAGGCGAGGATTGCCCAACTGCGGTTTGCGAGGGAGTCGACTCTTCACAAGCTGCTAACAACGCACCCTCTAGGAGGATAAATGAAGGTAACACGCGTAAAGATCGCGGTTGCTGCAGTAGCTGCACTTGCATTGGGATTCACAATGCTTTCACCAGCACAATCAGCAACTCGTTCTACCGTGATTCTGCATGAGACCAACCCAATTACTGGTCTTAACTGCAGTACGTCAGCAACAAACTCAACAACTTGTGCAGCTGTAAGTTATTTACAGGGCGCTGGTTTCTACTACTACAACAACAAGAAGGAAGTTGTTCCAAATACAACTTTCGGAACCTACAAGATTGTTAAGAATACAAAGACAGACTTCCGTGTTCAGTACACAGTAAACCCAGGCCGCGTTTGGTCTGATGGTGTACCTATCACCGGTGTTGATCTACTTCTTTCACACGTGCTTTCAAGCGGCGCATATTCAATCGCTGCTGGTCTAGGTGATCCAAAGAGCAAAACTGCAAAACCTGCTTTCGAATCACTTGGTTATGGTGGAACTTACGACGATAACGTTGTTGGAGAGCCAGAACTATCTGCTGACCAGATGAAGGTAACTATTCGCTACAAGATGCCAATCGCTAACTGGGATTTACAGGGCCCTGGCCCATCACCAGTTCACACCATGATTCAAATAAATGATGGTGCAACCAAGCTTGGTACCGTGGCTGAAGGAAATGCGGCGAAGGCTAAGTTCCTTACCGCATTTAATGACAAGGACACCACTGTGCTAAAAGCACTTGGCAAGATTTGGTCCAGCAGCTACACAATTACAACTGTTAACTCATCAACCAACCCACTACTTCTAGTTTCAAACGGTGGTTACATAATTGATAACGCAGTTGCTAAGACATCTGTAACTCTAAAGCGCAACGCTAAGTACAACTCAGGTCCAGCGCTTCAGGGTGATATTGATACCATCGTATTTAAGTTCATCGGTGATGGAACTGCAGCAGCTCAAGCGCTAGCAAATGGCGAGCTTGATGTTTATGCAGGCCAAGCAACCGCTGATGGTGTAGCAAAGCTAAAGGCAATCAAGGGCGTTAACGTTGTTGGTAAAGAAGAAGTTGCTTACGAGCACTGGGATCTTCACTATGACACCGTTCCAGGCGAAGACCCATACACAGGTATCTTCTCTGTTAAGGATGGCGCTAAGTCATTAGCACTTCGCCGCGCATTCCTTCTTGGTCTGCCACGTGAAGAAATTTTGTCTAAGTTGATTGCACCAATTAACGGTGTAAAGACTCCTATTCGTTCAACTTGGTTAGCACCAGGATCAGCGGCTTATGACAAACTAGTTGCTGCAAATGGTTCTTCATACTATGTACAAGGAACTCAAGAAGAACGCAACAAGCGCGCACTTGGATTGGTATTAAAGTACTATCCAGATGCACTTAAGAACCCAATCAAGGTAAACGTTCTTGTGCCGGGTAACAACCCACGCCGTGCAGCTGAATTTGCACTTGCAAAGGCAAACTTGGCGAAGGTTGGTTTTGATCTAGTTGGAGATGTTCGTACCGACTGGCCATCACAACTTGGTGTTTCAAAGTATGACGTTTACTTCTTCGCATGGGTTGCTTCATCAGTAACACAGAAGCAGTCTTCAGAGATCTTCCTAACCAATGGTGGTAATAACATTACTGGTTACTCAAATTCAACAGTTGACTCAATTATTGGAACACTAGATGTTCCAATGTCAACAAATGCATTGGTAAACAAGTACATCCAGATTGAGCGCATTACAAATAATGATGCAATCACTCAGGGCGTATTTATCCACCCAGGTATCCTTGCGGTTAACGAAAACCTAAAGGGAATCAAGCCAAGCCCATTGTCACCACAGATCGTGTGGAACTACTGGGAGTGGAAGTACTAAGAGCTTAAAACTCTTTGTCACTAACTTTTAGTTAGTTAAACGGGAGTGGCGCATAGGAATTATCTTCCTGTGCGCCACTTTCCTGTATAGTCACCTTGATATTCATCGCGGAATTAGTAAAGGAATCACGTGTTCGCTTACATCATGCGCCGCTTGGGCGTATTGGCCGTTATTCTCTTTGGCTCTAGTTTTATTCTCTATAACCTATCTGCAATTTCAGCAGACCCATTAGCTGAGCTAAAAGTCAGTACCGACCCAAATCGCGATTACTTAATCGCCCTCCTAACTCGTGAACTGCAATTAGATGTGCCGCCTCCTGCTAGATACTTTCTCTGGCTTCGCGGTGTGCTTGGATTATTTATTGGGCAACCTAATTTTGGCATGACCCGTGAAAATGCAAGCGTGGCATCAGAGCTATCCAGAGCGATTCCGGTAACCATTCGTCTGGTATTGGCTTCTACAATTATTGCAATTGTGCTTGGCATAATGATCGGAATTACTACCGCGCTTCGCCAGTACAGCCGCTTTGACTACTCAGCAACATTCTTTACATTCTTAATGTTCTCCCTGCCAGTTTTCTGGGTCGCGGTTTTGCTAAAAGAATATCTAGCAATTTCATTTAATAATTTTCTGGCTAACCCCACGGTTCCAATATCGTGGATGATTGGTTTTGGATTAGTCGGAGCTCTTTTCTGGTCTTCGTTACTTGGTGGAACTCGAAAGAGATTCTGGACCATCTTTGTATCAGTTTTTGTAGGAACTATTTTGGTAATTAAAGTTATGGACTTGATGAATTGGTTCTTGCAGCCTCGTCTTGGACCGATACTGGTAACGTTAATTTCAGTGGGAATTGCATACGGCATTACCCAAATTTCAGTTGGTCTTTCAAATAGAGTTGCACTTAAGGCGTCACTGGCTATGTCTGCGCTAACTTTAGTCTTCTATTACCCAGTAAATATGATCTTTAAACAATCCATGAACATCTTGATTCTGCTGGCTATGCTGATTTTCACGATTGCATTGGCAACCGCAGTAGCGATTTACTTTGCAAAAATCGATCGCAGGCCAATCATTCGCACCACCATCTTAACTGCGGTACTTTCTGCATTTATGGTGCTGGTTGATAAGTTTATGTACACCTGGATGCCATATATGGCGACCGATGCCATTAATAATCGCCCAGTGCCAACTATTGGCCAACGAAATGATTTATTAGAAACTTCTGATTTCTGGATCTCTAATCTAGATACCATCCTTCACTTATTCCTACCAACGATTGCACTTACTCTGATTTCATTTGCAGGATACGTCCGCTTCTCACGCGGAACGTTGCTAGAAGTGCTAAATCAGGATTACATCCGAACTGCTCGCGCTAAAGGTTTGACTGAACGCACCGTGATTATGCGCCACGCATTCCGCAACACCATGATTCCTTTGACCACAATCATGGTCGTAGATTTTGCGGGAATTATTGGTGGCGCAATTATTACCGAAAGCGTATTTGGCTGGTCCGGAATGGGCACGCTCTTCCGCAGAGGTATCTCCGCTTACGACCTTAATTTACTTATGGGAGTTTTCTTTGTGACCGCATCGCTTGCAGTGCTTGCAAATCTTGTGGCTGACCTGCTCTATTCGGCTCTTGATCCACGTATCCGAATTGGAAGTGGTGCCTAATGTTTAATATCTTTAATCGTAAAAAAGTAGCTGATACTGAATCAGTTACCACCGGTGAAAATGCTATTGCAAACAAAGAGACGGAAGGCCTAAGCCAAGGCGCAATCGTTAGACGTCGTTTTGTGCGCCACCGCGCTGCCATGATTTCGCTCTTTACAATTTGCTTCATTATTCTCTTTGTTTTCACCGCACTTGATTGGCGCTTATTAGGCAAGTGGCGCGTTCCAGGTTGGTGGAAGTGGAGCACCGAAGATTTGCCAGAGCTTCGCTTTGGCGAGGAATGCGGTGACACCGTTGGCTGCCCAACCTTGAGTCTGCATCCAAAATTCTTAGGTGGCGCAGGAATTACTCTTGGCGATCACCCATTTGGCCAAGATGATATTGGACGTGATTATTTCGCGTTGGTTATGAAGGGAACTCAGCGCTCTCTAACCGTGATGTTTATTATCGGAATTATTTCTGCAACTATCGGAACAGTGATAGGTGCGATCTCTGGTTTCTACCGCGGCAAAATCGATGCAATTCTGATGCGCTTTACAGACTTTATTATCACCATTCCAGCAATCGTAATTGGTTCTGTTATCGGTTTTCACTTCGGTAATTTAGGTGCTACCTTCTTGGCCTTTTATTTAGGTCTCTTTGGTTGGACTGGCCTTTCACGTTTGGTACGCGGTGAGTTCTTAACTTTGCGCGAACGAGAATTCGTTGATGCCGCCCGCGTAGCTGGCGCTTCAAATCGCCGCATCATCTTTAAGCACATCCTGCCAAATGCAGTTGGTGTGATTATCGTTTAAGTAACGCTTCTGATGTCTGGTGCCATTCTTCTGGAAACCGCACTTATCTACATCGGCTTTGGAGTGATTCCACCAGATTTTTCACTTGGTCTTCTGATTAATCAATACCAG
>JBJTCN010000053.1:0-11586 GCA_046091905.1 Candidatus Nanopelagicaceae bacterium
CTACTAACTTTGGTTTAAATGTCTTAACTACATGTGCCAGAGTCAAAAGTAAATCTGGAGAACCTGCCCATCCGCGCGTTGCAGGCAGAGGAGCGCTGAAATTAAGTACTAAATTTAATTGAACAAATGCCTCTAACTGTCGGTAATCATTAATAGATACGTTTCTATTCTGCTCAGTTAGCTTTTGAATTCCATTTGAGAGTCTCTCTGTTTGCTTGCCAACTTTTTTGTGCAAGGCACGCATTGAACGAATCAAATAAATCAACGCCAACAATGTGACCACAAAGAGTGCTAGATAGAGGAAATCCATAGCCTTAGAGTATCCCCGTGGCACATAATCCAGATAGAGAATCCTTCTTTCCAAAGATAGAGAAGAAGCATGGCCAGCCAATGAAATATTGGTTTCAAGTCATGAAAGATCTGGAAGGAATGAAGTATCCAGAGCAGATTGCATACTTGAAAGAAGAGCATGGATTTAGCCAAGTCCATGCAAATGCACTAGTTATGTATAGCCGAGGCTCCAAGTCGTCAAAGAGATTCGACTCCATGGCTGGGTTCTTGAAAGATGAGGACCCAATAAAGCAGAAGACCATTAAGAAGATTTTCAAAGTAATCCAAGAGAAGTATCCGAAGAGCGAATTAGTAATCGCTTGGAATAAACCAATGATCAAATTTAACGACAAGTATGTATTTGGTGTGGCTACTGCAAAAAATCATCTTCTGATTGCGCCATTTGATGCAGATACTATTGACGAGCTGCGCCCAAAATTAAAGGATTACAAAGTTAATAAGAAAACCATTGAAGTGCCATCTGATTGGAAAGTTGACGAGAAACTTTTGTTGGCAATAGTTAAAAAGAGCATTGAGAACGTAAAGTAGCTATATGACTCAGCATGCTCGACTACAACAGAAAACACTTAGAACTTTAACAATTGCACAAATTGGTGCAGGAGTCGGAACCGCCGGAACAGTTGCCGCTGGTTCCTTATTAGTTGCTTCGATTACTGGCTCTGAGGAACTTGCAGGGTTAGCGCAAACATTTTCAGTATTAGGTGCAGCCACGCTTGCGCTACCACTAGCGAGATTGACTTTGCGTGGTGGTAGACGGTTAGCACTTTCATTTGGTTATGCCGCGGGCGTCATCGGTTCTTTGTTAGCAATTTTCGGTGGAGTGAATTCAAATATTTATCTAATGCTGATGGGTTCGTTTTTAGTGGGATCTGCCAGCGCCTCTGCCTTCCAGGCAAGATTTGCCGCAATAGATTTAGTGGAAGAGGCGCATAGAGCCAAGCAATTGTCATATGTAGTTTGGGGTTCAACAGTTGGCGCAGTAACTGGCCCAAATTTAATGGCACCAGCGGGAGATTTAGCTGAACACTTTGGTCTACCTAGATTAACTGGGCCGTACATGATTTCGGCAACCACTTTGACTTTTGCATCACTCTTAATTTTCCTCTTTTTAAAGCCTGATCCATATTTAACTGCGCTTGGTGAAGGCAAGAGCTACGCAGCAGGAAAGAAACATATAAAAGAGGCGCTTTCAGATATCTGGCATAAACCTGTTGCGCTATTTGCAATTCTTTCAATAGCGATAGGCCATTTAGTAATGGTCTCAATAATGGTTATGACTCCGGTGCACATGGCTCATGTAGATGTTTCGCTTAAGATAATTGGCTTAGTAATCAGCGTGCATGTAATTGGAATGTATGCATTTTCACCTGTAGTGGGTGGTATTAGCGATCGCATTGGAAGAATTAGAACTATTCAAGTTGGTTTATTGATATTGCTTACATCCAGTTTAGTTGCGGGAACTGCAGCAGCTGATGATGTGCCTAGATTGGGAATTGGATTATTTCTATTAGGTCTTGGTTGGTCTTTTACTTTAATCGCAGGTTCCGCGCTATTAAGTTCATCAGTTGATCCAACCCTGAAAACATCATCACAAGGTGCGAGTGATTTAGTAATGAATTTAGCTGGAGCAGGCGGCGGCGCTATCGCAGGTGTAATTATTAGCGCGTTAACTTATGGATGGCTATGCGCTTTCGCCGTAGTACCAGTATTTGGTCTAGCTATCTGGTCAGCCTCTTTCAAATCGCTCAAAACTCCTTAAAGAGGCAGAAAGCGTTACAGCACTCATTCCAGAAGTGTATTCACAAGGTCAAGAGTGGATATCATTGGCAAAGCAAAATTCCATAAGCGAAAGCAGGCGCCAATTGCAAGCAAAAGTTGAGGATCAACTCAAAGTATTGCGCCTTGCCGAATTAGATTTACAGAAGAGTTTCCTAGATCAAAAAGCTAGAACGCTTCCAGAGGCGGTGGCTCATAAAGAGCTAACTATTGAATATGAAACAGTTCGTGACTTACGTATCGCCGCGGAGACTGAATTAAGTGATTTAAGCGGCGAGATAAATAGAGCCGAAAGTGATGTCGAGCAAGTTGTAAAGCGCATCGAAAAAGATGAGTCAAGATTGAATGCTGGTCAAGGAACTCCAAAAGAGCTAGAACAGATGCAGCATGAACTTATTTCGCTAAATGCACGCAGATCAGAGTTAGAAGAGATTGAATTAGAAGTCATGCTGCGCGCAGATGGAATTAAAGATCGAATTAAAGAACTAAATAGCAAAGAGACAGATTTAACACTTAAAGTCGCAGAAGCAGCGGTAGCAAAAGATGCGGCGCTAGCTGCTATTGATGCAGAATTAAAAAACGCAATTGCAGCTTGCGCAGAGCTATTTCCACAGATCGATAAGGCCTTGGCAGATTTATATGAAAAAGTTGGTGCGGCCAAATTACAGAATGGGCAATGCTTGGGTTGTAATTTGAAGATTAATGCTGGCGATATGGCCAAGTTAAATGCATTAATCGCAGAAGAGGTGGCTCGCTGCGAAGAGTGCCGTCGAATTTTGGTGCGCTTGTGAGTCGAGTTTTTCGAGTTACTGCAGATGGTGGTTCGCGCGGCAACCCTGGCCCGGCTGCGTACGGAGCCACGGTTTCTGAAAATGGAAAAGTAATCGCAGAATTATTTGAATTTATTGGAACTGCAACAAATAATGTGGCGGAATACAGCGGCTTAATTGCGGCACTTCATTTTGTAAACAAATTAGATCCAGCCGCTGAAATTGAAGTTGCCATGGATTCGAAATTGGTTGTAGAACAAATGTCTGGGCGTTGGCAGATTAAAAATGAGGGTATGCGCGCGTTGGCAAAGACTGCCATTCAGGCACACGATGCGAAATTAGTTAAATATCGCTGGATTCCTCGCGAAGAGAATGCGCATGCAGATCGGTTAGCAAATAAAGCACTTGATGAGCGAGTTGATGGTTATAAACCGGTGGTACCTGCCAATCGTTTAACTGCCAGATTGCGCGAACCTGAAGTTCCGACTTTTGTTTACATGATTAGACATGGAGAAACAATTCTGACTCCGGATCGTAAATTTTCAGGAATTGGAAAATTAAATCCACCTTTAACGCAAGAGGGCAGAGCGCAAGCTGCCAAAGTTGCCGCCGAAATCGCTAAGGTAAAACCAGATATTTTGATTTCATCGCCATTACAGCGCACTAAAGACACTGCAGATGAGATTGCTAAAACCACTGGTTTAGCCCCAATTTATGATGAAGTCTGGTACGAATGCAGTTTTGGAGAT
This sequence comes from Candidatus Nanopelagicaceae bacterium, assembly GCA_046091905.1. Taxonomy (GTDB): domain Bacteria; phylum Actinomycetota; class Actinomycetes; order Nanopelagicales; family Nanopelagicaceae; genus ZLKRG08. Next base: position 3,647 of record JBJTCN010000053.1, read on the forward strand.
TGGGATGGACTCAGCGTTGATGAAGTAAAAGAGAAGTGGCCAGAAGATTACATCTCTTGGATTTCATCTAGTGCTTTTACGCCACCTGGAGGTGAGTCATATGATGATTTAGCAGCAAGAATTGAACCGGCTTTTGATGCGCTGGCAGAGAAATATCCAGGTCAAAAAGTTGTAATTGTGACTCATAATGGAGTTATCAAACAGTTAGCAAGCATAGTTTTAGAAGGCAATCCCAACTCTCTATTTCATATTGATGTTAGCCCTTGCTCAATTTCATCCTTTTCAATCTGGCCAAGTGATGGACTTCGCGCAGTCCGATCGATAAATGAAAGAGGACACTTCAGATGATCACTACAACCGAATGGATAGTGACAATTGTTGGTCTAGCGCTCTTTATTAGTTTAGATTTGATTGCAGCCATTGTCCGTCGCAACAAGAGAACTACTATCGGTGAAGCAGCTTTATGGACCTTTATTTATGTAGGGACAGCAATTATGTTTGGTGCGCTATTGCCACACTGGGGCGACAAAGTAATGCAAAAAGAGTATTTCGCAGGCTGGTTAACCGAATATGCACTCTCAGTAGATAACATTTTCGTTTTTATTATTATTTTGGGAACTTTAAAGATTGAAAAAGAGAAGCAACACTTAGTTCTTTTACTTGGAATTCTTTTGACCATTGCAATTCGCGGATTGATGATTCCGGCCGGCGCAACTTTAATTGCCAAATTTGGTTGGGTTTTCTTTATTTTTGGCGCCTTTCTAATTTATACCGCTTGGACTTTGGCTCGCGAGAGCGACGAAGATGAGTGGGAAGAAGGAAAGATGGTGCGATTCTTAGAATCCAAAGGTGTCAGCGCATTCACTATTGCGCTAGTTGCACTTGGCCTTACCAACCTTGTCTTCTCACTAGATTCAATTCCAGCGATATTTGGTTTAACTAAAAATGCATATGTTGTGACAACCGCAAATGTGTTTGCTCTAATGGGTTTGCGCCAACTATATTTCTTATTAGAAGAATTACTTGAGCGCTTAATCTATCTATCTAAAGGATTGTCAGTAATTCTTGGATTTATAGGAATTAAAATGGTTTTTGAAGCATTCCATGAAATTGGAATTCACGATCTAATTGGGATTCATGTGCCAACAGTTTCTATTGAAGCAAGCCTTTTGACGATTATTGGCATTCTCATTGTGACCGCTGTAACTAGTTTGGCGGCAACTCGCAAACAAGTGAACAAGAATCTGCAGTAGCGTTCAATATAACGTTTTTGCAACATTTTCACGCTTGGCGTAATTGACCTTTTTCTTGTTGGTAGGGCGCTCAGGCGGGTAAACTCGCGTTCCCTCGAACCTCACACGAAGTTCGCATCGCTTTGACCGAAGTGGCAAAGCGAACCCAGTACTTATAAGAAAGGAATAACTAAATGAAGGTTAAGTCACTTAACGTGCGTTTTGCAGCGATCTTCGCGGCATCTGCGCTCGTAATTGGTGTACCTGTTGTGACAGCAAATGCAGCTTCAACAACTTACACCGACTGCTATCTATTCGCTGCGGGCGAACCAGACTTCATTGATCCAGCGCTTACATCAACACTTGTTGGTGCAAACGTTGCAACAATGTTGTTTGATGGTCTGACTGATACAGATGCAAACGGCAAGCTAGTTCCTGCTGTTGCTTCAAAGTGGAAGTCCCCAGATAAGGGCAAGACTTGGGTATTTACAATCAAGAAGGACCTAAAGTTCTCAAACGGTGAAGCAGTTCTTCCTTCTTCATTCGTAAATGGTTGGAAGCGCTCAATGGATCCAAAGCTTGCTTCAGAAGTTTCATACCATGGCGATTTCATTGCAGGAATGAACAAGTATTCAACTGGCAAGGGTGCATGGCCTACATCATCAGTAGTTGCAGATGACACAGCTATGACATTGACAGTTGTAATGGAAAGTCCAACTACAGATTGGCCATCAATTGCTAATCACTCAGTATTCTCACCAATCCCAACTTCAATGGTCGGCGCTTCAGGTAAAGTTGAAGAAGACGGAACCAAGTTAGTTGGAAATGGTCCATACATGCTAAAGGAAGCAATCTCAAAGCGCGCAGGTGGACAAGTTGTACTTGTTCCAAACACCAACTACGGTGGAACTGCACCAAAGCTTTCGCAAATCACATTCAAGATCTCATCTGATACCAATGCTGCATACAACGCATTTGCATCAGGTCAGTGCGATGCAGGTCCAATTCCTGCAGGTCGCTACAAGGAACTTCTTGATAAGTGGGGAACTAAGGGCCTAAAGAGCACACTTGGTACCGACTACTGGGGCTTCAATTGGGAAGATCCAGTTGTAGGTGGTACCCAGAACAAGCTCCTACGTTCTGCAATTGCTAAGGCAATTGATAAGAAGCAGATCTCTGATGTTATTTATCAGGGAATTCGTAAGCCAGCATCTGGTTTATTGCCACCAGGACTTCCTGGTTACAAGCCAAACCAAGCGCTTACAGTTACTCGCGATCTACAAGGTGCAATTGCTGATTACAAGCGTTGGCAGAACCTTGGTAATGCAGCGCTGACAACCCCAATTCGTCTTTCATACAATGATGGCGCTAATTGGGACAAGGTTGCATCAATCATCGTTGCAAACCTAAAGGAAGTAGGAATTCCAGCGAAGCTTGATCCATTCCCAGCTAACGGAACTTACTTCTCAAAGATGCGTAAGGGACAAGGACAGATGATCCGTGCAGGTTGGTTTGCTGATTATCCAATCGCGGATAACTTCCTATATCCACTTCTACACTCTGCATCAATTGATGGAGACAACTTAGAGCGTTATAACAGTTCAGCTTTCGATGCACTTGTTAACAGCGCTCGCTCAAGCACAAATGCATCATTCTCACAGGCACAATATCAGCGCGCAGAAGTGCAAGCTCTGCGTAGCGACGTGGTAATTGTTCCAACTGTGAACCGTGGTATCGCAGTTGTGCTTCAGCCAACTATTTCAACCTTTCCAATCACACCGCTTGGTATGGTTGTATACGACGAAGTAACAAAGAGCTAATAACTCTCCAAGTCTTAAGGGGCTCGCCAAAAGTGAGCCCCTTAAGCATTTTTAAGATATTTATATAATATTTAACTAATTCATAAAGATTGGATAAGATTCCACGCGATGTTTTCATATGCTATGAAGCGACTTCTCCAGACTTTAGTTGTGGTTTGGGCTGCGACCACCATGATGTTTGCGCTCTTTTTTATAATTCCTGGAGATCCAATCTCATTAAAGAGTGGCGAAAAAGCGCTGCCACAGTCAATCATTGACAACATCAACGCAAAATATGGTTTAGATAAACCGGCATATGTTCAATATTTTAGATTTTGGAATAATTTATTTCATGGCGATTTAGGTTATTCCTATAAGAATGACAAATCGGTAAATCAGATTCTCACTGATGGTTTTCAAACAAGTGCCAGATTACTTTTCTGGGGTGCGCTATTTCAGCTAATAATCGCGCTTACCGTGGGCTTAGTTTCGGCAATTAAACGTGGATCGCTCGGGGACAGAATTGGCACCGTCTTCACCGTCGGAATTCAAGGAATTCCCGTATTCGTATCAGGACTTTTAGCTCAGTATCTTTTTGGAGTACTACCTTTCCAGTTACATATTAATTGGGCAAATTTATATAAACCGTGGCCGGCTGAATGGACTTTAGGAGTAATCCCAACAGTTGGTTGGCAAGGAATTCTTCTGCCGGCAATTGTGGTGGCCTTGGTAGATGCCGCTTTTATTGCACGCATGCTTCGCTCTTCATTACTAGAAGTACTTCGCGCTGATTACATCCGTACCGCATTTGCTAAGGGTCTATCGCCTAGAAGAGTTTGGTTTCATCATGCACTTCGCAATGCGCTCATTCCGGTAATTACAGTATATGGAACTTCACTCATAGGTATTTTCGGGGTTGCGGTGCAAACTGAGAAGGTATTTTCGCTACCGGGTATGGGCTCTACTATTGCAGATTCCGCTCTTGGTCAGGATGCGCCAGTAGTGTTGGGATTGGCAATCGTGGTTATCGCTTTTGGTGCCATCGTTAATTTAATTGTTGATTTAAGTTATGCGTTAATTGATCCCCGAATCAAAATTGATGCAAAGGCGGTGCATTAATGTCGGATAACTCAAACGTACAAGAAAACGCCCCAGTATCGCTTTCTTATTGGCAAGATGTTAGAAAGCGTTTCTTCGCAAATAAACTTTCAATTGTTGGATTGGGAATTTTAGTTTTCTTGATTTTAGCTGGAATCTTTGGCCCAATCATTTCTAAGTTTAAACCAGATGAGCTCTCGTCAGATATTTTGGTATCACCAGGCACCAACGGCCACTGGTTGGGCACAGATGATTTAGGTCGCGATATTTTTGAACGAGCGACCAACGGAATTCGTTTATCAATGACGGTAGCGATAGTGGTTACGGTAATTTCAGTTTTAGTTGGCGTAACTTTGGGTGGCTTAGCTGGATATTTTGGTGGTTGGGTAGATACTTTAATTAGCCGTTTTATTGATACTTGGCAGGTCATTCCATTCGTCCTAATCGGCTTTGCAATTATTACGGTATTTGGTTCATCTTTCTGGGTAATCGTGGTCGCGTTGGTCTTAACGGGATGGTATTCAACAACTCGCCTATTCCGAGCTTCAGTGATGCAAGTGAAATCTCTGGAATATGTCGAAGCCGCTCGCGCAACTGGTGCTAAAACTAAGCGCATCATTTTGCGCCACATTGGCCCAAATGCAATTCCACCAATTATCGTAGTTCTGGCTTTCTCAGTAGCAGGTGCGATTCTCTCAGAATCAATTTATGCATTCCTTGGAGTGGGCTTCCGTGAACCAACGCCATCACTTGGTGTGATGATTTCAAGTTCTAGAAATTATTTAACTGATAAGCCATTCGTATTCTTTATTCCAGGTTCTATCTTGGTGGCGCTGACACTTTCTATCGTTCTAATCGGTGACGGCTTACGCGATGCACTTGATCCAAAGTTACGAGGCAGCAAATGACCAAGCCGCTACTTGAAATTCAAGATTTACATGTGCACTTCAATACTTCAGATGGAGTAGTGCAGGCAATTAATGGTGCATCCCTTTCACTTAAAGCAGGTGAAATTGTCGGACTGGTGGGCGAATCCGGTTCTGGTAAATCAGTTACTGCGATGAGCGTGCTTGGATTAGTGCCGCAGCCACCAGCTTTTTATCCAAAGGGAAAGATTCTTTGGAAAGGCACAGACCTTTTAACCACGCCAGATCGTGAATTACGTGAAATTCGTGGTGGCGAGATTTCAATGATCTTCCAAGATCCAATGACCTCTCTCAATCCGGTTTACACAATTGGCCATCAGATTGCGGAAATGATTCGAGTTCATGAACGAATCACACCTAAGCAAGCAAAAGCACGCACTATTGAAATGCTTGATTTAGTTGGAGTGCCTAACCCGCACCAACGAGTGGATGATTATCCACATCAATTCTCTGGTGGTATGCGACAGCGCGCCATGATTGCGATGGCGCTATCTTGCAAACCTGAACTATTGATTGCAGATGAGCCAACGACGGCGCTGGATGTAACTATTCAGGCGCAAGTTTTAGAAATTTTGGAAAAGTCAGCGCGCGAATTAAATACCGCGGTACTGCTGATTACACATGATTTAGGCGTGGTAGCTGGTTTATGCGACCGCGTAGCAGTTATGTACGGCGGACGCATTGTCGAAGAAGCGCCAGTTGATGATCTCTTTGAAAAGCCATTTATGCCTTACACATGGGGTCTGATGAAATCTATTCCACAGATGGATCAATTATCTGGTCAACCGCTGTACACAATTCCAGGAGCACCACCAGTTATGTCACGTCCACCAAAAGGATGTGCCTTCGCACCACGCTGTGAATTTGCAAAACCAGCATGTTCTGATTCAGTACCAGAGCTAATTGAATTTAAAGAAAATCGAATGGTGCGTTGCCACCGAGTCACTGAGACCGGTTTCGTAAAGGCGTTGGCATGACAAATAATCTTTTAACGGTAAAGAATCTGGAAAAGAAATTCCCAGTTCAGCGCGGTTTGTTAAAGCGCACTGTTGGTTACATCCACGCAGTTGATGGCGTTTCTTTTGAAATTGCACAGGGCGAAACCCTTGGCTTAGTTGGCGAATCGGGTTGTGGCAAATCAACTACGGCACGCGTTATTTTGCGCTTACTGCAATCAACTGGTGGAGAAGTTACTTTTAACGGAAAAGCAATCAGTGAATTGTCTGATGATGAGATGCGTAATCTACGTAAAGATATTCAAATTGTCTTCCAAGACCCTTATGCATCGCTAAATCCTCGTATGACGGTGCGTCAGATAGTGGCAGAGCCACTAATTGTGCACGACATGGCCAAAGACGATAGTGATCCACGAGTAGATGAAATGTTAGAACTTTGCGGACTTTCTCGTGAGTTTGGAAATCGTTATCCTCACGAATTCTCTGGCGGACAGCGCCAACGTGTGGGAATTGCCAGAGCATTGGTTACCAATCCAAAGTTAGTGGTGCTAGATGAGCCAGTATCCGCGCTAGATGTATCGGTGCAAGCTCAGATTCTTAATTTGCTTGATGATCTACGTAAACGCTTTGGTTTTAGCTATCTATTTGTGGCACATGATCTCTCAGTGGTTTCGCATATTTCTAATCGAGTAGCAGTTATGTACTTAGGAAAAATTGTAGAAATTGGAACTAGGGAAGAGATCTTTAATCATCCAAAGCATCCTTATACAAAGGCTTTAATTTCTGCGGTACCACTTGCCAATCCAAAGCAGGAACGAGTACGAAAGAATTCAAGAATTGTTTTAACTGGCGATGTACCAAGTCCCGCCAATCCACCATCTGGTTGCCGTTTCCGCACCCGATGCTGGAAAGCGCAAGAGATTTGTGCAACCGAAGAGCCGCTCTTAATTACTAAGGGTAAATCTTCTGTTGCTTGTCACTTTCCAGAGTAATTGAGCTTAAGATTTTCTACGTTCTAGCCCAACCGAGCATTGGAGAAATGTCTTCCTTAAAATTATTAGCAATCCAAATTGCACCATCTAAATTATCTCCAGCGGGCATGATTAAATCAGCATCTGCGCCAAGCTCTCTTACTTTTTCAGCGATTAAATTTCTATAGTAATCATTCTTTGCCAAGCCTCCAGAAATAGTTAACTTGAACGGCTGATCTATTGCACTAACTTTTAACCATGCAGAAAGTATTGTTTTAGCTAAATGCTCGGCGCCTTCTTGGCGTATTTTTTCAGCCACTTCATTGTTGGTTTCAAGCACTTTCTGCGCACATGCAATGGCGAGAGTTGATGCCTCAGCTCCATTTTTTGACTCTAATGAATCAAAAACCTTAATCTCTTCATCAAATAAAGCCAAAAGTTCTTGGTGGTCATCGCGTCGATCTCTCGTTGCTAAAGCTCGAGTTAAACCGCGCGAACCGAGCCAATATCCACCACCCTCATCTCCAAAAAAACTCCCGAGACCATCTGAATGTGAAAGTTTTTGTCCACTCCCACCAACTGCCACTACGCCACCACCAAGAGTTAGAGCTACTCCTGGTTGGCCAGCTAAAGCGCCTGCAAGACTGGCTAAGCCATCATCGATAACGGCAACTTCTTTAGCTCCAAAAAACTTTGCACATAATTCTAGATATGGCTTTGTTATGCCTACATGTCCGAATAAACCTGTAAGACTAAGTGAGACCAATTCAGAGTGCGCCGAGATTTCCTTGAAATTAGCTTCCAGTGCGGTGACAACAGGTTCTCCAGCTAATTTTCCACGCGTAGTCGTCTGTATTTTTCCCTCAATGCTTATGCGGCAACCTGATTGACCAAGATCAACTGCAATCATAAATGTATTACCTCACGACCTTTTATAGAAATATAACCAGAATAAGGA
>JBJTCN010000054.1:0-12026 GCA_046091905.1 Candidatus Nanopelagicaceae bacterium
ATAATGTTAAAACCACGCTCCGGACGTCCAACTCCTAGAATGGCAGAGACGCCTAGCGGCATGTTGAACTCCATCGGTCTACAAGGACCAGGAATCGACACCTTTCTCATCGAGGATATTCCATGGCTGGCATCGCAAGGTGCGCGCATCGTGGTCTCAATCGCAGGAGAGACGGCAGAGGAGTACGCCGTGTTAGCCCGAAAGTTACGCGGCGTCTCTGGGATCTCGGCGGTAGAGGTGAATATCTCCTGTCCCAATGTTGAGAATCGTGGTTTAGTTTTTGCCTGCGATGCAAATAGCGCTTCAGAAGTTGTGAAAAATGTTCGTAGAATTATCGGGGGAGATTTACCGATACTTGCAAAATTGACCCCAGATGTAACGAACATTGCACAGATTGCAGCATCGGTAATAAATGCAGGTGCAGATGGAATCGCAATGATTAATACCGTGCTGGGCATGGTGATTAATACGCAGACCATGAAGCCACATTTAGGTGGCCGAACCGGAGGTTTATCAGGACCAGCGATTCGCCCAATTGCAGTAAGAGCTATCTACCAAGTGCGTGAAGCGCTACCGAATGTATCAATTTTAGGAATGGGTGGTGTGACTTGCGGCAAGGATGCATTTGAGATGATTCTCGCTGGTGCTTCTGGAGTCTCAGTTGGAACCGCATCTTTTGGAGATCCATCTGCTGTTTATCGTATACAAAATGAGCTTCGCGAGATATTGATCGCAAAAGGTTTCTCCACTGTAAAAGAGGCGGTAGGTTACGCGCACAGGGAGCAAGATTGATGCAAAATGCCGAATCACCAATCATTTTAGCGCTGGATACACCCGACCTTGAAGTTGCTAAAAGTTGGGTAGCTCAAACTAATGGCACAGTTGGAATATATAAATTAGGTCTGGAATTTTTTCTTAAATTTGGTCGTGATGGTGTGCAAGCCATTCAAAATGAAACCGATCGTGAAATTTTCCTGGATCTTAAGTTGCATGACATTCCTAATACCGTCGGGGCAGCCACAAGCCAAGTTGTTGCGCTAAAACCAAGATTCCTTACCGTGCATGCAACAGGTGGTAGCTCCATGATTAAAGCTGCGGTAGAGAGCGCACCAGATATTCAAATTACTGCGGTAACGATTCTAACTTCGCTTAGCCAAATGGATATGCAGGAGATCGGTTTTGAGGGCAATCCAGAAAGTCGCGCGATAGCTTTGGCAAAGTTAGCGGCGACAGCTGGGGCCAAGGCAATTGTTTGTTCGCCACATGAAATCTCCGGAATTAGATCAGCAATACCAAATTACGTTTCCATCATCACGCCAGGAATTAGACCGAAAGCTACTGCAGGTGGAGATGACCAAAAGCGGGTTATGGATCCAAGAAGTGCGCTTACTGCTGGTGCAAACTATTTAGTAATAGGTAGACCAATAACTGCTGCCGCAAATATTTCAGAAGCTGCCAAAGCAATACTTGCAGAGAGCTTGGGTTAATTGCCAACTCCACCAAAACTCACGCCGGAACAGAGAGTTGCGGCGTTGGAATCTGCAAAATTAGCAAGGCGCACCCGAGCAAAGGTAAAAGAAGAGATAAGGACCGGAGAGTTAAAAGTTCTTCAGGTAATTGAGTTGGCATCAACCAACGAAGCAATCGCCAAGATGCGAGTTGCAGAACTTTTAGAGTCAATTCCAGGCATTGGCAAAGTAAGAGTTGCTTCTATTTTGGATAAACTCGGTATCTCGAATACCAGACGAATCCAAGGTTTAGGAGTATTGCAGTTGCAGAAGTTGAAGCGGGAATTTACTCCACCGACTGGTGCAATTCGTCCGGGCAAATTATTTGTACTATCTGGTCCCGGCGGCGTAGGTAAGAGCACTATCACTAAAGCACTTGCTGATCATCCCGATTTCTGGGTATCGATTTCGGCAACTACTAGATCACCTCGAATGGGTGAACGAGATGGTCTTGATTATTTTTATATTTCAGATGAAGAGTTTCAGCGTCGTATCAGTGCAAATGAGTTTCTAGAGTGGGCGGAATTTGCTGGCAACAAATATGGAACTCCAGCTAATCAAGTTAGCGAAAAGTTAGCTAAAGGTTTAAATGTGGTGTTAGAGATTGAGATTGATGGCGCTAGACAGGTTCGTAAATCGTCGCCCGATGCCAAATTGGTCTTTATCGCACCACCATCATGGGAAGAATTGGTAAAGCGCTTAGAGGGTCGAGGCACTGATTCGGATCAGCGAAGAACCGAACGATTAGCGCTAGCCCAAGAGGAAATGTCCGCACAGAATGAGTTCGATTATGTGGTAGTAAACGACCAATTGGTAAGAGTCATCGAACAACTGGTATCTTTGGCCGCTGGTAAATAGGCTTTAAATTAATCACCAGGGGATATCAGGAGAGTTATGGACGGCATTACAAATCCACCAATCGATGAGCTGCTAGAAAAGAGTGGTTCGAAATATAGCTTGGTGCTTTACGCTGCAAAGCGTGCTCGCCAGATCAATGCTTATTACTCTCAACTCTCCGAAGGGCTACTTGAATATGTTGGCCCACTTGTTGAAACTCATGTTCACGAAAAGCCACTCTCAATCGCAATGCGTGAAATCAACGATGGTCTTTTGACTATCGAAAGTCTAGAACCTACCAACTAATTCTGATTCTCTAGGAAGCGCTCTCAACAATGTCCGAGGTGCTGCTAGGAGTTGGCGGCGGTATCGCTGCATACAAATCCTGTGACCTACTTCGTCGCCTGCAGGATTTAGGCCATCGAGTAACGGTAATTCCGACCCCAGCAAGTTTAAATTTTGTTGGTAAAGCAACCTGGGAAGCGCTATCAGGTCGGGAAGTGCATTCAGAAGTTTGGGAAGCGGTACCAAAGGTAAATCATGTGCTACTTGGTGATCGCGCTGATTACATTTTAATAGCTCCTGCTACTGCCGACTTAATTGCGAGAATTGCAGCTGGCCGCGCAGACGATCTCTTAACCAATGCAATCTTGGCAAGTAGCGCACCGAAAATGATGGTGCCAGCGATGCATCCCAAGATGTGGCTAAATAAATCTACCCAAGCGAATGTAAGCTTGTTACGCGAAAACGGTTTTGTAATTATGGAGCCGGCAATTGGCAAATTAACTGGTGGAGATGTCGGAATTGGTAGGTTTCCCGAGACTAGTGAAATTCTAGATCTCTTCAATAGCCAAGTCGCCACTTTGCAGGATTTAAAGGGCGTAAAAATTCTGGTTACTGCAGGCGGAACTCGCGAAGCCATTGATGATATCCGATTCATTGGTAATCGCTCAAGCGGCAAACAGGGAATCGCGATTGCACTCAATGCAAAGGCAAGAGGGGCCGAGGTAACTTTAATCGCAGCAAATATCGACGCTAAAGAATTGGTTAACCTCTTTGGGATCAACTGTATCTCTATCGAAAGTACTGAACAATTACGTTTGAAGTTGCATGAGGAATTTCCGCTCTGCCAAGTCTTGATTATGGCGGCTGCGGTAAGTGATGCCAGACCGAATCCCGCTACCGGCAAGGTAAAAAAGAGTGAGTACCGAGAGTTGCAACTAGTTGAGAATCCTGATTTATTGGCGGAACTATCAGCTTTGCGCAAGGAGCAGCTAATGATTGGCTTCGCTGCCGAAACCTCTGCAAATCTTTTGCAAGAAGGTCAACGAAAGTTAAGCGCCAAAGGCCTGGACCTGATTTATGCCAATGATATTGAAGAAGGCAAAATTTTCGGATCAGATAGCACCTCAGGGTTAATCATAGATAGCCATGGTTATGAAGAAATTCACCCAATTACAAAGCAATCTTTAGCGGTGCGTTTGCTAGATAAGGTAGTCGAAAGGTTAAACTTCACCAATGTCTAAGCGTTTATTTACCAGTGAATCCGTTACTGAAGGTCATCCAGATAAAATTGCAGATCAAATTTCAGATGCGATTTTAGATTCTCTGCTTTCACAGGATGCCAAAAGTAGAGTTGCAGTAGAAACTTTGATTACTACTGGCCAAGTGCACGTGGCTGGAGAAGTTACTACTAACGGTTATGCAGATGTAAATAGCATTGTTCGTGAGACTGTTTTAGGAATTGGCTACGATTCATCAGATAAAGGCTTTGATGGTAATTCTTGCGGAGTATCAATCTCTATTGGCCAACAATCACCTGATATCGCTCAAGGTGTAGATGATGCATATGAAGAAAGAGTACAATCGTCTGCCGATCCATTAGATTTGCAGGGCGCTGGCGATCAAGGTTTGATGTTTGGTTATGCCTGCAATGACACTAAGGAGCTAATGCCACTTCCAATTTGGCTTGCTCACGAACTGGCGCAACAACTTTCAAGAGTTCGTAAATCTGGCGAACTCGGATATTTAAGACCTGATGGTAAAACCCAAGTAACCATTGAATATGATGGCGATAAAGCCGTTGCTCTTGATACTGTCGTGATTTCAAGCCAACACCATGCTGATATCGATGTCGCTAAGAAGTTAACGCCAGAAGTAATCGAACACGTAATCAATCCAGTGTTGGCCAAAATCGATCTTCCTAAGAATAATCTTCGTACCTTAATCAACCCAACTGGAAGATTTGTCGTCGGCGGACCAATGGGTGATGCTGGCTTAACTGGCCGAAAAATTATTGTAGACACTTACGGTGGCATGGCTCGACATGGTGGTGGCGCATTTAGCGGTAAAGATCCTTCAAAGGTAGACCGCTCTGCAGCTTACGCAATGCGTTGGGTGGCTAAGAATGTAGTTGCCGCGGGACTGGCTGATCGTTGCGAGGTTCAAATTGCCTATGCAATTGGTAAAGCGCAAGCAGTTGGTTTATTCGTTGAAACATTCGGCACCGAAAAAATACCTGTTTCAAAGATTCAGGACGCAGTACTAGCAACCTTTGATCTACGTCCAGCCGCGATTATTCGTGATCTTAATCTGCTCCGTCCGATCTATTCCAAAACCAGCTCATACGGCCACTTTGGTCGAGAGCTGCCAGAATTCACTTGGGAGAGCACAGATCGCGCTAGCAAATTAGCGGCTGCAGTTCGTTAAGTCTTTCTATAAAGATTAGTTAAGGCATGACCACCCCGCTTAAATTAAAGAGTGAGCGGGTCGGTAGAGCCAAGATCGCATCGCGCGATCCATATCTCTCGGTGCTAGTTGATACTGGTGTGTTTCATTTAGATCAAGAATTTGAATACTCACTTCCAGAAAGATTGGATTTAAATCCTGGTCAGTGGGTATCAGTGCCTTTTCATGGTAAGAATTGCCTAGGGCTAATTGTCAGGCGAAGTGCCAGCACTTCAGTAGCTAAAGTCCTTCCCATAATTCGTGTCGCCAAAGGACCGATAGTCTCTAGCAATCATGTGAATTTCTACCAAGCAGTTGCCGAACGTTGGGCGGTGCCAATCTTTGATGTACTAAGGTTTGTAGTCAGATTTAAAGATACAGTCATTACAGAAGCAAAAAGTGCTTCAGCTGGTAAACGCGTTTTTCTCCAACTGCCGCCGGATAAGTCAGAGATTGACGCAATCCAAGCTCTTGCAAAAAGCTTCGCCGCCAAAGGTGCAACTTTGGTAATTGTCCCTGAAGCTCGATTGGCTGCAGCTATTGCTAGTGATGAGTACGAAGTAACGATGCGTGGCGGTGCGCTATCGCCAAAGTTCTATCAGCAGATCATCGTGGTGCGTGAAGATTCGGAACACCACTATGAAATCAAAAGTCCTGGATTCAATACTCGAGATGTAGCGTTACTTAGAACCGAACTTCTAGGTGAGAACGTCCTATTTCTTGGATATTCACCTTCACTTGAGATGGCAAAGTTAATCGAACAGGGTTATGTAACATTTAAAAAGAGCGCTGGAAAAGTTAATTTGAAGGCAGCACCAAGTCTGCAAGGAGAGTTGCTTCCCTCAAAGCTAGTAAAGGAGTTACGGGCAGAGCTGGGCAAGGGTAGAACCCTATTTATTGCACCGAGTAAAGGTTATGGGCTGGCTATTAGTTGCGCCAATTGTCGTAATCTTGCCAAATGCAGTTGTGGTGGCAAATTAACCAAATTAACTAAGACCGCCAGCCCAATCTGCACCATTTGCGCCAAGGAATATAGTGAATGGCGATGCGCATTTTGCAAATCCGAACGAATCTATCTTTTGGGTAGAGGCATCGAGAGGATCGCAGAAGATTTAGGCAAAAGTTTTCCAAATCACGCCATTCATATCGCCACTGCTGATAAGCAGATTGAGGGAGAGATTCAAGAGAAATCAATAGTAATTTCTACCGTCGGAGCGGTGCCTGATTTAAAATTTGCCACAGTTATTTTTCTAGATGGATTAAATCTAGGTGCAGATATGCGAAGTGAAGAGCGTTATCTTTCAACCATTTTTCGCTACAGCGCATATGCATCGCGTCAAGTGTTGCTAGTTGAACGCCCAGAAAATCCGGCAGTATCTGCGCTACTTCGTTGGAATCCTTTGCCGATATTACGTAGACAATTAGCTGATTTAGAGTCAGTTAAATTGCCACCCTTTGCCCGTCATCTTCTAATAAAGAGCGATGAATCAGAGCGTTTATATGCGGGGTTCATCTTGGCGCTACGTGATGGTCGGATTCCGCGCGGAAGCGAGATTCATAATTTGGGTAATGGTGTGATCTCTATATTCTTCACTCTTAAAGATGCAAAATCGCTCCTTTCATTTATTTACGAATTCCAAAAGCGCCGTTCGATAAGCGGCAAGAAACCGTTAAAGCTACGAATAGATCCATATTTACTTGGATAGGCTCCGCCGAGTGAGCCGTTAGAATATGACCATGTCTATCCAACCAATTCGACTCTTTGGAGATCCAGTACTGACCTCTCCTGCGCAGCCGGTAACCACCTTTGATAAGGAGTTACGTAAGTTGGTAAAGGATCTAACCGAAACTATGCAGGACGCACCAGGTGCCGGACTTGCCGCTCCGCAAATTGGAGTTCCGCTTCGAGTCTTCACCTGGGATGTTGATAACGAACTTGGACATTTAGTTAATCCGATTCTAGATTTATCAGAGGAGCTGCAAGATGGCGAAGAGGGATGTTTATCTTTCCCAGAACTTCGCTACAACACCACTAGAGCGATGCGCGCCGTTGCTAAAGGTTTCAATATGTACGGAGATCCAGTAGTTATTGAAGGGTCCGAATTTTTAGCACGAGCGCTACAGCATGAAACAGATCATTTAGATGGAATCCTCTTTATCGATAGATTATCGGAAGAAAATCGCAAGGCTGCTATGAAAGAGATTCGAGAATCGGAGTGGTTTGGACTAGCAAGTACCAATGGTCAGGAACCGACGATAAAAGTTTCACCGCATAACACCTTTGGTCGTGGCAATTAATGAAGTTGGTTATTGCGGCTACTCCTGCAGTAGCGCTACCAACTATCGCATTGCTAAAAAAAGCGCATGAAGTAAAGCTAGTTACTCAACCGGATCGTCCAGCCGGTCGAGGCAAAGCGCTAAGAGCTAGTGAAATTGCACTCAACTTCCCAGATGCGACAAAACCGGAAAATGAGGCCGAGTTAGCTGCGCTTTTAAGCGATGCAGATCTATTAATCACAATCGGGTACGGGCGCATGCTGAAAGAATCAACACTTCAGGTTCCAAAATTTGGAGGCATTAATCTGCATTTTTCACTTCTGCCAAAATGGAGAGGTGCCGCACCCGTACAACGAACAATTGAGGCTGGCGAGAAAATTACAGGGGTGACTGTCTTCCAAATGGATGCCGGTATGGATACTGGGCCAATCTGGGATCAATTGGAGTATCAGATTCCATATGGGATGAGTTCACCAGAGCTATTTGAAGTTTTAGCGCAAATTGGCGCAACTTCTATGCAGAAAGCCTTACATAAGATTGCCACGGGAGAGAAACCCGCGCCGCAATCCGGCTCTCCAACTATCGCCGCAAAAGTTTTGAAGAGTGAATGCCGAATTGATTGGCAGCGCGATGCAGATTCAATTATCCGCAAAATTAAAGCTTTCTCATTTAATCCTGGCGTTTATTCCTTTATAAGGGGAGAGCAACTTAAGATTTTAGATGCCAGATTAGGTAATAACCATTTAGCACCAGGTGAATTAAATGCAGATGGCGAAGTTGGATGTCTTGCTGGCGCTATCCAACTGCTCACAGTAACTCCGGCCGGTAGAAGAGCGATGCCAGTTTCGGATTGGCTAAATGGTTTCAAGCCAGAGCCTGGGGAGCGCTTTGAGTAAGGGTTTTCGCAAAATTATTTCAGATAAACCAAGGCAGATAGCTTTTGAAGTTCTAACTGAGGTAATGGGAAATGGGGCTTACTCGAATTTACTACTACCACAAAAGCTTGCTAGTAGTCGTTTAGAGCAGCGAGATAAGGCCTTCACAACCGAATTGCTCTACGGAAGTATCCGCCAACTAGGCAGAAATGATTTCATCGCAAGTAAATATAGCGATCGCCCGTGGGCCGAAGTGGATTCTGGAATTGTTGATGTAATCAGATTAGGGGCATATCAACTCTTTGATATGCGGGTTCCGACACACGCAGCAGTAGATGCAACTGTTAATCTGGCACGCAAAGTACTTGGCGAATCTAAAGCTTCGTTTGTAAATGCGATGATGCGTAAACTCTCCGCCAAAGCACTTGTAGATCACCTCTCCGAGGTACAAGACGATTCAATTTCATCCCTAGCGATCAGATATAGCCATCCCGAATGGATTATTAATAGTTACCGAGATTTCATATCTGATACGAAAGAGTTAGAAGCGTTGTTAAGTGCGAATAATTCGCCGACGTCACCCACGCTCGTGGCGTGGCCCACTAAGAGTGTGCCTTCAGAGTTTGCAGGCATACCAGGTAGATACTCTCAATATGCAGTTAAAATTGCAGAAACGCCAAGTGAAATTGCTGCAATCAAAGAACGACGCGCGGGTATTCAAGATGAGGGATCTCAAATACTTACCCTAGCCTTTGCCAAAGCGGCGGCAGAGAGAGAACCTTGGCTAGATTTATGCGCCGGTCCTGGTGGAAAAGCAGCTCTACTTTCTTACCTGGCCAATGGGAAATTTTTCGCGAATGAAATCTCTGAACCTAGAGCTAATTTAGTTGAGCAAGTAGTCAAAGCGGGCACTGAAATTACTATTGGTGATGGGCGAAAAGTAACTTCGCAAGTTAATGCCATTTTGGCTGATGTGCCATGTACTGGTTTGGGAGCGCTTCGTCGCAGAGCTGAGGTCAGATGGCGTAGAACTCCTAATGATTTACCGGCTCTGACTAAGCTGCAATATGAATTAGCCGAGCGCGCGATTTCGATTCTACCTTCGGGGGGCATCTTTGGTTATGCCACCTGTTCGCCACATATGGCAGAGACCAGGGCTCAATGTTTAGCAATTGAAAAGCGTTTACCGGTTGAAAAGTTAGATGTTAGTCAATATCTGCCAGCCAATTTAAGTGATGGGGTAGTAAATGGCTATATGCAGTTATGGCCACACCGACACGAGACCGATGCGATGTTCTTAGCGCTCTATCAGAAGCGATAATTAGTCGTGCGAGAAATCCGAATTACACCCAGTATTTTAAATGCAGATTTAGAAAATCTAGATGCTGAGATATCTAAGATTGCGAATGTTTCTGATCTACTTCATTTGGATATTATGGATAATAAATTTGTCCCAAATCAAACATGGGATTTTCACGCGGCTGAGTCAATAATAAGAAAAAGTCCCTTACCAGTAGATGCGCATCTAATGATCGAAGATCCGGACATTCAAGCTATCAAGTATGCCGAAGTCGGATGTGCCAGCGTGACTATTCACTATGAAGCAAGTAGTAATCCTAAACAGACTCTTCGAAGTATTCGAAACGCTGGAGCCCGCGCTGCCCTTGCCTTAAGGCCAAAGACAGATTTTTCGGTGTTGCTCGAATATCGAGAGTTGGTAGACATGATCTTGATCATGACCGTTGAGCCTGGATTCGGCGGCCAGAAATTCATGACTGAGATGATGAATAAAGTAAGCAAATCTCGAGAGTTCATTGGCGATGCCGATATTTGGCTACAAGTAGATGGCGGAATTTCCATGGATACGATTGAAATTGCACGCGATGCTGGCGCTGATACTTTCGTGGCTGGAAGTGCAGTATTTAAAGCACCCGATCCTGCAGCCATGGTTTTGAAGCTAAAAGAATTAGCAACAAAGTAACCCGCACCTTAGGTAAAATCTGCTGGTGAAGTCATTCGATGAATTGTGGCACGAGCTAGGCGAGAAGATTGCTACTGCAGATGCTAACTCCGGAACCCTTAAGTTGATTGAAAAGGGTGTTCATGAGATTGGTAAGAAGATCATGGAAGAGGCTGGCGAAGTTTGGATTGCTGCTGAATATCAAAGTAACGAAGAACTAGCCTTAGAGATTTCACAATTAATTTACTATTTACAGGTTCTCGCAAAGGCGCGCGGAATCTCATTAGAAGATATCTACAAGGAACTTTAATGAAGATTGCGGTACCAAATAAAGGCTCGCTCGCTGATGCCAGCATCCAAGTATTGAAGGAGGCTGGTTATCGTCAACGTTCTGATGCGCGCGATTTAGTGCTTGTTGATCCAGATAATGGAGTGGAGTTTTACTATCTACGCCCACGAGATATCGCACTTTACGTAGGTTCAGGTGAACTGCAAGCTGGAATTACTGGCCGAGATCTATTAATTGATTCGCAAGCACCAGCCGTAGAAGTCTTGCCATTAGATTTTGGTCAATCGACATTTAGATTCGCAGCGCCGAATGGTTCCAAATGGAATTTGCAAGATATCTCAGGTAAGCGAATTGCAACCGCCTATCCCGGTTTGGTTAATAATTATTTAAAGTCGGCAAATTTAACCGCGCAAGTAGTCAGATTGGATGGCGCCGTTGAATCTTCCGTGCGCTTGGGTGTCGCAGATTTAATCGCAGATGTGGTCAGCACTGGTAATACGCTGCGCCAAGCCGGATTGGAAATGTTTGGTGAACCAATCCTTAAGAGCGAAGCAATTCTGATTAAAAGAGATAACGTCACCTTACCTGCAGAGTTTGAAACCTTGCAGAGGCGTTTATCTGGCGTCGTGATTGCACGGCAGTATGTGCTTTTAGATTACGATATTGAGAAGAAGAATTTAACTACCGCTTGCACTTTAACTCCAGGACTGGAATCTCCAACAATCTCTCCTTTGGCAAAGGAAGATTGGGCAGCGGTTAGAGCGATGGTTCCGCGCAAAGATACCAATCGAGTTATGGATGAACTCTGGACAATTGGTGCGCGCGGAATATTGGTAACAGATATCCACGCTTGCCGTTTATAGAAATTTAAGGATTTCGCGTAGATCCCGCTGCTCAATCACAATATCGGCAGCTTCTCTAAGCGAACTTTTAGCACAAAAGGCGATTCCAATATCTGCAGCTTTGATCATCTCAATATCGTTTGCGCCATCACCGATCGCAATTGTTTGAGTTGGGTTTAGCAGGCTCTGTAATTGCATTAGATAACTAGCTATGCCGCTGCTATTGACGATAGCGCCTAGAACCCTGCCCGATAGTTTTCCGGCCACCACTACTAGGGAATAAGCAATGAAATATGAGATTGCCAATGAGTGCATCAGTGGGGTTATTACTTCAAGAAAACCACCTGATACCACTGCAATGTGATCGCCATCTGCCTGCAGTTGTGCAATTACTTCACTGGCACCTTCGGTCAAGGTAATTTTGCTCTTCACGCTATCTAAAATGGAAATTGGCAAATCAGCAAGCAGCGCGACGCGTTCGGTCAATGCGGCATCAAAATCTAGTTGACCAGACATTGCGCGTTCAGTTATCGCACTTACTTGATAAGCAACACCTGCATACTCAGCAATAAGATCGATTACTTCTTCATTTATGAGAGTTGAATCAACATCAAATAGAAAGAGTCGACTCATTGATAATCAACTACCAAATCAACACCCAAACGCGTTGCCGTGATAAGCAGATCACTTTCAATTGCCTTTGCGTGCGCC
>JBJTCN010000055.1:0-2190 GCA_046091905.1 Candidatus Nanopelagicaceae bacterium
CATAACTTTATCAAAAATCAATAAAAACGAGTCCCAGCTTTTTCACTGTCTTCCATTTTACCATAAGAATGAAGGAGAATCAAGGGAACACAGTAGCCGTAGTCAGAAGCAATCGAAATATCATGACTGTTAGATTCAGGATGAAGGTCGATTCGCCTTCATCAATGTGAAAGTTTTCCAGTTTGAAGGGAGGATCGAGGTGTGCCGTTCCTACGTGGGAACGGTACCACGTAAAAGGGGCGTGAAACGTACCTGGAGAGGATGTGCTTTGTACGTAGTTTTTCTACGGCGTGAGATGTCCCTGGAATGTGCCTGATTTCTGATTTCACACACAGGAGGAAAAACGAAAAACGGTGGCATCTTCGTCCACATTCTTTTCATGATTCACCGACGAATCGTGCGCAAGAGACAACTTGGTTGTGGCTCTTGTTCTTGCTGGTCGTCCTTTCCTTTTTCGATCTTGCCCTCCTCCTTGCGATTGTCCTGCTGACACTTGGTGGTGGGGCCATATCAGTAAATCAAAAAGGCAGATACAGTAGTAGTGACAGCAGCAATTGGTTGGTTGTTGGCAACGCTGGGTGCAATATGGTTTTATCAACATTGTCGGCTTCCAGATGAAATCTCTGTAGAATCGCCCGTGCAGCGAGTGGTACATTATTTCATCGGACCCGTTTTTTTCGTCTCATGTACCACTCGCTGCACGGGGGATCCTACGTGGTTTTCGTTCCGCAATGGATGTGTTGGTATGCCCAGCACCCCTCACAAGATTATGAGATGAAGTTCGGCATATTTATCTTGGAACTCAGAGAAGCACAAATGAGAGCGACCTGTTTCTTTAGCTCATGTTGAACTTATGGTATGCATATGTGTCGAAGGCTTATGTGAGGAATTTTGGTTTGATGATAAGGTTTGATTTGGCACATATCTAATTTTTTTCTAGTGAAGGTCTGCTTTTTTTAATTGTAACTCTGAGCATTAATAACGGAAAATGTCTAACCCTATACGCTATTTAATACTCAAAAGAATCTCTAAGTCATTTGGGAATTTGAGGAGAGGAGGGAGAATTTCTCTCTTTCTTTTGTTCACTCCAAGTACATACACCACTAGTACGGTTCTCGGGTTGGAAAGGAGACCAGCCACTGCCACAGTCACGGTCAGAGCCACAGCCACAGCAACTGCAAAGATGACAAACACAACGACGATGATGACGACAACGACAATGATGACAACAACGACAACGACAACGACAATGACAACAACGACAACGACAAACAGAAGCGGTGAAGATTTTGAAAATGTACGACGTTTCTTCGACTGCTTTCATTCCTTCAGTTTGCTTCTGCCTTTGTGTCACAAGGAAGTCCACGACGATTCTCTCCGACAAGTCCATCACAAGAAGGTGTTGTTGCAAGCATCGGCATTGTGATGCGATGGGATCCTTGGATCTATGTCAATCTGTGAGCGTAGAGTCAATTGCACAAGCCATCCCAGATTGGGCAGTGAAACTATGGGATGCCTCGCGAGGTCCGCTCTACACGTCCGTAACCATGCACCTGACGGATCGAAATGTCAAAGTCGCTACCACGGCACCTGATCAGGCTGTGAAGTATTGGTTGGAAGAATGGGCCAACGACAGAGGCAATCAACATCAACCCGCTGCTCCTGTCAACACTCGCTATGTATACGATACGAAATACAAACGAAATTGCTACGGGGGACTTGTTGAACGGATACAAATCCATCTTGGTGCCGATGACGGTGCCGTTTATGGCACCAATCCCTCTACAACATTATCCCAAAACGAGGTATCGTGATTTTCCACGTTGGTGTGATCGAATGCTTTGTCCCATCGACCATTGCGCAGCTTCTTCAAGTCAGGATCCATAATATCCGTGGCCATGACACTATTCACCAGAAGCTGACGAAGTCGGGACAATTCTGTACTATGTTGAAACAAAAGACCCACCACGGGTCGAAATCGATCCGTCATCAACAGATTCCATGCCTCATCGACAGAGTTCTGTTCGGCAAGGGATTTATCCTCGTACAGATTCATCAATGCATTTCCTTCCATTATTAGTGTGGCATTGGATACACCGGTTTGGTCTACATCATGGATCAATGCTGATAAGACACACGAAAAATGTGTCAAGGGATCGGAAATAGACAACTCGACTAACAGATCAAGAC
>JBJTCN010000056.1:0-5094 GCA_046091905.1 Candidatus Nanopelagicaceae bacterium
TAAACACGTACTGAGTCATCACTAGATAAAACCGTAACGCCGGTTCCTAATTTAATATCTTTAGTCCGGGTCGCAATTCCGGCCAAAATCGTATCGGGAGCCGAAATTGCAATATCATCTCTATGGTGTTCCCCGAGATTAATTCCATATATACCTAAAGAATCTGCAAAGACCGCTTCTTCGACCACATTACGAATTGTTTGCGCCGCACTGACTGGACTTCCGGAATCATCTACCTGCATATCCCCGAATGTATCGAGGCCAAATTTAATCTCCATTATTTAAGTGAGAAACTTGGATATTCATCAGTCACAAGGACTATCGCATATCCATAAACACGATTCCAAAATCGCAAGGTATTCAAAGTTATTTCGCCCGCCCAAGCTGGATAGGTACCAGTTAAAGAAGTTAACGCCCAAGCTAAAACAGTCGCTACAAAAGTCATTAAGATGTAGATACAACCCACTACATATAAAGGAATCGCCAAAAACCATTTAACTAGTGGCAATCCACGGTTTAATTTTTTGCCGCCTTCCACATCCGGGAAAAGTACCGCTACCTTTGGGTTGCGTTCGAAAGTTGGATAGTCGTCGGTTAGTAGAAAAACATATGCCGAAATACGCGCACTGAATTCAAGTGCTGCATGATTAAAATTTAAGAGCCAACTTGGGTACGCCTGTCGGACCACTAAAGCTGCCGCGACTGGAAGTCCAAGAACTAAGGTGCTCCAATCATTTGCAGTGAACTGCTGAAATAAGTACAAAAATGCAAAGATCGGTAAACTGGTAAATATTCTAAAAAACACAGTTAGTCGATCACGATTTTCTATTTGAACTTCAATATTGGTGACAATTTGATTGGCCATGCCTTAATTCTAACTCTTCTTGAGAATTACTACCATTTGCAAGAAGTTCGCGTTTAGTCTTTTAGGGCACATTTCTTTAAAATTCCGCTCACATTGTGTTTAGGATTATAGGAGTTTTAAATGAAGGTTCATTCCGATATCACCGAAATCGTTGGCAATACACCACTGGTTCGTATTAACAGAATTACTGATGGTGCAGCCGCTGAAGTTTATGCAAAATTAGAATTTTATAATCCAACAAGTACTGTCAAAGATCGTATAGGTATCGCAATGGTTGATGCTGCTGAATCATCAGGAGCATTAAAACCGGGTGGCACAATCGTGGAAGCCACTTCAGGTAATACCGGAATAGCACTTGCAATGGTTGGCGCTGCTCGTGGATATAAAACCATTCTCACAATGCCAGATTCAATGTCTAAAGAACGTCGTGCGCTCCTACGTGCATTTGGCGCAGAGTTAGTTTTGACTCCTGCGGCTGAAGGTATGAAAGGTGCGGTTGCAAAAGCTGAAGAGCTTGGTGCAAAAGATGGCGCAGTTTTAGTTCGTCAATTTGAAAATGCAGCTAATCCAGAAATCCATCGCAAGACCACGGCGCAAGAAATTTGGAATGACACCGATGGAAAAGTTGCGGCACTTGTTGCAGGTATTGGCACTGGAGGAACTATCACTGGTATCGGTCAAGTTTTAAAAGAGAAGAATCCAGATATTAAAGTATTTGCAGTAGAACCAGCTGCATCTCCAATTCTTAACGGTGGCACACCATCTGGACACCCAATCCAAGGTATCGGGCCTAATTTCGTACCACCAATTCTTGATACCAATGTTTACGACGAAGTTTTAGATGCTCCTAACGATGAAGCACTTGGATATGCGCGCCGTGCAGCAAAAGAAGAAGGTTTATTAGTTGGTATCTCGTCTGGTGCTGCGCTATGGGGTGCAACTCAGATTGCTAAGCGCCCAGAATTTGCTGGCAAAATAATTGTGGTAATCATTCCATCTTTTGGTGAGCGTTACTTATCAACTGTGCTCTATCAAGATTTAATGGATTGAGAATTGTCTGTAATTTCTAGCATCAAAGAAGACTTAGAGACTGCGCTAAGGCGAGATCCTGCGGCTCGAAATAAGTTGGAAGTATTTCTAACTTATCCTGGCGTTCATGCAGTGTGGAACCACCGAATTTCACATTGGCTTTGGCAGCACAATGCAAAATTATTAGCGCGCATTTTTTCAAATCGTGCCAGACGACGCACTGGTATTGAAATTCATCCCGGTGCAACCATCGGCCACCGCTTCTTTATTGATCACGGTATCGGAGTGGTGATAGGCGAAACAGCTGAAATTGGTGATGACGTTATGCTCTATCACAACGTGACTTTAGGAGCGCGCCGATTTGCAACTGGTAAACGTCATCCAACGATTGGAAATCGCGTAATTATTGGTGCCGGTGCCAAAATACTAGGACCCGTGAATATTGCAGATGATGCTCGCGTCTCATACAACGGCGTGGTTATTGAAGATGTAAAAAAGAGCAACGATTCAGATATTTTCTATATTTAATCGCTAAAAACTGCTATTAGCCTTTCTTGAAGGCTAAACTCCTGTAAATGTCCGCCGCGATTGCATTCAGACGACTCTGGACTGCAAATATTTTCACTAATTTAGCGGATGGGCTTGGCAAGACCGCCTTTCCGCTTCTTGCAATCACGCTTACCCGTGATCCAGTTCTGATTTCAATTATTGGAGCACTCGCCATGCTCCCATGGCTCCTATTTGCAATTCCAATTGGTGTGATTGTCGATCGCGTGGATAGACGTTTAGCACTAGCCACAGCTAATTCGGTTCGAATGTTGATTGCGGCCCTGCTTTCGGTATTAATCGCAACTGATCATGTCACTATCTTTTGGTTGTATCTAATAACTTTTGTGGTTGGAATTTGTGAAGTCTTTGCCGATACCACTTCGCAGAGTTTGATTCCGGCAATAGTTGAAAGCAAGAAATTGGAAAAGGCCAATTCTCGACTGGAGATAACTTTTACAGTATTTCAAGATTTCGTTGGTGCACCAATTGGTGGGCTACTCTATGCTGTCGCAATCGCCGCGCCATTTATCGCCAACTCTCTCGGTTTCTTAGTGGCTGCTATGTTATGTATTTCAATTCCATTGCCAAAAGCGTTGGCTACCAATCATCAGTTTTCTGAAAAAAAAGGGTTTATTAAAGATATTAGATTTGGCATTGGATACCTTTTTAATCACACACAGTTGCGCCGTATCGTAATTATTTCAACCACTATTGGCTTCTGCTGGGCCTTTGCCAGCTCCACCATGATTCTCTATTTGGTAGAAGATTTAGGTTTAAACCCAAAGAAATTTGGTTTCTTTCTAACCCTTAATGGGTTGATAGTGCTTTTAGGTGCGCTAATTGCGCCCCGAACTGCGAAATTAATTGGACGTGGCTTGACATTAGCAATTGCAATTGCCGCATCCTCCGTCACCATACTAATTCAAGGGTTAGTGCCTAATATTTGGTGGTTCTTAGTCCCCAGCACAATAAATGCGTACTGGTTGCCACATTGGAATATTTTACTGATGTCCACCTATCAAAGAATGATTCCGCAAGAACTTTATGGGCGAATTCATGGAGCACGAAGAACTTTAATTTGGGGCATGATGCCGATTGCATCATTCATGGGAGGTCTGGTCGCTAAAACAGATTTAAGAACTCCTTGGCTAATTGGTGGCACATTGGCTTCGTTAGTCTCTATATTTAGTTGGCAATTTATTAAAACTCTGGGAGATAGCGCAGCAGCCTTAGATGAGTAATATCGGAAAACTTGGTTCAAAGTATTGGCGACTCTGGTCGGCATCAGCTATTTCAAATCTTGGAGATGGTATTACTAGCGTTGCTTATCCATGGTTGGCATCTGCGATAACACGCTCACCTCTGCTTATTGCGATTGTCGGTTTTGCATCCAGATTACCTTGGTTAGTTTTTACCCTATTTGCTGGGGTTATTTCCGATCGATTTGATCGCAGAAAAATTATTCTGCGGATGGATCTAGTCCGTGGATTTTTGACGGTAATAGTCGCAATTGTTGTGATGTGGAAACAAGATTCTCTCCCTAAATTAAATGATCTAGCCGGTGGTTTAACTATTGATACTAATTACTTCCTGTACTTCGTATTAGTGACCACGGCCCTGCTTTTTGGCCTTGCTGAAGTATTACGCGACAACACCGCGCAAACCATATTGCCTTCTATCGTCGATAAAGAGAATCTTGAGAAAGCTAATGGTCGACTTTGGAGCGCTGAATCGTTAACCAATACCTTTATTGGGCCACCTCTTGGTAGCTTGATAATTGGTATCGCGATCTTTTTGCCATTCTGGTTTGATGCTGCAAGTTTCTTCATTTCAGTTGCGCTGATTGCCTCGATTGCTGGTTCATTCAAAGCAGTTAGTGACACACCAGCAACCAAAATCAATTTTAAAGCCGACATCAAAGAGGGCTTTACCTGGCTTTGGAACCATAAGTTCTTCCGAAATCTGGCCATCATCTTAGGTTTGCTAAATTTCACTGGAACTCTAGTTGGTGCAACTTATATTTTGTTTGCACAAGAAGTCTTAAAAGTTGATGTAAAGGTTTTCGCAATTCTTGGCATCGCTGGTGCAGTCGGTGGACTACTAGGAAGTTCGTTCGGAGATAAAATTTCAAAACGTCTAGGAAGTGGTCCTACTTTAAGATTTGCCTTAATTGCTGGTCCCGTTGGCGCAATCATTATTGGGTTAACTAATTCGTGGATTGTGGTTTTTATTGTAACCGCATTTGAATCTTTAAGTGCCGTGCTCTGGAATTTAATTACAGTTTCGCTACGTCAAAGTGTGATTCCTTCACATCTAATAGGTCGCGTTAATTCTGTTTACAGATTTTTTGGTTGGGGCACGATTCCATTAGGTATGATCTTTGGTGGTGCAATTGTTTCGCTTCTGCAAAACGTTGTGGCTAGAGAGTATGCACTGCGAGCGCCATATCTAATTTCCGCTCTAATTGGCGCAATACTTTTCGCTTTCGCAGCGCCATTTTTGACAACTGCACGTATTGATGCCGTCAAGGGTGAGACTGAAATTAAATAACGTTCTCAAGTACTTCTTATTAAATTGTTATCAGAGCGTTATCCAATCGCCCGTATCTGCGTAAGTAGTCATTGATTTATTGCACGCATTAGGCGAGGATT
>JBJTCN010000057.1:0-10118 GCA_046091905.1 Candidatus Nanopelagicaceae bacterium
TTCTACGACAACATGAATCCACAGAAGACCAAAGATTTAGTTGATGGTGCCCGCAATGGAAATCCACCCGCACCAACACGTGGACCTAAGAAGCTGCCAACTTTCAAAGAGAATTCGCGAGTTCTTGCCGGACTTGATGATGGTTTAGCAAACGAGGGCGTCTCTGCTGGAGATGCATCATTACTTGGATTGAAGTTAGCTAAGGAGGGCAAGTAATTGTTAAAGCCAGTTCTTAGCGCTTATTGGGATGAGCAAGACTCATTCACAATTGATGGTTACAAGCGCCATGGCGGTTACGACGCAGCTAAGAAAGCGTTGGGCATGGATGCAGATACAGTCATTCAATTAATTAAGGATTCTGGTCTTCGTGGTCGCGGTGGTGCAGGCTTCCAAACCGGTATGAAGTGGGGATTTATTCCACAGGGTGATAACAAAGAACATTACTTTGTTGTTAATGCAGATGAATCAGAGCCAGGTACTTGTAAGGACATGCCATTACTTATGGCTAATCCACATGTGCTTATTGAAGGCATGATCATCGCTTCATATGCAATTCGTGCAAAGCATGCCTTCGTTTATCTTCGCGGAGAAGTTGCCCATGTTGCTCGACGAGTTAACGCCGCAATTGCAGATGCATACAAAGCCGGATACTTAGGTAAGAACATTTTTGGAACTGGTGTGGATCTAGAACTAACACTTCACATTGGTGCAGGTGCATATATTTGTGGAGAAGAGACTGCGCTACTTGATTCACTTGAAGGTTTCCGCGGCCAACCACGTCTGCGTCCACCGTTTCCAGCTATTGCTGGCCTTTATGCCCGACCTACCGTAGTAAATAACGTGGAATCAATTGCATCAGTACCTGCAATTGTGGCCAACGGTGCTGATTGGTATCAGCAATTCGGAACTGAAAAATCAAAAGGCATGACGCTCTATTCACTTTCAGGACACGTTGCTAACCCAGGCCAATTCGAAGCGCCACTTGGAATTACTTTGCGTCAATTACTAGATATGTCTGGCGGAATGCGCACCGGACACAAATTAAAGTTCTGGACACCTGGCGGTTCGTCTACACCAATGTTTACTGACGAACACCTTGATGTGCCACTTGATTACGAAGGTGTTGATGCAGCTGGTTCAATGCTTGGTACTAAAGCGCTGCAAATTTTTGATGAAACAACTTGCGTGGTTCGTGCAGTACTTCGCTGGGTTGAGTTTTACAAACATGAATCTTGCGGAAAGTGCACCCCATGCCGTGAAGGCACCTGGTGGTTAGTGCAATCAATGAAAGATATCGAAACCGGAAAAGCCTCTGAAGCAGAGTTAGATAAATTGTTAGATCTCTGCGACAACATAATGGGTCGTTCTTTCTGCGCACTTGCAGATGGCGCAGTAAGTCCAGTCGCTTCTTCAATTGAATATTTCCGCGATGAATACGTCGCACACATTACAAATAAAGGTTGCCCATTTGATCCAGTCGCTTCAACTCTATTAGCAGGAGAACTTGCATGACAATACAAGCCGAAAAACCTGCGGTTGAGGCAGTAGAGATGATCGCTGTCGTTATCGATGGTTTTGAAGTCTCAGTTCCAAAAGGCACTTTAGTAATTCGTGCTGCAGAAAAACTTGGTATTCAAATTCCTCGCTTCTGCGATCACCCTTTACTTGATCCAGTTGGCGCATGCCGTCAGTGCTTGGTTGATATCGAAATTAATGGCCGTAAATTTCCAAAGCCACAAGCTTCCTGCACCATTCCAGTAGAGCCAGGAATGATCGTAAATACCCAATTAACTTCTGCAGTTGCTGATAAAGCGCAGAAGGGAATCATGGAGTTTTTACTGGTAAATCACCCACTTGATTGCCCAGTTTGCGACAAGGGCGGCGAATGTCCTTTGCAGAATCAAGCGATGTCTAACGGAAATCCAGAGTCACGATTTACCGGATACAAGAGAACTTTTGAAAAGCCAATCAATATCTCCTCTCAAGTTTTATTAGACCGCGAACGTTGCGTGCTCTGTGCACGTTGCACTCGTTTTGCAGATCAAATTGCGGGCGATCGCTTTATTACTTTGAACCAACGCGGCGCGCTGCAGCAAGTTGGCATTTATGAAGAGCAGCCTTTTGAATCTTACTTTTCTGGAAATACAGTTCAAATCTGTCCAGTAGGTGCGTTAACAGGTGCCACCTACCGATTCCGCGCACGTCCATTTGACTTGGTTTCAACTCCATCTGCCTGCGAACATTGTGCATCAGGTTGCGATATGCGCACCGATGTTCGTCGTGGCAAAACTCTGCGCCGCCTAGCCGGAGAAGATCCATCAGTAAATGAAGAGTGGAATTGCGATAAAGGTCGTTGGGCATTTAAGTATGTAACCGCACAAGATCGAATCACCACACCATTGATTCGTAACGCTGCTGGCGAATTAGTTCCAGCATCTTGGCCAGAGGCGCTAGAAGCGGCTGCAGCCGGATTGAGCGCAGGTCGCGCCGCGGTATTAGTTGGCGGTCGCGCAACAGTTGAAGATGCATATGGTTATGCAAAGTTTGCTCGTGTTGCTCTTGGTACTAACGATATTGATTTCCGCTCACGAGTTGGTAGCGATGAAGAACGTGCATTCTTTGCAAGTTCGGTAATTGGAAATCAAACTACTTATCGCGATATTGATGGCGCAGATCAAGTAGTACTAATTGCATTTGAACCAGAAGAGGAATCTCCAATCGTCTTCTTACGTATCAATAAAGCGGTTCGCAAGAAGGGCTTAGAAGTTCACGCAGTTGCTTCCAAACTTTCAATTGGAAATGAGAAGTTGAAATCAAACTTCATCTGCGTAGCTCCAGGCAATGAAGTTTCAGGGCTATCTGGCTTGACCCTTACTGAAAAATCAGTGATTTTGGTAGGCGAAAGAGCGGCTGAGAGCGCGGGCTTATTAAGTGCAGTGGCAGGTTTAGCAGCACGTTCAAATGCAAAATTGGCGTGGATTCCACGTCGCGCAGGCGAACGCGGTGCCATCGAAGCTGGTGCCATCGGAAATCTACTTCCTGGTGGTCGCCCAGTTTCAGATGCAGCAGCGCGCGTTGATGTGGCTGCTGCTTGGGGAGTACATGGACTTCCAGAAGCGCGTGGATTATCAACCGATGAAATTTATGCAGCAGCACAAAGTGGAGAGATTAAGGCGCTACTAGTTGGCGGTGTTGATCCATTTGATGGTGCAAATTCAACGGTGGCGCTAAATGCGCTACACAAATCATTTGTAGTTTCACTTGAAATGCGTCCATCTGCGGTGACCGATCGTGCAAATGTAGTGCTACCAATTGCAGCAGTTGCTGAGAAGAGCGGAACTTTCCTTAATTGGGAAGGCCGCGGACGTAGTTTTGAAATGGCAATCCCAGAATCATTACAACGAAGCGATGTCAGAATTCTTTCAATGCTTGCAGAAACTATCGGTCGCAAGATTGGAATTTCGACGGTGGCACAGGCTGCAGCTGAGCTAAATTCAATTGGCACTTGGGATGGCGCTAAAGCAGAGTTTGGTGGCGTAAATTCAAGCGCCGCCACAGCTGTTTCTGGTGATCAAGCAATTCTTACCTCTTGGCGTCGACTATTAGATAGTGGTTCATTGCAAGATGGAGAAGCAAATCTTGCCGGCACTGCACGCAAAACAGTCGCCGTAATTTCACCTAAGCGCGCCAATGCAATTGGAGTTAATGATGGTGATTTAGTAAAGATTTCAAATAACAACGGTGCAGTAGTGCTGCCAGTTCTAATTGAAGCAATTTATGATGATGCAGTTTGGGCGCCACGGAACTCAGCAGGTTCTGAATTACTTCGCACTTTAGGTGTGGCTTCTAATTCAGTAGTAACGGTGGTGAAGGCATGAATTCAGTGACAAATGCACAACTAATTGCAGCCGATCCAGGCTGGTTAATTGCAGTAAAAGCAGTACTCACCTTTGCAGTGCTCGTAGTTTTCACGTTACTAGCGATTTGGTGGGAGCGCCGCTTCATTGGTTTTATGCAGGAGCGTCCAGGACCTAACCGCACCGGCCCACAAGGTTTATTGCAATCACTTGCAGATGGCATCAAGTTAGCTTTGAAAGAAGATATCGTGCCGAAAGCCGCAGATAAAGTGGTCTTTATTTTGGCGCCGATTATTAGCGCATCAACTTGCTTTATGTCTTTTGCAATTATGCCAATGACTGGCGAAGTAAAGATGTTTGGTAAAACCACTGCCATGCAGATGACAGATTTACCAATTGGCGTTCTTTATGTATTAGCGGTGGCATCAGTCGGTGTTTACGGAATTGTGTTAGCGGGTTGGTCATCTGGTTCGACTTATCCACTACTTGGTGGACTTCGTTCAAGCGCCCAAGTTATTTCCTATGAAGTTGCAATGGGACTTTCTTTAGTTGCAGTTTTCATCTACTCAGGTTCGATGTCTACCGGAGATATCGTTGCCGCGCAGGATAAGTGGTGGAACGTAGTTGTACTCTTCCCATCATTTGTTATCTATCTAATTTCAATGATTGGTGAAACCAATCGTGCGCCATTTGATTTAGCGGAAGCCGAAGGCGAACTAGTTGGCGGTTTCCATACCGAATACTCTTCATTGAAGTTCGCACTCTTCTTCCTGGGCGAGTACATCAATATCGCGACAGTTTCAGCGCTAGCCACCACCTTGTTCTTCGGTGGTTACCGCGCACTTCCAGGACTTGGATTTACCGAAAGTTGGCTGGGTGGCTGGTTTGGCATGGTCTGGTTCTTCGCGAAAGTCTGCTTCTTCTTTAATATCTTCGTTTGGGTGCGCGCAACTTTGCCGCGTATTCGCTACGACCAATTTATGAAGTTTGGTTGGAAGATTTTGATTCCATCATCGCTACTTTGGATCATCGTGGTAGCAACGCTTCGCGCACTTTCAGCTAATGGCACTTCACGCTTTGTAATTGCCGGCTTTGCCGGTGGCGTAGTGCTTGCAGTAATGGCCTTGAGCTCTGCATGGGAGAAGGCGAAATTAAAGTCGAAGTTGCCACCAGAGTTTGAAGTTGATGCGCCATCTTTCCCAGTTCCAAAGCTGCCTACTAAGTCGGAGGTTCAGTAAGTGTCAGAGTTAGAACCAAAGAAGTTCGACCTAGATAAAGTTTCTACTGCACCGGTAGCGCCGGCGCGTGAAGGATCTTTCTCCGAACAGGCAAAGGGATTCTGGGTAACTATTCGCAATATTGGTCGACCAAGAATTACAGTTGAATATCCAGAAGTTAAGGCGCCTACCGAAGAGCGTTTTCACGGACGCCACCAATTAAATCGCCATCCTGATGGATTAGAAAAATGTGTTGGTTGCGAACTTTGTGCTTGGGCCTGTCCAGCCGATGCAATTTATGTTGAAGGCGCGAATAACACAGCTGAAGAGCGCTTCTCTCCTGGTGAGCGTTACGGCAAGGTTTATCAGATTAATTATCTGCGTTGTATTTTCTGTGGTCTATGTATCGAAGCCTGTCCAACTCGCGCGCTAACTATGACAAATGAATATGAATTAGCAGATCGAACTCGCGATAAATTGATTTTTGAAAAGGATGATTTGTTGGCGCCACTTCGTAGTGGCATGTTGCAACCTCCACATCCAATGTATCCAGGCACAGATGAAGCCGATTACTACAAAGGCAAAGTCACCGAGGCGCATCCAAAACAGGAGGCCAAGTAAGTGAATTTTCTTTTAGAAAATATCGGTAATACCGGAACTCCGGAAGCAGTTCAGTTCTACATCATGGCGCCGCTAGCAATTGCTGCGGCAATTGGCATGTTGATTGTTAAAAAAGCGGTGCACTCTGCAATCTTGATGGCATATGTAATGCTGAGTCTGGCCTTCTTTTACATCGCGCAAGATGCACCATTTCTAGGAATTGTGCAGATTGTGGTTTACACCGGCGCAGTAATGATGCTCTTCTTATTTATCTTGATGTTAGTTGGTGTTGATACTAAAGAGTCTTTAGTTGAAACCATCAAAGGCGTGCGCCTTACCGCAATTTCTGCATCGCTTGGGATCGGTCTCTTACTGGTAGCTTTAATTGGCAATGCCACCGTTGGACATCAGGCTTACGGACTAAAGAGCGCCAACTCAGCAGGAAATGTGCAAGGGATTGCCTACAAGCTCTTCTCTGATTATGTATGGGCTTTCGAAGTTGTTTCGGCGCTATTAATAACGGCAGCACTTGGCGCAATGGTCCTGGCACATAGCCAACGAGTAACACCGCGGCAAACGCAACGTGAATTAGCGGTACGAAGATTCCGTGGCCAGAATTTAAGTGACGCGGCAGGCAAACCTGCGCCAGGAGTCTTTGCGCGTTACAACGGTGTTGATGTGCCAGCGCTGCTTCCAGATGGTTCACCAGCAGTGGAATCAATTAATGACACTTTGAAAGCGCGCGGCACTATCCGTGATCCACGCGAATATTCATTAAATGAAATTGCCAATACCGAAGGAGAGGAGCGCTAAATGAATCCAATCAATTATCTTTATGTCGCTTCAATTCTCTTTACAGTTGGCGCAGTTGGCGTTGTTATTCGCCGCAACGCAATTGTGGTCTTTATGTGCATTGAGTTGATGCTTAATGCTGCTAATTTGGCATTTGTAACTTTCGCTCGCATCAATGGCAATCTGGAAGGTCAGATCGTGGCCTTCTTTACGATGGTGATTGCAGCTTGTGAAGTAGTTATTGGTCTGGCGATTATCGTGACGATTTATCGCTCCCGTCGATCTGCATCTGTTGATGATGCTAGTTTGTTGAGTCGATAATGATCGGATATTTAATTGGATTGCCACTTCTAGGTGCAGCCACGCTGCTACTAGGAGGTCGACGCACAGATAAATGGGGACACTTGTTAGCCACGGTGCTCTCTGGCTCATCTTTCGCGCTGGGATTGAAGTTATTTAACGATATGTTGGCGCTACCAACCGAATCACGCGCCATGCATCAGAAGTTATTTACCTGGATTCATGTTGGTGGATTCCATGTAGATGCAGGGTTCTTATTAGATCAACTATCAATCTGTTTCGTACTACTTATTACTGGCGTCGGAACCTTGATTCATATCTACTCAATTTCCTACATGTCACATGACCATGATCGTCGTCGATTCTTTGCTTTCTTAAATCTATTTATCGCAGCTATGTTGTTATTAGTGCTGGGTGATTCATATTTGAATCTATACGTAGGTTGGGAAGGCGTGGGCCTTGCCTCATACCTATTGATTGGCTTCTGGAATCAGAAACCGGCGTATGCCACTGCAGCTAAAAAAGCGTTCGTCATGAACCGCGTAGGCGACATGGGTCTCTCCTTTGCAATCATGATTGCTTTCGTAACTTTTGGCGCAATTTCATTCGATGAAATTGAGAAGCATGCACATCACGCATCTACTGCCGCGCTAACTGCAATTGGAATTATGTTGTTGATTGCTGCGACCGGAAAGTCGGCGCAATTTCCATTACAAGCTTGGCTTGGCGATGCGATGGCTGGCCCAACTCCAGTTTCGGCACTGATTCACGCGGCAACCATGGTTACTGCCGGCGTTTATTTGATTACCCGTTCTAATTTCATCTTTGATTTGGCGCCAAATGCGCAGACCGCAGTAGCAGTGGTTGGTGCAATTACGCTGCTATTTGGTGCGCTGGTTGGTACCGCTAAAGATGACATCAAAAAAGCGCTAGCAGCTTCAACCATGTCGCAGATTGGTTACATGATTTTAGGTGCCGGACTTGGTCCAGCGGGTTATGCATTTGCAATCATGCATCTACTTACCCACGGTTTCTTCAAAGCCGGAATGTTCTTAGGCGCCGGTTCGGTAATGCATGGCATGAATGATGAAGTAAATATGCGTAAATTTGGCGGTCTCCGCAAATTCATGCCTATCACTGCAATCACTTTTGGACTTGGCTACTTAGCAATTATTGGAGTGCCTCCTTTTGCAGGTTTCTATTCAAAAGATAAATTAATCGAAACTGCGTTAAATGCTGGTGGAGCTAAAGGATATTTACTGGGTGGCGCTGCCTTAATTGGCGCTGCCATCACCGCGTTCTACATGTCTCGGGTAGTGATTCTGACTTTCTTTAGTAAAGAACGCTGGGATCACAATGCACATCCACATGAGTCTCCAATTTTGATGTGGTTGCCTATGGCATTTTTGGCAATTGGTTCAGTTGCATCTGGTTACCTATTCACTCAAGGTGATGCGCTGCAGAATTGGTTAGCTCCGGTGGTCGCAAAACACGAACATAGCGAACACCATGAATTACTTCCAGCGACCACAGTAAGCGCTATTGCTCTGATTTTGGTAGCTATCGGTGTCGCAATTGCAATCTTCAAATATCGCGCAGAGAGCAATCCAAATACGCCAGAGAATGTTTCAATCTTTACGCGTATTGCACGTAAGGATTTAATGCAGGATGCATTTAACGAAGCGGTATTTATGCGTACTGGACAAGCGCTAACTAAGTCACTGGTCGCAGTTGATGAAAAGATTATCGACGAAGCTGTAAATAGCGTTGGTGGTGCGGCGGTTGGCTCTGGCCAACTACTTCGTAAATTACAAACTGGCTTTGTCCGTAGTTATGCCGCACTGATGTTGGTCGGCATAGCGCTACTTCTACTTGCAATCTGGGTGGTAACTCAATGAGCTTATTAACCGTAATGGAATTGCTACTTCTAGTTGGCGCTGCATTAATTGCTACCACCGGTAAAGGTAAAGATGAATTAGTAAAGAAGTTAACTCTCGCAACAACATTGGTCGTTGCGGCGACAGGCATCCTGTTAGCGCTCTCATTTAACCGCAGCGATGCGGGGCTACAGTTTGTCGAAAAACGCGCCTGGATTCCTGCTTTTGGCATTAATTATGCAGTTGGAATTGATGGCATTGCGCTGGTCTTAATTTTAATGTCCGTAATCTTGGCACCAGTTGTGGTGTTAGCGGGTTGGCATGAAGCAACTGGTGGTCGCTGGTCTGTTAAGACTTTCTACATCTTAATTCTGATACTTGAGACCATGATGATAGGCGTATTCGCCGCAACCGATGTCTTCTTGTTCTATGTATTTTTTGAAGCGATGTTGGTTCCGGTTTACTTCTTAATCGGTGGATACGGAACCGGCGAACGTGCACAAGCCGCAGTTAAGTTCTTGCTTTATAGCTTATTCGGCGGTCTCTTGATGCTCGCATCAATTATCGGTCTTTATGTAATTGCAGGTTCACAAGTTGGTCGTACCTTCGATATCGGTGCACTTTCAACTTTGCAGATCTCGGCCTCGACACAGAATTGGTTATTCCTAGGATTCTTTATCGCTTTTGCAATTAAAGCTCCGCTATGGCCATTTCATACTTGGCTTCCGGATGCGGCAAATTCTGCAACTCCTGGCACCTCAGTTCTATTGCTTGGTGTACTAGATAAAGTGGGCACCTTCGGAATGATTCGTTACTGCTTAACTTTATTTCCAGAAGCGACCAAAACCTTCACACCAATAATTTTGGTGCTTTCAGTAATTTCGATTATTTATGGCGCATTCCTGGCAATCGGACAACGCGACATTAAGAGATTGATTGCATTTACATCAATCTCTCACTTCGGATTTATCACCATGGGAATCTTTGCGATGACTTCGCAAGGACATAGCGGTGCAACTTTGTACATGTTCAACCACGGCTTCTCAACCGCAGCGCTATTTTTAGTTGCAGGTTGGATGGCCTCAAGACGCGGTTCTTCAACCATTGCAGATTTCGGTGGTTTACAACGAGTAACTCCAATCATGGCCTGGGCATTCTTCTTAGCGGGCATGTCATCGCTATCACTTCCTGGCCTTTCTAGCTTCGTAAGTGAATTCTTAGTACTAGTCGGCACATATTCGCGTTATCCATTAGCTGCCATTATCGCTACCTTCGGAATCGTCTTAGCTGCGCTTTACATACTTATTCCGGTACAGAAAGCGCTGCATGGACCAACTACTGCAGGTAATGAGAATCTGCCAGATTTAAATTTAAGAGAGAAGATTGCAATTGCTCCAGTAATGGCAATCATCATCGCGTTGGGATTCTTTCCAGCGCCACTTTTAAATGTAATCAACCCCGCTGCACAAGCAACA
>JBJTCN010000058.1:0-11108 GCA_046091905.1 Candidatus Nanopelagicaceae bacterium
CATCTACATCAGGTACAAATAACTAAATAAGTAAAAATCTCTCCTTGGGTAAATGCCCGCCGTGTTAAACGGCGGGCATTTGCTTATTTAATGGCAAGATTTACGCTATGCGAATTCATATTGGTGCAGATCATGCAGGACTTGAGTTAAAGAGCGCGCTAATCGAACATTTCACAGCGCAGGGCCATGAAGTAATAGACCATGGACCATATGAATATGACGCCCTTGATGACTATCCCGATTTCTGCATACCGGCGGCAGAAGCGGTAATTAAAGATCCAGGTTCGCTAGGAATTGTGATTGGTGGCTCTGGAAATGGCGAACAGATTGCGGCAAATAAAGTAAAAGGAGTTCGCGCTGCACTTGCTTGGAGTATCGAAACTGCAAAGCTTGCAAAACAGCATAACAATGCTAATGTGATTGCAGTTGGCGGAAGAATGCATTCAATCGTAGATTGCAAAGCCATACTTGATGCGTTTATCGCAGAACCATTTAGCAACGATGAACGCCATATTCGTCGTATTGAAAAAATTGCTAAATACGAAGCTTAATTAATTTAAATCTTAGTAAAGTGCATATCGGTTACCCGATGATTCTTATCTAAGCCTTGCCCTTCAAATCTAGTAACAGGTCGCCAAATAGGTCGTCCCACTTCACCACCTTGATATTCAGGCACTTGCGCAAATGATTTAAGTGCAAACTCTGCATATGGAACCCAATCGGTAGCTACATGGATAAAGCCACCTTTTTTAATCTTTGGAAAAATTAATTTCAAAAAATCTGGCGTCAAAAGTCTTCGTTTAATGTGGCGTTTCTTCTGCCACGGATCTGGAAAGAAGACATGAACTCCATCTAATGAATCGTCAGCTAATTGATTGTTGATTACATCAATAACATCATGCTGCAGAATGCGCACATTTTCAGAGCCGTTCTCTTCCAATCGAGCACAGAGTTTTCCCACGCCGGGACGGTGCACTTCGACTGCTAAAAAGGCAGTTTCCGGAAAATCCTTAGCCAGAATGGCTGTGGCTTCACCCATGCCAAAACCCACCTCCATAATGCGAGTTTTGTATGTTGGAAAAATCTCATCTAAATTCAATGGCACATCATTAGTTAGGCCGTACTTTTGCCAATGCGCTTGCAACGCAGCTTCTTGGGCATCAGTAATTCGACTGCCGCGAAGGCGATAGGTAAGAATTCGTTCGCGTTGCATTGGGCAACGCTTTCATATTGGATAGCGCAATAACAAATTGACCCTCCCAGCATGGGAAGTAATTAAGGAGCAAATGTGCCAGGAATTAATCTGACCAGCATCGAAGCTGCGGATCGTTCGGCGATTCTAAAGATTGATAACTACAAAGTTGATTTGGATCTGACCACAGGTGATGAGACCTTTAATAGCAAGGCGGTAATCACTTTCAGTGCAAAGCCTGGCAGCGATACTTTTATAGATGCGGTCGCAAAGCGAATCATTAATGCAAATTTAAATGGCGCTCCAGTAGATGTGGCTGACTATGACGGCGAGAGCGTCTTTCTTAAAAACTTAGCTGAGCAAAATACTTTGATTATCGAAATGGAAGCTGTCTATTCCAAGACCGGTGAAGGTCTTCACCGTTTCGTTGACCCGGCTGATGGCGAGGTTTATCTTTATTCTCAGCACCAAGCCAATGACAGTCGCCGCACCTTTGCCTCTTTCGATCAACCAGATCTAAAAGCAACTTATGAATTTTCAGTAATTGCGCCATCTAAGTGGGAGGTAATTTCAAATACTCCGGTTACAGAGCGCAAAGATTTAGGAAATGGCAAGACTCATTGGACTTATGCAAAGTCTCAGATTTTCTCAACTTACTTAACTTGTTTTGTTGCCGGTCCTTATCACTATGTAACTGACGAATATAAAGGCGAAAAGACTATTCCACTCGGTATATATTGCCGTAAGTCATATGCGCAGTTCTTAGATGCGGAAGAATTCTTTCAGCTTACCAAACAAGGTTTTGCCTTCTACGAAAAAGAATTCGGGCTTCCTTATCCATTTGAAAAGTACGACCAACTTTGCGTGGCTGAATTTAATGCCGGCGCCATGGAGAACGTTGGTTGTGTGACTTTCCGTGAAGATTTAGTTATCTACCGTTCTAAAGTTACTGAATCCTTATATAACTGGCGTGCAAATGTGATCTTGCATGAAATGGCACATATGTGGTTTGGTGATTTAGTAACAATGAAGTGGTGGAATGACACCTGGTTAAATGAATCATTCGCAGAGTGGGCTGCGTATTACACATCTTCCAATGCAACCAGGTACACCAATTCTTGGACTGAATTTACTGGAGCACGAAAGAACTGGGCATATCGCCAGGATCAGCTCTCCTCTACTCACCCAATAGCAGTAGATATGAAGAATATGGAAGAAGTGCGTACTAACTTTGATGGAATCGCATATGCGAAAGGTGCTTCAGTATTGCAACAACTTGTTGTACATGTTGGTAAAGATAATTTCTTTGCGGGTTTGAGAAAGTACTTCGCCAAACATGCCTGGGGCAATACTGTACTAACTGATTTAATTGTTGAATTAGAAGCCACTTCGGGTCGCGATCTAACTGCTTGGACCAAAACCTGGTTACAAACCGCAGGAGTAAATACTTTCCGACCTGAAATTAAGATTACTGATGGAAAATACTCAGAGATTGCCGTTATTCAAGAGGTTCCATTAATTCCAGTAGGGTCAACAGAATTAAGACCACATCGAATGGCAGTAGGTTTATACGATGTCATAGATGGCAAACTGCAGAGACGTAAAAGTGTCGAATTAGATGTAACTGGTGTTCGAACTGTCGTAGCAGGTTTAGCAGGAGAAAATATCGCTGATCTATTACTCTTAAATGATTACGATTTAACTTACGGAAAAATTCGTTTTGATAGTGGTTCAATTGAAACTCTTAAAAAGCATCTCGGTGATATCACAGACTCACTGACTCGTG
Organism: Candidatus Nanopelagicaceae bacterium; assembly: GCA_046091905.1. GTDB lineage: Bacteria > Actinomycetota > Actinomycetes > Nanopelagicales > Nanopelagicaceae > ZLKRG08. Next base: position 2,979 of record JBJTCN010000058.1, read on the forward strand.
CACTCTGCTGGTCAGCTGCTTGGGATATGCACCGCGATGGCGAACTGTCTGCCACTGATTACACCGAGATCGTGCTTAATGCACTCGGCAAAGAGAATGAAGCATCAGTTATTGCTGCACAGCTGGGGCAATTAGATACTTCTGTTCATCTTTATTCGTCATCCAAAAATCGCGAAGCGCTACGAGCAAAGCGTTCAGCAGGCTTATACAAGCTAGCGCTAGAAGCAAAACCTGGCGGTGATGAACAATTAGCACTCACCCGCGGCTTTGCATATGCCGCTACAAAAGAAGATGCTCATAAACTAAAAGATATTCTTGATGGTGCACTTCCAGGATTAGCAGTAGATACGGAAATGCGCTGGGCGCTGGTTAAGGCACTTGCTGACCGTGGACTATTCGGCGAAAAAGAAATTGATGCGGAACTTGAACGGGACAAAACAGCCGATGGAGTTCGACATGCGGCAGAAGCAAGGGCGTTAATTGACTCTTGCGATGCTAAAGAAATTACTTGGAATAAATTAACTACAACCGAACTTTCAAATCACATTCAGCGCCATATGTTGATTGGCATAAACTGCCCATTCCAGCAGGACCTTTATGAACCTTACGTTGATAAATATTTTGCGGTGGTTAGAAAAATTTGGGATGAGAATTCATACGAGATTGGCAAACAATTTGCTGAATTAGCCTTCCCTAGATATGCGCCAACTGCAGAAAATCTTGCAAAAGCTGAGAAATGGATTGTTGAAAATACATATGCATCCGATGGCGTAATGCGCTGCGTTAAAGAAGGACGCGATGCGATGAAACGCGCACTAAAGGCACAAGCTTCTGATGTCCGGACTAACTGAAATCTAAATTTGTCCGAGGTTCCGCGTTAAGTAATTGATGCGGAATTTGTGTCAGTCAATCCGGTCTACAACTGATTTCCGCTTATCGCGCTTGGTATCTGTTGCGAATGCAAATGCGCTAATCACAACAAAGAGTGCAATCGGTGCCACGACAAACCAGAGCGTAGTTTCGATTGCAGTTAAACCTGGTCCAGGAATCATTCCTGGTTCGTAAGTGGTGAATAGCAAATTCATAATGCGAAGTTTAGGCAGTTGCCGTGGCAACACCAAATGGTTCCAGATATGGAACCCAAGCTGCCTCCGCGCGTGTGGCGCCCAACACTCTCCATGCTGCACCAATTGGTTCGCGTGGTAATTGTCTTAACCGCCAACCCAATTCTTTAAGTGGTTTATCTGCCTTTAAGTGATTGCAGCGATGACATGCGCTAACCACATTCTCCCACGCATGTGCTCCGCCGCGGCTACGTGGAATTACGTGATCGATAGAAGTCGCTGGCGCTGTGCAATAAACACATCTACCACCGTCGCGGGCAAAAATTGCTCGACGTGAAAGTGGCACTGCATGGCGATAAGGAATCCGAACAAATTTATTTAATCTAATCACCGCAGGGAGCGCGATCTCGCCACTTGCAAAGTGCAAAATCTCTGAAGAGTTTTCAATTACTGAGGCGCGATTATTTAGGACGAGAATGAGCGCGCGACGATTAGTTACGACACCTAGTGGTTCGTATGTCGCGTTGAGCACCAAAGCTCTAGACATATCCGCTCCCGTCCAACGCATGGCTTGCGTTGATTCGCAAATCTTGCCGTAATGCTGAACAAAATCGAGGTATTTACAGGTAACTTTTTGGAGAATTCTTCCTTCGAATCGGTAGATTTACGCTTATGAATAGCATCTCCGATTTTTGGGCTTGGTTTGATGGGGCGCCGCTGCACTTAGTGATAATTGTGGTGGCCGCTACTGCGACTCAACAATTAGGCCGTCGTGCTATTAATCGAATTGTTGATCGCATCTCACGAGCAGATTTAGTTCCGGGTCCTAAGAATCTTGCGAATCGCCAAGCAGAGCGCGCCCGCACTCTAGGAACCGTGCTCTCAAGTACTTTAAATGCCACCGTCTGGATTATCGCAATTTTTATGACATTAGATGAATTTGGATTAAATCTCGGGCCGCTAATTGCATCTGCCGGAGTAATTGGTGTGGCACTTGGTTTGGGTGCACAGACCATTGTTAGAGATGTGCTCTCTGGAATCTTGATGTTAATCGAAGACCAGTATGGCGTTGGCGATGAAGTAGATGTCCTGGATGTAAAAGGCAAAGTAGAAAAAGTTGGTCTGCGTATTACATCAGTGCGTCACAAAGATGGCACGCTTTGGTATTTACGAAATGGTGAAATTCTAAAAGTTGGAAATAGCTCTCAATCTGGTTGATTAACCAGAGAGTTAGCTGCAAGTTCTAAATAATTCCAAAGTTCGGCGCGATGTTCGCTGGAAATTTCAACGGAATCTAGCGCTCTGGTCATGGCGCTTAACCACGCCTCTTTGGCTTTGCTATCTATAAAAAATTGATTGTGGCGCATACGTAACCTTGGATGACCACGTGTTTCTGAATAAGTAGTTGGGCCGCCCCAATATTGTTCTAAGAACATCTGCAAACGCTCTGCTGCCGCATGCCAATCTTGCTCTGGATACATAGGACTTAGAATCGGATCTACTGCTACCACTGCATAGAAAGCTGAGATCAACTCTTCAAAGAATTCGGTGCCCCCGACCTCTTCATGAAATGTGCTCATATGTTCTTAATTTCCTGAAAACTCTTTCCCTTGGCAATAAATATTACGGCGAAAGCAGCCAAAATACTGGCGATACCGCCTAAGTAGAACGAGAGTGAATAATCACCAAATTTAACTCGCAAGATCGCAGCGCCTAGCGCCGCTACTGAAGCGCCTATTTGATGGCCAGTAAATACCCAGCCATATACAACCGTTCCATACTTTGGCCCAAGCACAGTTCGGCAGAGCGCAATGGTTGGAGGTACGGTCGCTACCCAATCTAGCCCATAGAAAATTACGAAAACTAAAGTTGATGGATGCACGGTTGCAAAAAGTATTGATGGCAATAAGAGAAGTGATACGCCACGAAAGCCATAATAAAAAATCAGCAACTTACGCGGATCTACGCGATCGGTTAAATAGCCAGAACCTAAAGTTCCGATCACATCAAAAACGCCAATAAGTGCAAGTAGCGATGCGGCAACTACTTCGCCCATTCCGTGATCGTGCGCGGCTGGAATGAAATGGGTTCCGATTAGTCCATTCGTGGTTAGTCCGCAGATAAAAAATGTGCCAAAGAGCAACCAGAAATCTTTATATTTAGCGCCCTCTTTGAGTGCATAAATTGCATTCTTAGCCGCGCCACCTTTTAATCTTTCTGAAGCTTGCCATTCTTCAGGTGCGCCATATGGTTTAGCGCCAATTGTTTCAGGGTCTTCATTTAACCCCCACCAAATTAATGGAATCACTGCCGCTGCTGCGATTGCAATCGTGATTGAAACACTCTGCCATCCATGGTTAATTGCAATGGATGAAAGTGCTGGCAAGAAAACTAATTGCCCAGTTGCAGCTGCCGCGGTCAATGCACCAGTTACCAAACCGCGGCGCTGCATAAACCATCTACTTGCAATGGTCGCGGCAAAAACTAAAGCCATAGAGCCGGTTCCGATACCAACTACTACGCCCCAAAGCAGCACCAACTGCCATGGAGCATTCATAAAAATGGTGCCAAATGCGCCCAGACTTACCGCCGCCAGAGCGCTCATCACTACTTTGCGCACCGTGAATCGCTCCATTAAAGCCGCCGCAAATGGCGCTGTTAATCCATAGAGCAAAATGTTTACGGAAATTGCAAGTGCAATCTGATCTCGCGACCAACCAAATGCATCCTCAAGCGGAACGATTAAAACTGATGGCGCTGATCTGTAACCAGCTGCAGCAACCAAGGTCATCCAGGTAATTGCCGCAGCAATCCACGCCGGATGAACTTTGCGCGATTTCATAAAGTTGTTTTTGATTACGGTAAACGTAACCAAACTGCAGTATCAGTTGGAATATGTTCGCCCTTTAGCGGAGCCGATGCCACCAATACTTCAGCGCCATAGGGAATCACCACATCTGCAGCGCCAAAATTTACATAACAAGCAAATTTCCCAGGACGTTGAAAAGCTATGACATCATCCGTGGAATCAAGCCAATTCATCTCGCCATCACCAAGTCCTGGCTCAGACTTACGAATCTTTAGCGCTTGCTTAACTAATTCAAAGAAAGAGCCCGCTACACCTTTTTGAGTATCAACAGCGCGCTCTCCCCAACCAGCAGATTGCGGCAACCATGCCTTATCTGTAGTCAAAGATTGATCAGCAGAAAATCCATGTGCACCGGCTGCATCTTTAGTCCAAGGAATTGGAACTCGACATCCATCGCGACCACGATCAGTATGTCCAGACATCTTCCAAATTGGATCTTCTAAACGATTCTCTGGAAGGTCGCGAACTTCAAATAAACCAAGTTCTTCGCCTTGATAAATATAAGCACCACCTGGCAGCGCCAATTCCAAAAGAGTTGCGGCACGGGCACGCATTAAGGCGCGCTCTTTATTTAACTTCTTTGGATCACCGAATTTTTCAATGCCTTTACCCTTGTTCTGCAAACCAAGTTCCAGGCGATCAGTCTTACGAACTACATCGTGGTTCTCCCAAACCCATGATGGTGGCGCACCAACTTTAACTACCTCGGTCATTGATTTATCAATGATCTGCTTTAAGGATTTGGCTTCCCACTTAGCAGTCAAGAAAGAGAAATTAAATGATTGATGCAATTCATCAGGTCGCACATACATCGCAGTGCGTTGATCAGTTGGCGCCCAAGCCTCTGAAACCAACATTGGATCGTGCTTGTAGCTATTTGTAATTTTGCGCCAGTCGCGATGAATTTCATGAACTTCTTCCTGATCCCAATATGGTCGGTAGTGGCGATCTAAAAGTTCGACCTCTGCCATATCCACATCAGGTAGGCCCTTCTCTTTCCACATGCCATGTGCCACGTCAATGCGGAGACCATCAAATTCCAAATCCAACCAGAATCTAAATATTTCACGGAAATGTTGCCAAACTTCTGGATTCTCCCAATTGAAATCTGGTTGTTCTACGGCAAATAAATGTAGGTACCACTGTCCATCTGGCACGCGTTCCCATGCCGGTCCACCAAAGATAGCCTCCCAATTATTTGGAGGAAGTTCACCATTGGCTCCCTTGCCGTCGCGGAAAATATATCGTTCGCGTTCTTTAGAACCAGGCTTTGCTTTAAGTGCTGCTTGAAACCATTCATGTAAGTCGGAAGAGTGATTTGGCACTAAATCTAAAATAATTCGAATACCTAAATCATGCGCTTCTTTAATCAAAGCTTTGGCATCATCTAACGTTCCGTACTCTTTATTAATTGCCATATAGTCGGCAACGTCATAACCATGATCTTTCTGCGGTGATTGAAACCAAGGATTAATCCAGATGCAATCAACACCTAGCTCCTTTATGTATGGAAGTCGGGAACGAATTCCTTTGATATCTCCAATTCCATCTCCATCAGAATCTGCATAAGAGCGAATATAAATCTGATAAGTCACTGCATCGCGCCACCATGAGCGCTCTTCGCGAGGAGGCAGATTTGTATGCATCAATTTCCTTCCAGGTAATTACTTAAGAATTCACGCTCGGTATCACGTAAACGGCGTGCTTTTTCGGTCTCCATGTCCACGCCGACTTGGACCGTCTTGCCACGAGCACGGAGCGTACCGCCCTGTGACATCTCATAGACCATTACAAAGGAAGAGTTGCTAATTTTTTCAATATAAATTTCTACATCTAACGTGGTACCGGTTTGATGAATTGGTGATATGAAATCTACTTCGGCACGCGCTACCACCATATCGGCAAGTAGCGGTTCTTCGCCGCGAGCAATTCGAGCAAACCAAGTGAAATCAGCGCGCGCTTCTTGCATATACACAAGATAAGCCGCATTATTTATATGTTTGAAAGCATCTAAATCTGCCCATCGAATTTGCAACTGACATTTATGGCGCATTAGCGAGTCAACTTTCTATAAGTAGCGCGATGTGGACGCGCAGCTTCAGGGCCAAGTCGATCAATCTTGTTCTTCTCATAGCTTTCGAAGTTTCCTTCAAACCAGAACCACTTGGAATCGCCTTCATAAGCCAAGATATGTGTTGCCACTCGGTCTAAGAACCAACGATCGTGAGAGATCACTACCGCGCATCCCGGAAATTCAAGGAGCGCATTTTCTAATGAACCTAGTGTTTCCACATCTAAATCGTTAGTTGGTTCGTCAAGTAGCAATAAGTTGCCGCCCATCTTTAGGGTAAGCGCTAAATTCAAACGATTTCGTTCGCCACCAGATAAAACACCAGCTGGTTTCTGCTGATCTGGTCCTTTAAAACCAAAGGCGGATACATATGCACGAGATGGCATTTCAACTTGTCCAACTTTTATGAAATCTAATCCGTCAGAAACTACTTCCCAAAGAGTTTTCTTGGCATCAATTCCACCGCGAGATTGATCTACATATGAAATCTTTACGGTTTCACCGACTTTTACCATGCCAGAATCTGGGGTCTCCATACCCATTAACATTTTAAAAAGCGTGGTTTTACCGGCCCCATTTGGCCCAATTACACCAACAATTCCATTGCGTGGCAGGGTAAATGAGAGATCATCAATTAATAAACGATCACCAAATCCCTTTGATAAATGCTCTACTTCGACCACCACGTTGCCAAGTCGAGGCCCAGGTGGAATCTGAATCTCTTCAAAATCAAGTTTGCGCATCTTGTCAGCTTCAGCGGCCATCTCTTCGTAACGCGCAAGACGAGCTTTTGATTTTGCTTGGCGACCCTTTGCATTCTGGCGCACCCAATCAAGTTCTTCCACTAAACGTTTAGCGCGCTTGGCGTCTTTCTGTCCTTCAATCTTTAGACGCGTTGCTTTGGTATCCAAATAAGTTGAGTAATTGCCTTCGTATGGATACGCGCGACCGCGATCTAATTCCAGAATCCATTGGGCAACATTGTCCAAGAAGTAACGATCGTGGGTAATCGCGACTACCGTTCCTGGATATTTTGATAGATGCTGTTCAAGCCAAAGCACTGATTCGGCATCTAAGTGGTTGGTGGGTTCGTCGAGCAATAATAAATCTGGTTGTTGTAAAAGTAATTTGCAGAGCGCCACACGACGACGCTCTCCGCCAGAGAGCACTTTGACATCTGCATCGGGTGGTGGACAACGAAGTGCATCCATCGCCTGCTCTAATTGTGAATCTAAATCCCAAGCATTTCGATGATCAAGCTGTTCCTGAAGATTTCCCATTTCTGCAAGTAACTTGTCGTAATCTGCATCTGGATTAGCCATCTCTTCGCTGATTTCATTAAAGCGCGCCAACATCGCCATAGTTTCAGCGACGCCCTCTTGCACATTCTCTAAAACATTCTTCTCATCATTAAGTGGCGGCTCTTGCAGCAAAATACCTACCGAATATCCCGGCGTTAAAAATGCTTCACCATTAGATGGCTGCTGTAAACCTGCCATGATCTGTAAGACCGTGGACTTACCGGCACCATTTGGGCCAACCACACCAATTTTTGCGCCCGGCAAGAACATCAAAGTGACATCATCGAGAATTACCTTGTCACCATGCGCCTTACGCGCCTTCTTCATCGTATAAATGAACTCAGCCATAAGTGGAAACCTTAATCTATATAGTCAGTAGAATTCGCATTGAAGAAATCACATTTGCGCCTATAGCTCAGTCGGATAGAGCGCGGGACTTCTAAGCCCGGCGTCGCAGGTTCGATTCCTGCTAGGCGCGCAAAGAAAAACCCCAGCTCCCTAATAAGGGCTGGGGTTTTAACTTTTGTTTGGGTTACGCGCCTAGTTTTGCAAGCTGCTTGCTAACAACTGCACCAAACTTTGAAGTTGGTGTCACTGAAGCAAATCCTAGAGTTGGATTCTTACCTGGGCAGGTAAATGCGTGGTATTCCAGAGTCTGCTTAACTGCCTTGGCTTTCGCCGCATCACCATACTTGGTTGAAACCAATGCATATGTAGTTGCAGTAAATGGATAGGCATCTGAATCTGTAGTTAAGTAATCGAAGGTCAACACACCTGTAGCGTCATCGATTGCAGCTACGCCACCTGCAGCAGCTGCGGAATCAG
>JBJTCN010000059.1:0-12463 GCA_046091905.1 Candidatus Nanopelagicaceae bacterium
GACATCTCAATAGTGTTTCGGCGGCCATATCGAGAGGGAAACACCCGGTCCCATTCCGAACCCGGAAGTTAAGCCTCTCAGAGTCGATGGTACTGCAAGGGGGACCTTGTGGGAGAGTAGAACGCCGCCGGACTTCTTTTACAAAAAGGGGATATCTTCACTGATATCCCCTTTTTTATTTTTATAATTAATTAAACCAAATTGAATAGCGTGAAGAGAAAAAGAAATAGGAAAAAACAATGGAAAGAAAAAATTTCGGAGATCGTCCAAAGCGATCAAACTCTTCACGTCCAAATAGAAATTCATCAGCTGGTTCAAGATCAGGTGCTTCGTCAAAATCGAATTCAGATCGACCAAGAAGCGATAGAACTGATAGAAGTGATCGACCAAGAAGCGATCGACCACGAAATAGTTCATCTTTTAAGCCTAAAAATGAGCGTTTTGGTGATCGTTCCTTAGAGAATCGTCGCAAAGATGATCGTAGGCCAGTTAATCGAGATTTCTCTAAAGATCCAATTATTCCCGAAGGTATAACTGGCGAAGAGCTAGATAAGGTAACTCGCGGAGATTTATTAACTCTTAGCGCAGAGAATGCAAAAATTGTTGCGCAACATCTAGCTTGTGTAAATGCATTTGCAGATTCAGATCCAGAGATTGCACACCAACATGCCCAAGCGGCGGTGCGCCATGCAGGTCGAGTAGCGGTAGTTCGTGAGACTGCGGGATATGCGGCATATCGCGTTGGTAAATATGAAATCGCAATTAAAGATTTAAAGGCAGCATTTCGAATTAATGGAGATGTCTCAATATGGCCAGTACTTGCCGATTGCGAACGTGGTTTAGGTAGACCGCGTAAAGCGTTGGAGTTAGCTGGTGCACCGGAGGCGAAGAAATTGGCAAAGGAGCAGGCTATTGAACTTCGAATTGTGGCCGCTGGTGCGCGCCGCGATCTTGGGGAGATTGATGCTGCAGTTGTAACTTTGCAGACCAATGATTTGAATACCGAGAATGATTCTTGGGCGATTCGACTTCGCTATGCATATGCCGATGCTCTTGATGCTGCAGGCCGAAAAGATGAAGCGCGTAAATGGTTTAAGAAGTGCGCCGAAATTGATCTGGATTCGGCCACCGATGCTGCAGAACGTTGTGAATAACTTTTTTAATTTGTCTTAACTAAAGCCTTCAATTAATCCATTGCTCAAATGATTACAAAAATGGATACGGAGGAAAGTTATGTCAGCAAAAGTAGAAACCGCCCAAGAGGTAGATTATTCGTTAAATGATGTAGCGCTAAGGGGTTGGGTCACCACCATCGCTACCGAACGCGAATTGCCAAGCGGAGATTTAGTTGTGCAATTTCGCATTGCAATCACGCGCCCTGAAGGCGGCGTAGATACGATTGATTTAGAGAGTTGGAGCGCCAAAACGCGCCGGACAGCGCTCTCGTTAAGAGATGGCGAATGGGTCGAAATTAGCGGGGCGATTCGCCGCCGTTTCTGGAAGAGCGGAACGGGCCTTGCAAGTCGATGGCAAGTAGTAACCAACGAAATTAAGCGCCTTTGAATAACCACCAATCGCGGTAAAGTTATCGCGTGGCCATTAAAGATCTACGCGATAACTTAAAGCGATTAAAGGATGCCGATCCTGTGGAGCTAGCCAGTCAGGTAAATAACTGGCTTCAAGAGAGCGGTGAAGCGTTAAAGGTACGTATCGAAGATGAAGTTGAGAAGGCAGTTACCAAACGTGGTTTTGTAAAGCGTTCCGAGTTTTTAAAGCTAGAAGCTCGAATTTCCGCGTTAGAAGGAAAACCAAAGCGTACTGCGAAAAAGGTTGATACCAAGAAGAGCACTGCTAAGAAAAGTGCAAAGAAAAGTGCCAAGAAAAGCGCCAACAAAACTTCTTCAAAGGTAAAGGCGAAAGGAAGAAAATGAGCCAGATTGATTTAGATCAAATTCGTGCAGAGCTCTCTGAGATCGAAGGTTCGCCACTTCCAGAGCATGTTGCCCGCTATGAAGCGCTTCATGCAAAGTTAACCGAAGCGCTAAAGAGTATCGACGAAATTTAACGAGAAGTTAAAAGAAAAACCTAACCATTATGAAGAACCGTCTAGATTCCGAATTGGTTCGACGTGGTCTTGCGCGTTCGCGCGAGAACGCCGCGGATTTAATTGAATCAAGATCAGTATTGGTAAATGGAATCCCAGCCACTAAATCGGCTTCTCAAGTAGATGCGGAAACTTCAATTGTGATTCAGGGCGAGCGAGATGACTTTGTCTCTCGTGGTGGCCATAAGTTAGCGGGAGCACTTGATGCTTTTCCGCAGATAAAAGTTGAGGGAAAGCGTGCTCTTGATGCTGGCGCCTCCACTGGTGGTTTTACCGATGTGCTTCTTCGTCGCGGCGCCGCAGAAGTGGTGGCAGTTGATGTCGGTTATGGCCAATTAGCTTGGGAACTTCGCCAAGACCCACGAGTTAAGATTTTAGATCGCACCAATATTCGCCACTTAACTGGCGAACAGGTAGGAGAGCCGGTAGATCTAATCGTCGCGGATCTCTCTTTTATCTCTTTAACATTAGTGCTGCCTGCTTTGGCGGCAGTTTCAAAACCAGATGCTGATTATTTGGTAATGGTAAAGCCACAATTTGAGGTAGGACGCGAACATTTAGGCGCTGGTGGCGTAGTACGAGATTCCGCACTTCGTAAAGCTGCAGTATTGGATGTAGCGCAGAGTGCATTTGATGTTGGGCTTGGAACTTTAGGAATCGTTGCTTCATCACTACCAGGGCCAGCGGGAAATGTTGAATATTTTTTATGGCTTCGTAGAGGAGCTGGCGAAATCAATGAGGCAGATTTAGATGCAGCGATTGCGATAGGACCGCAGTAATGGCTAGCCAAAAACGACGCGCAATCTTTGTAGTAAATCAAAATCGTCAAGAAGCGATTGATGCCGAACAGAAAATCAAATCTCTATTAACTGATTTCGAATTTGTCGATGATAATGATGCAGAGATTGTGATTGTCTTAGGTGGCGATGGCACTATTTTGCGCGGTGCAGTTGTGGCGCGAAAACTTGGGGTGCCGCTACTAGGTATCAATTTGGGACGCGTTGGTTTCATGGCGGAGGTAGAGAAGAGCACCTTTGAAGAGATCGCCACTGCGATTATTAATAAAAGTTATGTGATTGAACCTCGTTTGATTTTGGAATATGAGATTGAGAGAAACGGTAAAACTACCGGAAGTGGCTGGGCCTTAAATGAGGTTACCATTGAGTGCAAACAGGGCACCATGATTGAACTGCTGCTACAAATTGACGGCCGTCCAATTAGCAGTTGGTGGGCAGATGGTTTGATAGTTGCAACTCCAACGGGTTCAACTGCTTACGCTTTTAGCGTTGGTGGTCCAATTATTTGGCCGCAAACTGATGCACTTGTAGTTACACCAATTGCTGCGCATGCGTTATTTACTAGACCGCTAGTAATTCCACCTAGCTCAGATATTGCAATCGATATTCTCTCTGAAGATGGTCTCGTGAAAGCAGATGCGCTTCGTTTTGATGGTTTATTGGTTGGAGATCGCGTAAAGGTAAAGCGCGCTGCCAATCCAATTAAATTGGCCCACGTTCGCGGTACCAATTTCAGCGATCGTCTAGTTGCTAAATTTAAATTGCCAATCGAAGGTTGGCGCGGTGCGTAAACGTCCAACGCTCAGCGAAGTTAGTATTTCGGGCATTGGAGTAATTGAAAAATCAAATCTTGAATTTGGTCCAGGTTTAACTGTAATTACCGGTGAAACCGGTGCTGGCAAGACTATGGTTTTAACTGCGCTTAACTTAGTTTTAGGCGGTAAAGCGGATGCTGCCCTAATTAGACACGGCCAAGAACGTTCAGTGGCAAATGCGACTTTTCAGATTCCAAATGATTTTATAGATCGATTTGAGGAGAAAGGAATCATCTCCGAATCTGGAGAATTAATCCTAACTCGAACCGTTAATAAGGATGGCAAATCTAAAGCAGTAGCAAGCGGTTCAACTGTTAGCGCAGCTGCCTTGCAAGAGATTTCCGAAGAGTTGGTGATGGTGCATGGTCAAGCTGCCGGTCAAACTTTAACTAAGTCAGCCAAACATTTAGAACTACTTGATCTCTATGCAAATACTTCGCTTATTAAATTTCAATCATTGCTAGCTTCATCAAATGACTTAAATAAACGAATAAAAGCGATGAAGAACGCGGGTAAAGAGCGCGAGCGTCAATTGGCAGAGCTTAAAGAATTTGCGGTGGCTTTAAAGAAGGTCAAACCTAAAGTTGGAGAGTTACAAGAGGTAAATGATGAAATTAGTCGCTTAAATTCAGTGGAAGGTTTAACCAGTACTGCTGGTAGCGCAAGTGGCATTTTGGAAGAGGATGAGCAAGGTGTTTTAACTCAATTAGGTATCGCTAAAAAATCACTGGAAAAGGCGCTTGCACTTGACCCTTCGTTAGCCGAGCTCTCTGATCAATTGAATGAAGCTTTCTTTGAAATCCAAGATATCGCCGCCGATTTAGCTAGGTATCTTTCTGATTTAGCTGCCGATCCGGCAAGGCTTGAGTATCTGCAGAACCGGAAAGCGGAACTAAATACATTTATCAAACGCCACTCGAAATCAACTTCTAGTGATTCTAGTCAAGCTTTACATGAATTGATCGAGTTGGGTGCCAATCTAGATAACGAGATCGCCGATTTAGAAGGTGGCGATCACAGAATTAACGAGCTGGAAGCAGAACTAAAAAAACTAGAGAGTGAATCTGTCGCAGCAGCGCAAGAGATCTCTACAATCCGAAGAGATTTTGCTTTGAAGTTAGGTAAAGCGGCCTCCACAGAGATTCACGCGCTCTCCATGCCAAATACAAATTTAATAGCCGAGGTAAAAAGCGGCGCTAATTTTTCAGATCTAACCGCTACTGGTTTTGATGAAGTAAATTTTTATCTGCAAACGCATAAAGATGCGCCATTAGTTTCAATTGCAAAGGGCGCATCAGGTGGAGAACTTTCAAGAGTGGCGTTGGCAATTGAAGTAGTAATTGCAGCAAAAGAGGAGATTGGCACTTATATTTTTGATGAGGTAGATGCGGGAGTTGGTGGCAAAGCCGCAATCGAAGTGGGGCGTAGATTGAAAGTTCTTTCAAAGATTGCCCAAGTAATTGTGGTGACACATCTACCTCAAGTGGCAGCTTGGGCAGATACCCATTTTGCTGTTTCGAAAGATGAAAGCGGTTCAGTCTCGCTAAGTCAGATTAGGAAGATTTCAGATGATGAGCGGATTGAGGAGATTGCACGTATGTTGGCTGGTCACGAGGATTCAGTTTCAGCGCGTAAACACGCAGAGGAGCTACTTGCCGAATCGCGTTAAAAATCGTGATAAGTTTCTCTCCCATGAGCAAGTCTCATGTGACTAAACATCTCTTTGTAACTGGCGGGGTCGCCTCAAGTCTCGGAAAAGGTTTAACTGCTTCCAGTCTTGGCCGTTTAATGGTGGCGCGAGGTCTTAGAGTCACAATGCAGAAGTTAGATCCATACTTAAATGTTGATCCCGGCACTATGAATCCATTTCAACATGGCGAAGTTTTTGTAACTGAAGATGGCGCTGAGACCGATTTAGATATTGGCCATTATGAAAGATTCTTAGATCGTTCTTTATCTGGCGATGCCAACGTAACTACCGGCCAAGTTTATTCAAGAGTGATTTCACGTGAACGTCGTGGCGAGTATTTAGGCGAGACCGTACAGGTAATTCCGCATATTACTAACGAAATCAAAGAGCGAATATTGGCTTTTGATGGACCAAATGTAGATTTAGTGATTACTGAAATTGGTGGCACGGTAGGAGATATTGAATCTCAACCATTTCTCGAAGCTGCTCGTCAGATTCGTCAACAAGTAGGTCGTGACAATGTTTTCTATTTACATATTTCATTAGTGCCATACATCGGTCCTTCGGGTGAATTAAAAACTAAACCTACGCAACATTCGGTAGCGGCGCTACGAAGCATTGGTATTGCACCTGATGGCGTGGTGCTGCGTTCAGATCGGCAGATTCCTGATTCGGTTAAACGAAAAATCTCTGCAATGTGCGACGTAGATCAAGAGGCCGTTGTGGCCGCAGTGGATGCACCATCAATCTATGACATTCCAAAAGTGCTTTTTAATGAAGGTTTAGATGCATATGTGGTCCACCGTTTAGGTTTAAAAGCTAAAGAAGTTAATTGGGGCGATTGGGGTACTTTGCTTGAGGCGGTTCATAATCCAAAGCATCATGTAAAAGTTGCTTTAGTTGGAAAATATATTGATCTACCTGATGCCTATCTGTCAGTCACTGAAGCGCTTCGTGCTGGTGGATTTGCAAATAGCGCCAAGGTTGAGATCAAGTGGGTCACTTCAGATGATTGTGCAACGGCAGAAGGTGCAAAGGCGGCGCTTAGTGATGTTGATGCCATCTGTGTTCCTGGCGGATTTGGAGTTCGTGGAATTGAGGGAAAGGTAGGAGCGCTTAATTACGCGCGCTTAAACAAAATCCCTACGCTCGGTGTATGTTTAGGTTTACAGTGCATGGTTATTGAAGGAGCGCGAAATCTCGCCGGTATCAAAGGTGCAAATTCCGCTGAGTTTGCACCTGAAACCGCAGCGCCAGTTATTGCCACTATGGCAGATCAACTAGCCAATGTATCTGGTGATGGAGATTTAGGTGGCACGATGCGTTTAGGTTCGTATAAAGCATCTTTAAAGTCAGGCTCTCTTGTTGCCGAGGCATATGGTGAAACCGAAATTACCGAACGCCATCGCCATCGTTTTGAAGTGAACAATAAATATCGTGAAGAAATTGCGTCAGCTGGAATGGTCTTTAGCGGGATGAATACTGAAAGAAATCTGGTTGAATTTGTCGAGCTTCCGCGTGAAGTTCATCCATATTATGTTGGTACGCAAGCGCATCCAGAGTTTAAATCTAGACCTACGCGTCCACACCCATTATTTGCGGCATTGATTAAAGCTGCGATTAAATAGCCACATGATTATTGGCGTTCCTAAGGAAATCAAAACTTTAGAAGCTCGAGTGGCTTTAACTCCCGCTGGAGTCCGCGAATTAGTTAAGCATGGTCATAAGGTAATTATTGAAAGTAGCGCAGGCTTAGGTTCGGCAATTACCGATGCTGATTACGCTGTGCAAGGAGCAGTGATCGCACCAGATGCAAAGAGCGTTTGGGATCAAGCTGAGATGATCATGAAAGTTAAAGAGCCACTTCCAGCCGAGTATTCATTGATGAAGAAGGGGCAGATTCTCTATACCTATCTCCATTTAGCAGCATCGAAGGAATGTACGGATGCTCTTATCAAGGCTGAGAATGTAGCCATTGCTTACGAAACCGTTGAAGTTAATGGCCAGCTGCCATTACTTGCACCCATGTCTGAAGTTGCAGGGCGTTTGTCTACTCAAGTAGGTGCAACTGCGCTACAAAAACCAAATGGTGGTCGAGGTGTATTACTTGGTGGCGTACCTGGTGTGCGCCCTGGAAAAATTGTAGTTATCGGTGGCGGTGTAGCCGGTTTAAATGCTGCAGTGATGGCTCGCGGCTTAGGTGCAGATGTCACGATCTTAGATCGCAGTGTCAGCAGACTTCAATATATTGATTCTTTGTATAACGGAGCGATTAAAACTTTAATGTCTAATGATCACACAATTGAACAAGAAGTTTTAGAGGCAGATCTAGTCATCGGAGCGGTACTAATTCATGGCGCAAAAGCTCCGACATTAGTATCTAATGAATTAGTTTCACGAATGAAGCATGGTTCTGTATTAGTAGATATTGCAATTGACCAGGGTGGATGTTTTGAAGATTCAAAGCCAACAACTCATGCCGAGCCTACATACAAAGTGCACAATTCCATCTTCTACTGTGTAGCGAATATGCCGGGCGCAGTACCAGTTGCATCTACTTATGCGCTAACCAATGCCACCTTGCCGTATGCAATCTCTATTGCAAATAAGGGTTGGCATCGCGCCCTGGCAGAGAATGCTGAACTTGCTAAAGGTTTAAATGTCTGCGAAGGTAAAATTGTGTACGAAGCTGTAGCAACTGCGCATGGATATAAATTTACTGAATTCATTTATTGATCATCTCCGCGTAGAAAAAGGCGCGGCTACCAATACGATTGCGGCATACCAGAGAGATCTAACCAAATATCTAAATTGGAAATTAAATAATCCCGAAGCACACATCAAGGAATATGCACATTCAATCGCAGGATTGGCGCCATCGTCGATAGAGCGAAATTTCAGTGCAGTTCGTTCTTTTCATAACTTTTTAAATCGTGAGTTCAATATCCCCGATCCAACCGATGAGCTACCAGAAAGTGGCAAACGCCAACGTCTACCCAAAGCGCTGAGCATTGATGAAGTTACTAAATTAATTGAAGCCGCAAAAGATCCAGGTAATCCCATCTCGCTTCGAGATTATTTACTTTTAGAGTTGCTTTACAGCACCGGTGCACGTGTTTCCGAAGTAGTAGGTATTAATTTAAATGATATCTCTGAGAACACTATCTCTGGAGAGAGCATCTGGGTGTTGAAACTTCGTGGCAAGGGTGGCAAGGAGCGAATGGTGCCGCTTGGATCCTTTGCCAAGAGCGCAATTGATGATTATCTAGTACGAGTTCGACCTGCACTTCTTAAAGGTAAAAATGAGGGCGCGCTATTTCTTAACGTACGCGGGACTAGATTATCCAGAGTTAGTGCTTGGGAGATTGTTAAAAGTGCGGCTAAAAAATCTGATTTAGAGCCCCGTGTTACACCACATGTATTTAGGCATTCCTACGCAACTCATTTATTAGATGGCGGTGCAGATATTCGCGTAGTACAAGAGCTATTAGGTCACGCATCTGTAACTACAACCCAGATTTATACCTTGATAACAATAGATAAGGTGCGCGAGTCATACAGACTTGCGCACCCTAGAGCCTAAATTTCTTATAAACCGCGTAAACGACGAGCCAAAATAGAGTTTTCGCCTTTAGCCTCTAGATCAGAGATGATCACTGCAAGTGATTCGCGAACAATTCGTCCGCGATCAGCTGCTAAACCCAGATCGCCACGTAACAAAATTCTTGCTTGATCTAAATCAAATAGTTCATCTGGTGATAAGTAAACAGTAATTTTTTCATCATGGCGTTCGCGACCTGAAGGAGTACGTGTAGTCGTTGCACGACGACGTTGAGTCTGTCGAACTGCGCCACTCTTTTTAGCTGGCTTGTTAGCTTCAATGGGCATGACTGCATCTTCAGTTGCAACCACATCTGGCACTGATACCAATGGTTTATTACGAAATAGTTCATCGGCACCTGGTAGGGAAGCGCGGCGGCTCATTTAGCTCCTCCTCGAGAGATAAGTTCGCGCGCTAATCTGCGATAAGCATTAGCAGCGCCTGAATTCTGTGCATATTGCGTAATTGGTTCGCCTTGAACCGAACTTTCTGAGAAGCGAATAGTTTTTGCGATGATGGTCTCAAAGGTATCTTCTGGGAACTGTTCGACGATTCGCGCCAAAACTTCGCGATTATGTACCGCGCGACGGTCGTACATTGTGGCCAGAATTCCAGCTAATTTAAGATCAGGGTTGAGTGCCTGGCGCACCTTATTGAGGTTGTTATTTAATTCGATGAAACCATGTAATGAGAACCATTCACATTGCAGTGGCACAATAACTTCATCAGATGCAACTAACGCGTTGATAGCTAATTGACCCATAGTTGGTTGGCAATCAATGAGAATCACATCGTAGAAATCCTTCAGCGGAGTTAAGACACGCTTTAAGAAGAATTGGCTACCAATCTCTGCGCCTAGCACAGTTTCTGCAGTTGCTAATTCACGGTTTGCTGGTAGAAAATCTAAACCTGCAAGTGAACTCTTCAAGACGATATCTTCTGGGTTATGTGATGGATCCATGACTGCGTAATAAACAGTTTCTTCTTTTGGTAATTCATTACCGCGAACACCTAAACCAAGAGTCAAACCGCCCTGTGGATCGAAATCAACTAGCAATACGCGACGACCTAACTCGACTAGCGCTGCACCTAGATTGATAGTGGTTGTTGTTTTACCAACGCCACCTTTTTGATTAAAAATAGAGATTACTTTTGCGCCTCCGTGAGCAACGATTGGCTCTGGGGTTGGAAGTGTTTTTGCAGCGTGATCTGTTAAAGATGCTGTGGTTACAACTTCCTCAATTGTCGATTTAGCGTTCAAGCGTTAAACCTGCCTTTCAAGGTGGAAACCTAGGTCCCTTCATGCGAATAGGCAAGTTTCCACGCGTAAATGAGATAAGTTTTCTACCTATGGAACTTTTAGAAAACCCAGAGGTAACGGGTTTTGCTGTCCATTTAGAGAATTTCGATGGTCCCTTTGACCTACTCTTGCAATTAATTACGCGCCATAAATTAGATGTCACTGAGGTTGCGCTCTCATTGGTAACGGATGAATTTATCGGTTACATCCGAAAGCTCGAAGAGAGTGGTGAGGGCTGGCAGTTAGATCAAGCGACTGAGTTTCTAGTTGTTGCCGCAACGCTTTTAGATTTGAAAGCGGCGAAGTTATTGCCTCAAGGTGAAGTTGAGGATGAAGCTGACTTAGCGCTGCTTGAAGCGAGGGATCTACTCTTTGCTCGTCTCCTGCAGTATCGCGCCTTTAAAGAGATTGCCGCGACCTTTGCAGAGCGGATCACTCTGGCAGAGAAGAGCTTTGCACGTAGTACTGCGCTCGATGCACATTTTGCCGCGCTACTTCCAGAGGTTCTAATTGGCGTTGGGCCAGAGCGCTTTGCGATCATCGCAGATCGCGTCCTCTACCCAAAGGCGCCGCCAGTGGTTTCTGTGGAGCATATCCACCGTCCACTTGTTAGCTTTACAGAACAAACTAAGTTTGTTATTGCGGCGCTGCGCCTCGCCAAATCTTTAAGCTTTAGAGCTCTGGTCCATGACGCCGTAGAGCCGATGGTCATCGTCGCCAGATTCCTGGCGCTATTAGATCTCTACCGAACAGGATCGCTCCGCTTCGAGCAACTCGAGGCCTATACCGATCTACAGATCAGTTGGACTGGTTCGGAATCCGGTGAAATCGCGATAACTGATGAGTTTGATGTCCCAGTGGCTTTAGAGGAGGCAAGTGATGAGTGAGATTCATCGTTCGATAGAGGCGATTTTGATGGTGGTAGATGAGCCGGTCACCGAAACCACCTTGGCCACCATCCTAGAGAGAACGGTCGAAGAGGTGGAGTTAGCGCTCTCCGAATTGGTTGCAAGCTATCAGGATCGTGGCTTTGAACTTAAAAAAATCAATGGAGGCTGGCGCTTCTACAGCCATCCCGATCAGGCAAGTGTGGTCGAGAGCTTTGTCCTAGATGGCCAGCAGAGTCGATTGACTCAAGCTGCACTTGAGACTTTAGCGGTGATCGCTTATCGCCAGCCGATTTCAAGAGCGAGAGTTTCAGCTATCCGCGGTGTAAATGTAGAGGCGGTCATGAAGACTCTGGTTAATCGCGGCCTAGTTGAAGAATCTGGGGTAGAGCATGAATCAGGTGCGATTCTCTATAGGACCACCAGTTACTTCCTGGAGCGACTGGGGGTAAATTCTCTAGAAGATCTTCCAGCCCTTGCGCCATACCTTCCAGATCTAGCTGCCCTTGATGAGGTTTTGGATTCCTTAACCGATTAACGTAGGATTGGCCCTTCACGAAAGATGGGAATCTTGCGAATGGCAATACGTCTAAATAAATATATCGCCGATGCTGGGGTAACCAGCCGCCGAGGCGCAGACTCTTTGATTGAGGCTGGCCGCGTAAAGGTCAATGGCAAACGAATCACCGAATTAGGCTTCAAAGTTGATGAGATGTCTAAAGTCGAAGTTGATGGTGAGACAATAAACGTAAATAAGTCTAAAACTTATCTAGCACTTTATAAGCCAAGAGGCGTTCTCTCTACGATGTTTGATCCTGATGGTAGACCATCACTGGCAGAGTTAGTTGATTTCCGAAAAGAGCGGCTCTTTCACGTAGGACGACTTGATAAGGACTCCGAAGGGCTTATTTTGCTAACTAATGATGGTGAGGTAACTTTTAGAGCTACCCATCCAAGTTTTGGATTCGAAAAAACCTATCTGGTTAATTACGAAGGCGAGCTACCTAGAGATGCCAAGTCGATCCTTACCAAAGGGGTTGAACTTGAAGATGGAATCGGAAGAGTTACTGGATATCGAGAGCTACCTAATAACTGGTTAGAGTTGAAGATTCATGAGGGTCGCTATCACATCATCCGTAGGCTTATGGAGGCCGTTGGGGTAGAGGTGCTTAGATTGGTTCGAAGCCAATTCGGCCCAGTACTTCTTGGGGATTTAAAAGAGGGGCGCTGGCGCGATCTAAATGAGGTTGAAGTGGCTAACTTATATGA
>JBJTCN010000060.1:0-6762 GCA_046091905.1 Candidatus Nanopelagicaceae bacterium
AAATCAGCACCACAAATGGCAGGCCCACAAACACTCCCGCCAAAACTACTGCACTTGAAGTAAAGGGCATCGCCCAACCAAACTGCTGGTAAATATATTTACCTAGCAGGCCATTACGCCCCATCAATGAGATCAGTGCAATACCTGCGACTGTTGGTGGCAGCACGATTGGCGCCAAAACTAAAGGGCGCAACAGATTTGTGAATCGATTAGAACTCTTAGCTAATACCCAAGCAAGTGGCACACCTAAAAGAAGCGAAATAACTGCAGCCAGCGTAGCGGTCCATAAAGAGAGTTTGATGGCTGCGTTATTAGCTAGCGCATCAAAAAAGCTACTCCAAGGCACCTTTGTAAGTAGCGAAATAAGTGGCGCAATGATTACAAACGAGGCGAGGCTCGCTAGCACTCTGGTGAAAAGGCTGAATCTCATTTGATTTCAAAACCTTTTGTTTGCAGCAGTTTCAAACTTTTTTTCGATTTTAAGAAATTTACCAAGGTATTAGCCCAGCGACTCTTACTTAACTGAGCTATCTGATAAGTAGTTTGAGTTGTTTTTTTATTTGCAAATTCAATAGCTCTTAACTTCCTATTTGCAAGCACATCAGTTTTGTAAATGATTGCGGCATCCACTTCTCCCGCTAATAATTTTGCTACGGCACTGGATGCTTTAGGCTCAAGCGATGCTGGCTTACTACTAACGCCTTCTCCTTCCAGTGCGGCATCTGCAGCAGCGCCACATGGAACTTCATGAGCACATTGAATCCAAATGACCTTTTCATTTAAGTCTGAGACTTTGACTAGCTTGGAATTTTTCGGAACTGCTACAACTACCCGATTGATTAAATAATCAGTTCCGCCTGCAAAAGGTTCGGCTGAGACAAAGATATCTGCTGGTGCACCAGCTTTGATTTGAGTTAGTAAATTAGATGATGCTTGGAATGAGAAAATAATCTTGGTTCCAGGATGAGTTTTTTCAAATTGCTTGCCTAGTTCAGTGAAACTTTCAGTCAGGCTGGAAGCGGCAAATACGGTAACTGTTGATGCGGCATTTGCGTTTGAGATAAATAATGAAGTAATTAAAGTCATGGCCACGATTAATCTCTTCATTTCACGAGTATATAAGGCTATTCTTATGCTTACTTATGGTGGAAGTAGCCGCAATCTTCATCGTGGGCCTCTCGGTCGGCTTTTTAAATGGCTTTGCAGGTGGCGCATCGGTACTCTCTTTTCCAGCAATGATTGCAGTGGGATTAAATCCAATTACTGCAGCAATGACCAATGCGCTGGGAGTCTGGACTGCAAATGTGGGTGCGCTCTATGGACGCTTTAGCGAGATCAAAGGAATCATTAAAGCGGAGAGCCAATTAATTGGTTACTCAATGATTGGCGCGGTAATTGGTGGCCTGGCATTGGCATTGATGCCAATTGAAGGTTTCCAAAAGATAGTTCCGGTGCTGATTGCAATTGCCTCTTTATCCTTATTTATTAAAGTACAAGAAAGCCTGACTCCTTTAAAGCAAAGAATTGAATACTTCTGGCTTACTGCGGTCGGATTCTATGCTGGATATTTTGGACCTGGCCAAGGAGTAATGACAATTGCGATTCTAGCCCGCGATGCAAAGCGCTCAGTAGCGGATATCAACGTAAGTAAAAATGTAGTGGTCACAATGACATGCATTGGTTCTAACTTAATTTACATAGCTAGCGGAAAAGTAAATTGGACCTACGCCATTGATTTAGCAATAAGTTGTGCGATTGGTGGATTCTTCGGAGCGAAAGTAGTCGATAAATTTAGTCGCGAAGTTTACCGAATGGGTATTTTTGTAATTGGAATGCTCTGCGCTATTTGGTTTGCTAAAGAATACTGGATGTAACTAATCGTCTTCATGACGACGGTTTGCAGTAATTTCAAGCATATGTGTTGAACGTAGCACGATTAAAATAATTAAAGTTAATCCAACTGACGCAATTTGAAATCCAAGTCCTACCGCACAACCCATTGCTGCAGTTGCAAAAACCGTTGCTGCCGTGGTTACACCTTTGGTGCCAGAATCTCTAGTTTGAAAGATTAAACCTGCGCCTAGGAAACCAATACCGGTAATGATTGCGTGCATGGCTCGAGTTGGATCGCCAAACTTTGCATTTACATCCAGGATCTGTCCGATATTCACAATCGCCGCAGCGGAAGCGCCAACTAGCGCCATCGTGCGAGGGCCAACTGATTTACCAGCACGATCTCGCTCCCAGCCAATAGCTGAACCGAGCACCGCTGCAATTGCAGCATTAATTACTACTAAGAATTGTTGTGAAAGCTCAACTGCACCAAAATCAATCATTAAATTATTCTACGCTTGATTGGCGCACTTTCCAAGAGTGGAGAATCGAAATTCCAAAAATATAGATTGGAAATAAAACTAGAATCGATTTAAGTGAGCCTGGTCCATTTGGATATTGTGCTGAAAGTATCGTCAATGCAACGAAATAGATGACTGCTAAGGTCCAAGTAATTGGCCTTAGATACTCCACTTTTACTAGATGCGGAAACTTTAACTTAGTTAAGCTCAACACTGAAAGTAAAACAATAATCAGGATTACATAACTTTCCCGAGTGCCGAGAATTAAAAAAGTTGGAATAACTAAGTTCCAAGCCGCGGGGAACCCATTAAACCAGTGATCTTCGGTTTCTTGATCAGTTCTGGCAAACCAGAGAGCACCGGTGAAGATTATCAAACCTGCATAGAAAAATGATCCATTGCCAGTTAATAATTCTAGTTTTATCAATATCACGACCGGCACAATCACGCAAGTTACATAATCCACTACCAAATCAAGGATATGTCCGTCAAATTTTGTTGCATGTATATGAATATCTATTTTTCGAGCTATTGGGCCATCAAATCCATCGATTAGTTGGCAGATAATCAACCAGAGCAAGCCGCTCTGGTAATTGCCATTAATAAATTGTTCTAGCGAAATTATTCCTGCAATCGCACCAAAGGCAGTTACTGAATGAACTAAATAGCCTGCCAGAACTTTTCGCATTAGCGCACTTTATTACTTATTACGATGAACTTTATGGTTTGCCGCCTGTGCAACTGGCCGAATTACTAGAGAATCTACATTCACGTGGCTAGGAGTCATTGCGCACCAGCGAATCGCCTCTGCAATATCACCCGCAGTCAGCGGTTCTGCTACGCCTTCGTAAACCTTCTCTGCCGCTTCTTTGCTACCCAATCGAACTGCAGAAAATTCCTCAGTTTTAACCATTCCTGGTGCAATCTCTGTAATTCGAATTGGTTCACCATTTAATTCAAGTCTAAGTGTTTGAGTTAAAGCTAGCTCTGCAAATTTAGCGTTTGTGTAACTGCCGCCATTTTCATAAACCGCATGACCAGCAGTAGAAGTAACCACCACAATATGGCTCTTTCCATTAGCTCTTAAATTGGGTAAAAGTCCCTTGGTGACGCGCAAAGTTCCTAATACATTGACATCATATGTTTTCTGCCAAATATCTGGGTCTGCTTTTTCAATTGAGGTCGCATCAAAAGCACCACCGGCATTATTAACTAGCAAAGCTACAGCGCGATCTGCAATGATCTTTACAAAATTATTAACGCTTTCTTGATCAGTGACATCAAGTTGAACCGCTTCGATATTTTTATTTGATTTAGCTAATTCAGACAACCGATCGATCCTGCGTGCCGCCGCTATTACTTGAAAATCATGTTCTGCAAGTAACTTTGCCGTAGCCGCGCCGATTCCGCTACTGGCGCCAGTTACAACTGCCAGTGCCATTAAAGCGTCGCCGCCATAGCTTGAGTGTGTGCAGGTGTTGAGCCACAGCAAGAACCAATCACATTAACTCCAAGCGCCTTCATATCTTCGGCGTACTTCGCCATCTCTTCTGGAGTGCCATCATAAATAAAATCGCCACCAACTAATTTGGGTAATCCGGCGTTTGATTGAGTGATAATGTAAATACCTTCTGGACGCGCTTCAGTTAATTCTTTTGCAATTATTCGCATCTCATCTGTGCCTCGGCCGCAATTTGCACCAATAAT
Source organism: Candidatus Nanopelagicaceae bacterium (assembly GCA_046091905.1). Classification (GTDB taxonomy): domain Bacteria; phylum Actinomycetota; class Actinomycetes; order Nanopelagicales; family Nanopelagicaceae; genus ZLKRG08. Next base: position 4,062 of record JBJTCN010000060.1, read on the forward strand.
ACGTACGCCTTCAGCAGCTAAAGTCTTAACGGCAACAGCTGGTTTAACACCCATCATCGTTCTTAAATTGGTATCGAAAGAGAAGGTGACAATTATTGGCAGACTAGGCGCTACTTCTTGTGCAGCTTTGACCGCAGCTTCTACTTCCTGCAAATCGCTCATGGTTTCAATTAATATCGCATCTACTCCACCGGCTACTAAAGCTTTGATTTGATCTGAAAATAAATTTTTTGCATCATCAATGGTCATAGTGCCCATTGGTTCCATCAATTCACCTGATGGGCCGACATCACCCATAACAAAACAGCCAGGGTGGCGGTCTGCAACTTTACGTGCAATCTCAGCTCCGGCTTTATTTAATTCAAATAAACGATCTTCAAGCCCGTGCATCTGCAAGCGACCACGAGTGCCACCGAAGGTATTGGTAGTTATTAAATTTGCGCCAGCTGCGGCGTACTCTTCTAGTACCTCTTCGATAGCAGTTGGATTTTCGACATTCCATAATTCTGGAGCGCCGCCATCAGTTAGGCCCTTACCTTGCAACATAGTGCCCATTGCACCATCTGAAATTAATATGCCCTTTTCAAGCGCTTCATAAATTGCTGACATAAACACTCCTATCGAGAAGAGAATTCTACTAACCTTGCATTAAGGAGACCAATTCATGACTATTAAGACTGGCTATGTTTACCACGAGCTATTTGGCTGGCATGACACGGGCACAAATGCTGGTTTCTTTCCAAGTGATCCTGCAAAAGGTTTGCAGCCTTTCTTAAATTATGAAAATGCCGAAACCAAAAGGCGAATACATGAATTAATAGTGGTTTCTGGATTAATTGAACACCTCCATAGAATTCCAGCTCGTCATGCCACAAATGAAGAATTATTGTTGGTGCATCCGCAAAGTTATTTAACGAAATTAAAAGAGGTAAGTGAGCAAAGGCTCGGCGGAGATGCCGGCGATGGTGAGACTCCTCTTGCAAAAGGTGGATACGAAATTGGCACTATGGCAGTAGGTGCAGTTACTGCACTGGCGCAAGCCGTTATGTCTGGAGATATTGATAATGGATATGCTTTGGTGCGTCCACCAGGACATCACGCAATTCGTAGCGGTGGAATGGGATATTGCCTGTTTTCAAATTTAGGAATCGCGCTCTCAGTAATTAAGAGAGATAATCCCGGAATTCGAATTGCGACTGTTGATTGGGACGTACACCATGGCAACGGAACTCAAGATATTTTCTATGATGACCCAAATGTTTTGACTATATCTTTGCATCAAGATCGTTTATATCCTCGTAATTCTGGCATGCGTGAAGAACGAGGTGCCGGCGCGGGCTTAAATACCAATATCAATATTCCACTACCAGCTGGCACGGGCAATGGCGGGTATCAATATGCGTTCGAAGAAGTGGTGGCGCTTGCAATTAAGAAATTTAATCCTGATTTAATTGCGGTGGCTTCTGGTTTTGATTCTTCTGTTTATGATCCGCTCGGGCGGATGATGTTAACTGCAGGTGGATATGCAAAATTAACAGAAATTCTCATGAGCGTTTCTAAAAATAATAAAATTATGATTGCTCACGAAGGCGGCTATAACGCGGTGTATTCGCCATTCTGTGGGTTATTTGTTTTGCAACAACTTTCTGGCATTAAGAAGTTGACTGATCCATTTGATCATACTGAAAATTATCCAGGGCAGGCTCTATATGAGCATCAAAGATTTGAAGTTGATGCCGCGGCAAAACTTTTAAGCGCGCTACCTGATAATCGATAAACAGTCCATTCATCCATTGCCTCTGCGCCTATAGCTTTGTAAAAATCAATTGATGGTTTATTCCAGTCTAAAACCCACCACTGAAATCTCTCATACCCTCGTTCCACACATAGCCGGGCTAATGTTTTCATCAACTCCATGCCTAGACCTTGTCCGCGAAATTCCGGGCGCACAAAGAGATCTTCTAAATATAGGCCAGCTTTACCAAGCCAGGTTGAATAATTTAAAAACCAAATCGCAATTCCAACAATCTCGCCTTGAACTTCAGCCACATGACAAAATGCCACTGGGTGCTCACCAAAGAGATTTGCTTCGATATCCGAAACTGATGCCACAACCGCATCTGGTTCCTTCTCATAAATAGCTAGCTCCACAATTAATTGATGAATTGCATTTACATCACTAATTTTCGCTTCACGAATCATGATTAAGCCAATATCTCTTTTACAAGCGGTATAACTTTTGTTCCGTATAGTTCAAGAGATTTCATAAGTTTTGCATGTGGATGAGGTCCATTTGCATATTTAAAATCAAAACGTTGAGCGCCAACTGATTGAATCGCATACGCAATCTTTTTTGCCACAGTTTCAGGAGAACCAACGTAGAGCGAACCATGATTAACTTCATGCAGATAATTTTCTTTAGTCATTGGTGCCCAACCTCGTTCGCGGCCGATTCGGCCAAACATCGCATAATGTGCTGGCCAATGCTCTTCGATTGCCTGCTCATCAGAATCCGCAATGTGGCCTGGTGAATGTATGGAAATATCTTTAAGTGGATGGCCAAATTCCTGCATGGATTGTCTATATAAATTAGAGAAAGCTGCAAAGCGCGCCGGATCTCCACCGATGATCGCAATCGCCAATTGCAAATTCAAACGTGCCGCTCTGACCACCGATGCCGGGGTGCCACCAACTCCTACTC
>JBJTCN010000061.1:0-29224 GCA_046091905.1 Candidatus Nanopelagicaceae bacterium
CCCCTTACTAACTACAAATTTTTCCAAATCTTTCTTAAACTGAGTAGAGATTGCTCCTGAAGACGGGAAGAAGCTGTTATGGTTCTTAAAACCCATCACATGGCAGAGGTTATCTGCTCCGATTTCTAAGGTGGGCATGCCCCAAGCAATAGCTCGTTCTGCCTTGGGAAAGAGCTGCTCGGCAGTTTTTAGAGTTTCTAGGAGCGCCTTCTGTTGTGTTTTAGGGAATTTTTTTAATTGTGATTCAAACTCTTGCTTCTCGCTCTGCACGTTTGCAGATATTACGCAACATGGTTGGAAATATAAATAGATGAAAAGGTGCGATTACTCTCCAATAGAGCTGCCCACCTAATCCACGCGGTTGAAAAATTGCAGTTTGAGTAATTTTGGTTTCACTTCCAAGATTTTCTAAATTAAATTCCAACCAAGCTTTCCCAGGCAGAATCATCTCTGCATATAAACGTAGTTTTTTGCCTTCCACACACTCTTCTACGCGCCAAAAATCTACGCTATCGCCAACTCTAAGTTTGTAAGGATCTCGACGGCCACGTCTTAGCCCAACGCCTCCAAATAAACGATCAAATAATCCACGTAAAAACCAGAGCCAATCAGAGCCGTACCATCCAGTTTCGCCACCAATTTTTTCAATACAACTCCAAGCATTTACTGGATATTTTGTAGTTCTAACTCTGACATCTTGAAATTCGGCTGCGCCTGACCAAGAGGGATCTCCTTGTGCCTTCTGCCAAGGTGCAGTTGGGGCAGTGGCATCCGACCAACGTGTTTCCACGTTATTAATGGCCGCTTTCTCTAAAGCTAATTCAATTGCGTTATTTACACTTGTAAGTCCATCAACAGGTTTAGGAATTATTTTTTCTATTGATTTATTTTGATCAACAACCACTTCGCTAATTAAGGATTCCACCAATGGTCTAGCCAATGTTGTTGGTACCGGTGTAACCAAACCAATCCATAAACTAGATAAAGATGGTGTTAAGACAGGGACTTTAACTACAAGCCTTTTTCGAAGCCCTGCAACTCTGGCAAATGTTTGCATCATGCCTTCATAAGTAACTACATCGGGCCCACCAATGTCATAAACACCAGAGATCGGATTTTTCAAATCAGCAGTCCTAATTAAGTAATAAAGCACATCTCTAATTGCAATCGGTTGAGTGCGATTCTTTACCCATTTAGGTGTAGTCATGATTGGTAAGCGATGCGTCAAATGACGAAGCATTTCAAAAGAAGCTGAACCAGAACCAATTATTATGCCGGCGCGTAGCTCTAAAACCGGTACACCAAATTTTGCTAATTCAACTCCGGTATCGGCACGAGACTGTAAATGACGACTCTTCTTACTGTCATTTGCGATACCACCTAAATAGACAATTTGTTTTACACCCGCATCAGAGGCAGCTTTACCAAATGTTCTAGCCATCTCTCGTTCGATCTCATCGAATTTGGTCGAGCTATTGATGGAGTGGAGAAAATAATAAGCAATATCAATATCTTTTAGCGCTGCATTGGTAGAGGTGTAATCGGTGGCATTACCAACCATTACCTCAACTGAATTTGCCCAGGCATATTGTTTAACTTTTTTAGGATCTCTAACTAAAACCCTTACTTGATAATGGTCTTCTAGTAAAGCGCGAACCAGTCGTCCTCCGACATATCCGGTCGCGCCGGTTACTAGAACTCGTTTCATATTTATGACATTAAGGTGCCGACAAAGATTTGCCAAGCGAGTAATGATTTAGCCACAAACGAGAGCGTGATGTAGGTCTTTTCTCCCGCCAAATAATCAACCCATTTTCCAACTTGCTTGTATTGCAACCATTGAACCAGCGCAAAGCTATTAAAGAGTGCAAAGAGTGAGAACACAATTCCATAAACAAAACCAGGAGCATCTGCAGAACTTCCTGGCGATACCAACAACCAGAACATGGCAACCCAAGGAATGATTCCGGCAATACAACCAAACCAAAACGGAAGCAGCGATCCAGTGCCTGGCTCTTCATACTTTTCTTGTAGCCATCCAAAGAGAATCATGGAAATATTTACACCAGCAATTGCAATAAGTGCAATCACATCCCAAACTGCATTTAGAAGCGAGATCAAAATAATCATTAAAGTTGAAGAGAGCGCATACTCAATCCAACGGTAGTAATTTCGTTTATTACGTAAACCCTCGATATATTTATTAAAACCCGGACCGCTTATATAGAAATGAGCTAGCGCACTTAAAATTGAAAATAGCGCTACCCCAATTGCCATCGGAAAATTAAAAAGCTGAACTTGCTCAAAGGTGGTGTCAGGAATGGGTGGACCTTGTAGATATTTAATATGTATCGGCAGCGAGAAACCATTGGAAAGTGCCAAAATCGCAACCGCTTGAACTGCGTGGAAGGAGCCGGCAATCAAGTTGTAACGACGCAGGCTGGCCTGTTTTTCACTGGTGATATTAAGTGGGGTTTTTGCAGCCATCACAAACTCCTTTTGGTGTAGCGCTTTTAAGGAATTCTCCCTTTAATGATTAGAAAACGGTAAAGGCGCACCGCAAATTCTCATCGTTTTGACCTTTTGTTCACCAATCCATCAAAATAGTCTCCATCAAGGGGAGTACCCCAACTGCTGAAACATCGTCAGTACGTTGCCAAAAGCAACCGGTGTTCAGGTCGAAAGACGGCGGAGACCTTGTGTATCAACTACACGAGGAGAAAATTTGAACGTAACCTTAACAACTTGGTCCTTATTACTTGGCTTTGTTTTTGCCATGTTGATTTTGGATCTCTTTCTACATCGATCGCACAATGAAATTAAATTCAAAGAAGCAGCAATCTGGTCAAGTATCTGGGTTGCTTGCGGGTTAGGCGTTGGCGCAATTATCTGGTCGCAATTTGGATCCGAATACGGATTGCAGTATCTAAGTGGTTATGTAATTGAGAAGTCTCTAGCAATCGACAATGTATTTGTTTGGGGGCTTTTATTTGCGGCCTTCGCAGTACCAAAACGATATCAACACCGAGTTTTGTTTCTAGGTGTAGTTGGAGCGCTGGCAATGAGATCAGTGATGATTGTTGGCGGTAGCGCATTAATTAAAGAGTTTGCCTGGATTCTGTACATCTTTGGAGCTTTCCTGGTTTACACCGGATTTAAAATGTTCAAGCAACGCAACGAACATTTTAATTTAGATAAATCTAAGCTTTATCAATGGTTGCGTAAGAAATTACGTCTAACTGACAGTATTGAAGACGAGAGTTTTACTAAACGCATCAATGGCGTTCGTTACTTCACCCCACTCTTCTTAGTGTTGGTAATGGTTGAATTTATGGATCTAGTTTTCGCGGTGGATTCAATCCCAGCAATCTTCGCAGTTACCGAAGAGCCATTTATAGTCTTTGCAAGTAATGCACTTGCAATTCTTGGGCTTCGATCTATGTACTTCTTAATTGCAGATTTGATGGATAAATTCAGATATCTAAAAGAGGGCTTATCTGTAATTTTGGTCTGGGTAGGCTTAAAAATGATTGTAAGTCATGCGCTTTTCAAAATACCAACCTGGATATCTTTGGTGGTAATTACCTCAATTATTACCATCTCAGTAGTGGCAAGCTTTAAGAAGCCAATAGCTTCTATTAAATAACCACTACAAGCGCAGTCAATACTGCTGCTGCAAACACGGATTGCAGCAGCAGTTTGATTGCATACTTACGATCTGCCTTTAAATCTTGATTAATGGTAATTTTCTTAGTTGCACCTAATCTTTCAAAACTAAATACTCCCAAAAATCCATAAGCAACACAGAATTTCCTCCGTGATTGGATTATTCCAACCGTAAACAGCAGCGCTGGAATGAATACTAAGACTCTCGTTGAAGTTGGCGCACTACTTAAAACAAAGAGTAAAGTAGTAAATGCAAATAGCAACGCGCCAATTAGCGCGCCTTGTCTGCGTCGTTTAATTTCAGCAGGCCCAATATTGCAGGCACCGGCAACATAATCGCTCATTAAAGAACCTTCCTAAGTCCCACTTTGGCATCTTCTGCTAATTTATTAAAAGCTTTCTTTAGTAGCGGTGCAACTAAATTACCTAGCCCTTTTAATTTAAATCGGGCTTCATATGTAAAAGTTCTATAGTTTCCATTATCGGTAATACTCATGGTGTCCACTGCCACAATATTCTTATTCTCGCCACGTAAGCGAATCAATTCATTTGGTCGGTAATCAATTACTTCATAAACCAAAGAACTCTCTTTACCGTTAAATTTTGAAGTATTTGAGTAGGTCGTGCCCAGCCCACCACTGCCGGTAAGGAGCGTGGTTTTTACGGTATTTGGATCCCATTCATTTGTAGTAGTGAAATCTGCAAAATACTGGAAGAGATCGGCGCTGCTTTTGGTTGAGTCCAATGACACCTTTAGAACAATTTCACTCATGGCAAGTAAGGTAGCAAATGGCCTGTAAATTGTCTTTCCTGGTCGCAAAGGAGCTGATGCAGTGAGCAAGATAGCCGTTGTGGGCTCCGGCGTCTCTGGTTTAACCGCGGCCTATCTCTTAAGAGAGATTCATCAAGTCACCTTATTTGAGTCAGATAATCGTTACGGCGGGCATGCGCATACTCATAATGTCGATGGAACGGGTATTGATTCTGGATTTATAGTTCATAACGAACGCACTTATCCAAATCTGCTTAGGATTTTTAAAGAATTAGATATTCCAACTCAAAAAACCGAGATGACTATGAGCATTGATTGCAAGGGCTGTGGTCTGCAATATGTAGGTGGACGCGGCGCCAAAGGAATCTTGGCCAAACCTATTAAATTATTAGATCCAAGATTTTTAATGATGTTATTTGAAGTTCCAAGATTTTATAAAGCAGCTAGAAAGCTTTTGGTGGAGCAAGCTTCAAATTACCAAACCTGGGGAGAATTTTTAGAGCAGAATAAATTTAGTAATTATTTTGTGAAACATTATGCAATTCCCGTGGTCTCTTGTGTTTGGTCTTCGGGAGATGGAGATTCTCTGGAGTACCCAGCTAAACATTTATTTGAATTCTTAAATCACCATGGAATGTTAGAACTTGGCAACTCACCGATCTGGAAGACTGTAGTCGGCGGCTCTAAGACTTATGTGGATGCAATCCTAAAATTGATCGCAGATAAAAGGCTAGAAAAAGTAACTACCGTAAAGAGATTTTCAGATCACGTAGAGGTAAATGGGGAGAGCTTTGATTATGTAATCATTGCAACTCACGCTAACAGCGCGCTAGAGATGCTGGTCGATGCAGATGCTGCAGAGCGCGTAAATTTAGCGGCTGTTCCTTACTCTAAAAATAAAACAGTCCTACATACCGATGCTTCCGTATTACCTAAACCAAATAAAACTAGAGCAGCTTGGAACTATTCGATGAAAAGATGTAAAGATAATTCGAATCAGGTGCTGGTCAGTTACTGGATGAATTTATTGATGAATTTGCCAGGTAAAAAAGACTATGTAGTAACGTTAAATGGCAACATTTCTAATGAGAAAATTATCGCGACCATGGAGTATGAGCATCCGGTGTTTACGGTTGAATCATTAAAAGCTGCCGAATTTTTGCATAGCGCCGGTGGCGCGCGCTTAGCATTCGCAGGCGCACATTTAGGTTGGGGTTTTCATGAAGATGGCGCCAGATCTGGCGTAGCGGCAGCAAGAAAATTTGGTGCCACATGGTGAAGCTGGCTAAAGGCGTAGTGCTACACCAGAGACGTAAACCCTTTAAGCATGGATTGAAATTTACAAATTACATGTGGTTTGTAGATTTAAGGAAGCCGCAAGAGAAATTATTACCAAAAGATCATTTCGGCGGAGAAGCTCCAAGCCTGTTAGCTGCAATTACTTCCTTTGTAACTAGCCGAGGTGAGGTAATTGATGCCAGCGATAAGTTGTATGCAATCGCCAGCGCTAGGACTAACGGATATGTATTCAATCCATTATCAGTTTATTGGTGCATAAAGGAGAGTGGCGAAGTTAGATGGGCAATCCTCGAAATTCATAATACATATGGGGATAGACATGCTCACCTTTTACATCCAGATCAAAAAGGAAACGCGACTATAGATAAAGAGTTTTACGTTTCACCCTTCTTTACAATTGATGGTGAATATAAAACTCGGACTTTTTTTGATGAAAAACACATTGTCCTATCGATAAATTTGTATCAAAATAGCGCCCAAGTTTTTAGCGCCAGCTTCACCGGAGAGCTTTTGGAGGCAAGCATTAAAAATCGCGTATTGGCGTACTTGCGTACGCCCCTTGCAACTTTGCAAGCGATGGCTCGAATTCGCGCGCACGGAATCTGGCTCTGGCTACGTAGGTTGCCAGTAATTCCAAGACCCAACCATCCAAAGCAAAGTGGGATGTTATGAATCTTCACGCCGAAATCACCAAAGTTTTACTTCGAAGAGTCGCACCACATGTAGATGTACGCGTGGTGCTACCTGATGGAAAAGTGTTGGGACCAAATAAGCCAAATTTGCCTACTTTGAGAATTTTAAACGACAATTTTTTTAATCGATTAGGAAATGATTTAAAAATTGGTTTGGGCGAATCTTTTATGGCAAGAGATTGGGTAGCCGAACCAGATTTAGCAGAAGTCTTAACTCCATACGCAGAGAAGTTATTACACATAGTTCCGGGCTGGATGCGAAAATTTAGAAAGTACTTTGAACCATTCCAACCTAAGCACGAAGAGAATCATTTAGAAGGTTCGAAATCAAATATTTCGCGCCACTACGATTTATCAAACGAATTGTTTGCACTCTTCTTAGATGAGACGCTTACCTACTCTGCCGCGAATTTTGGCGGCGATAAACCGACTTATGAAAATTTAGCAAAAGCGCAAATTAGAAAGATTGAAGGAATTTTAGATTTTGCAGGAGTTAAATCCGGTATGCATATTCTTGAGATCGGAACTGGTTGGGGACAGCTGGCTATGCAGGCTGCATATCGTGGTGCAAAGGTTCATACCATCACTCTTTCTAAAGAACAGAAAGCCTTAGCTGATGCGCGAATTGCCAAAGCAGGCTTAAATAATTCAATTAACGTTGAATTGCGAGATTATCGTGATTTAGAAGGTCAATATGATGCAGTTGTTAGTGTTGAAATGATTGAGGCTGTCGGTGAGAAATATTGGCCAACATATTTTGATGCGATTATTAAACATCTAAAGCCTGGCGGAAAATTTGGTTTACAAGCAATCACCATGCCGCATGATCGTTTGATGGCATCTAAACATGCATACACCTGGATTCATAAATACATATTCCCTGGCGGCATCATTCCTTCTCGAGAGGTAATTGATCAGTACACAAGAAATGAGTTAAAACTAGTAGATACTCGCTCCATTCGAATTGGTTATGCCGACACCTTACGAATCTGGCGCGATAAATTTATGGAAAATCAAAAGCAGGTGGGGGCACTTGGTTTTGATGAGGAATTTGAAAGAATGTGGCAGTACTACTTAGCCTATTCAGAGGCGGGTTTTCGATCTGGCCACTTAGATGTTTGGCAGTTAGGTTTTCAGAAGAAATGACGCGCAAAGCTTGGATTATTGGAGCCTCAACTGGAATTGGCGCTGCAGTTGCAGATAAATTAAAGAGTAAAGGTTGGCAAGTAGTTAGATCTTCGCGCAGCCAAGGTGAGATTCGCGTAGATATTTCAAATGATGAATCTGTTAAACAAGCTGCGGCACAATACGAAGCAACATATGGCGCCTACGATTTAGTTTTAGTGATGGCTGGTTTTTGGCAACGAATGTCAGCGCAGAATTTTGATTTGGAAGTATTTAAGGAACATAACAATACAAATACAGTTGGATTAGCTCGCTGTGCAGCAGCAATTTTGCCGAAGATGCTTAACGCAGATAGCGGAACTTTCATGGGAGTTTCATCAGTGGCAGGATTTCGTGGCATGCCAGGTTCAAGTGGTTATGGACCGAGCAAAGCAGCTCAAATTAATTTCTTAGAATCACTCAGGACAGATTTAGTTAAAAGCAAGGTCAAGATAGTTACTGTTTCGCCAGGTTTTGTTAAAACACCAATGACTGATGTAAATACTTTTCCAATGCCATTCATTATTAGCGCAGAACGTGCAGCCAAGATAATCGTGAAGGGAATTGAAAAGCAGAGCGTGGATATTGTCTTTCCAACTCCAATGGCGATTACAATGAAGTTAGCACGCTTGGTGCCAGTTAGCATTTGGCCAAAACTCTTTAAGAAGGGATAATTCTCGGCATGACACAAGCAACCCTTCACACAAATCTTGGCGATATCGTCATCGAACTATTCCCAAATCATGCACCTGAAACCGTTTCTAACTTTGTTGGTTTAGCAACAGGTGAAAAAGAGTGGACCGATCCACGCACCGGTGCAAAGAGCAATGAGAAGCTTTATGACGGCACGGTATTTCATCGCGTAATCGCCGGTTTTATGATTCAAGGCGGAGATCCGCTGGGTCAAGGTTTTGGCGGCCCAGGTTATAAATTTAAAGATGAATTTCACCCAGAGTTAAATTTTGATCGTCCATATTTATTAGCAATGGCAAATTCAGGGCCAGGAACCAATGGTTCACAGTTCTTCATCACCGTTGCCCCAACCGAATGGTTAAATCGCAAGCACAGTATCTTCGGTGAAGTTAAAGATGCAGCCAGTCAGGCAGTGGTAGATAAGATTGCAACTACAGCAACTGGAGCACAAGATCGACCAGTAAATGCAGTAACAATTAATTCAGTCACCGTCGCTTAATTTTTGATGCGCCAAGCAACTAAATATTTAATCACAGTAATTAGTGGTTTCTACCTGGCATGTTTACTCGTGCCAGGTTTAAAACCATATCTTTATCTAAATCGCTATTTGGTTTTAGATAATGGTGAATATTGGCGCTTATTAACGGTGGCGCTAACTCATGGTGGATTGGCACACCTATTTTTTAATATGTATGCGCTTTTGATTCTAGGAAATACTTTAGAAGGCGCAATCGGTCAGAATAAGTTTTTAACGATTTTTATAATCTCTCAGATTGGCGCCAGCTTGGCATCTATCTTTTTTGGTCCAAGCAATATCATTTCAGTCGGAGCCTCGGGCGCAATCTTTGGATTATTCGGCGCAATGATTGTTATTAGTAAGCGGTTTGGACTTGAGACCAAATCAACTTATGTAATTGTGGGAATTAACTTTGCAATTGGTTTTATTTTTCCAGGCATAGATTGGCGCGCCCATTTAGGCGGATTCATAACTGGGTTAGTGGTGGCGTCGGTCTTATTAACGCCAGCGCGTAGCTAAGCCGAAACCGATTCCGATAAAACCAAAACCGATCAACATATTCCAAGAACCAACGTTTGGAATTGGATAAGCGGTCTGTGTTACATAGAAGACCACAATCCAGAAGAGGCCAATTAAGAAACTTGTAACCATGGTTGGCGCTAGCCATCTAGGTGACTCGAGTGGACCATCAAACGCCTCATCAGTTGGATGCTCTGACTTATAAGCGCGAGTTGCTTGGACCTTTTTACGAAGTTTCGACTTTGGCATGTGCGCAAGTTTAGCGGAATACTTTGGCCATGCGAATTCTGGTTGTCGACAACTACGACTCCTTTGTATTTAACCTGGTCCAATACTTGGGCCAGCTAGGTTCAGAGTGCGTTGTGAAGCGTAACGACGAAGTGACGCCAAGTGATGCCGATAATTTTGATGGCGTACTTATCTCGCCAGGTCCGGGAACGCCAGAAGATGCAGGCGTTTCTATGGAGATGATCCGATACTGCGCAGATAAAAAAATTCCACTTCTTGGTGTCTGTTTGGGTCATCAAGCAATTGCAGCGGTATTTGGTGGCGTAGTTTCGCGCGCACCAGAGTTGCTACATGGCAAGACTTCTAAAGTACATCACAATCAACAGGGAGTATTTGCAGAGCTACCATCACCATTTACCGCAACTCGATATCACTCATTAGCTGTTGAAAAAGAGAGCGTTCCTGATGTTTTAGAAGTTACCGGTAAAACGGAATCTGGAATTGTGATGGGGCTACGCCATAAAACGCTACCAATCGAGGGCGTACAATTTCATCCAGAGTCAGTACTTACAGAGCATGGACATGCAATGCTTGCCAATTGGTTAACCGAATGTGGAGACCGAAACGCGAAAACTAAAGCAATCGGCTTATCGCCAGTAGTTAAAAACTAACTCTGTCTATTAATTGTTACCGTAACTGGCGAACCAATTTGTAATTGAGTATCAGGAGTTGGTGCCTGTGCTAGCACCACGCCAATTGGTTGAATTGCATCGTAAGAATAAATTTCACGAATTAAGAATCCTGCTTGAGTTAAAGTGGTACGAGCTTGAATATCGGTTTGGCCAACTAAATTTGGAACTGCCACATTTCCATTTGCAATCTGAAGTGTGACGCCATTTCCAGCGGTAAGTGTGGAGCCACCAATAGGATCAACAGAGATCACAGTACCAATTGCTTTATCATTCGGAACTGCATCAATTGCGGCGATATTAAGACCTGCCGCGGCAAGTGCAGCGCGGGCATTAGTTAAAGTCATGCCAATTAAATCCATCGGCACAATGGCATCACCAGGTCCATCACTAATAGTGATAGTTATGACGCTACCTTTTGTAGCGCGAGAAGTGGCAAGCGGACTTTGAGAAGCTACGCGATCAATTGGCGTTTTCGAATCATGTGCGCGATTTACCACCAACTTAAATGCGCTTAATTGTGCGGCGGCATCGCTCTCGGTTAAGCCAACGACGTTTGGTACCACTATGCCAGATACTGTGGCGCGATTAGTTATTGCGAAACCACCAACTGCAACTAATAAGGCAGCTAAGAAACCAGCAACAATCTGCCAAGTGCGATTCTTCTTTTTCTTAGTCCGCACAATTTCGGTAGTAATAGTCTGTCCAGTTTTGATTCGATGCAAATCACCAAGCATGGCATTTGCGTCTTGATATCTATTAGCTGGATCTTTCGCCATCACGACCGATAAGAAATGATCATATTGCTGGTCAAGCGCAGGATTGATCTTGCTTGGCGGAATAAATTCACTTGATACATGCTGTAACGCAATGGAAACTGGCGTATCACCAATAAATGGTGGTCGGCCAGTTAGCATTTCATACAACGCCACTCCTACCGAGTAGAGATCACTTCTGGCATCCGCAATTTCGCCACTTGCTTGTTCTGGAGATAAATATTGTGCGGTGCCAACTACATTCCAAGTTGCGGTCATGGTGGCGCTGACATCATCAAGTGCGCGAGCAATTCCGAAATCCATTACCTTTACATCACCTTGTTCGGTGATCATGATATTTCCAGGCTTGATATCGCGGTGCACAATTCCATTTGCATGTGAATAGGCAAGCGCTTGCAAAATACCTTCGGTGATTTGAATGGCAGTTTTAGGTTCAACCGGTCCAGTAATTAATTCACGTAAAGTTTTACCTTGCAATAACTCCATCACAATATATGGCGCAGGGCTCTCACCGCTGTCATATACCGCAACGATTCCAGGATGGCTTAAACCAGCCGCCGCCAGCGCCTCTTTACGAAATCTAGTTACAAAGTTCTGTTCACGATTTAAATCGCTACGAAGAACTTTGATGGCTACTTCGCGATTTAAGCGATTATCTTTAGCAATAAAGACATCGGACATGCCACCTGCACCTATTAGTGCTCCGATTTCATAGCGATCACCAAAAACTCTCATTTGGCAGCCCCCAAAAATTGCGTAGCAGTATCTCCCGCACCCACTTCGGCCAAAACCACGGTGACATTATCTGGCGCACCACGTTCGTAAGTTAAAGAGATTAATTTGGGAATTGCATCGGGCTGGGGAATTAACTCTGCAAGTTCTTGATTGCTAATTACGTTACTTAAGCCATCGCTACATAGTAAGAATTTATCGCCGACTTTCAAATCGTATTGAATTAAGAGTGGCGTGATATTGCCAACCCCCATCAACACATTAGTTAGCACTGAACGCTGCGGATGTACTGCTGCCTCAACTTCGGTAATGGTGCCTGCATCAAGTAACTCTTGTACTACTGAATGATCTTTAGTTAATTGGGTAAATTCTTTGCCACGCAATCTATATGCACGCGAATCGCCCGCATGTAATACATAAGCTTGATTTCGATAAAGTGCGATTGATGTCAATGTGGTGCCCATACCTGACAAGCGATCATCAGCATCTGCAGTTAAGCGAATTTCATTATCGACATCAAGCAGCGCATTTAGCAGAAAGTCTTCGAGAGATTCAGGATCCATTTCATCGTTATTAAGTAATGGCAGTATTTGTGCCAAAGTTGTAATTGCAACCTTTGATGCAACTTCACCACCTGCGTGGCCACCCATTCCATCTGCAACTGCGATTAAAAGTCCATTAATTAACGCCGAATCTTCATTTCCACTTCGATGTAGTCCAACTTCACTGCGACCCTCAGCACTAAACCGAGCAGCAAAACTCTGCATCATGCTTCCTAGCCTACGGGTAGAATTCGCAGGTGAGTAAATACGCCTATCTTGGCCCAGTTGGCACCTTTACTGAAGCTGCCCTGCGCACTATTACTGGCGGCTCTGATCAACTAACTCCATGCTCTAACGTAACTGCTGCGTTAGATATGGTCCGAAGCGGCCAAGCAGATTTTGCCTTAGTTCCAATTGAAAATTCAGTTGAGGGCGTGGTGGCGCGAACTCTTGATGAATTAGCAATTGGTGAACCGCTAATTATTGTCGGTGAAATTTTACTCCCAGTTACCTTTGCGTTAATGGTTAAAGATAAAAGCGTTGAAATTAAGAAGATCGCAACACATCCGCATGCGGAATCGCAGTGCCGTAAGTTCATTGCTAAGCACTACCCAAATGCTGAAATTATCTCTACCAATTCAACTGCTGCGGCGGCCGAGGCGTTAGCAAATGGCCAATTTGATGCCGCGGTTGCTTCAGAGGTAGCAGCTAAGACTTATGGTTTAACAGTTATAAATAACAATATCGGTGATGCTGAAGCTGCAGTAACTAGATTTGTATTGGTATCTAAACCAGTCGCACTTCCAGAGCCAACCGGTTTTGATCGCACCTCACTTGCAGCATTTATTGGAATTGATCATGCAGGCGCTTTGCTCGAAGTATTAACTGAATTTGCAATGCGTGGAGTTAACTTAACTTTTATTCAATCTCGCCCTACTGGTCGCGAGCTTGGCCATTACCATTTCATTATTGATGCCGAAGGCCATGTCAATGATGCCAGAGTTGGCGATGCGCTAACCGGGTTACGCAGAATTTGCGAAGACATTAGATTTTTAGGTTCTTATCCTCGCGCAGATAAAGTTGCACCAACTACCACTAAGAGTAGTAGCGATGATGCCTTCAAAAGTTCTAACGATTGGTTAAATGAGGTAAGAAAGGGGCGCGCAATATGATTGATATTAAGTTAATCCGCGAAAATCCGGAGCTTGTTAAGTCATCGCAGCGTGGCCGTGGCGAAGATGAATCAATTGTGGATTCACTACTTGAAATTGATGCCAAACGACGCGATGCGATTTCCGCCTTTGAAACAGTGCGCGCTGAGCAGAATTTGCTCTCAAAATCAGTTGGTGCAGCTAAAGGCGATGAGAAAGCGGCTCTGCTTGAGAAGGCAAAAGTTTTAGCGGCGCAAGTTAAAGAAGCTGACGCAAAGCGCGCCGAACTTGAATCACAGACCGATGAAATTGCTAAGCAATTATCAAATGTGTTAGATCCTGATGCGCCAATTGGTGGCGAAGCTGATTTTAAAGTTATCGAACATGTTGGCGAACCACGCAAATTTGATTTCGAACCAAGAGATCATGTTGAGCTAGGAAAATTGTTAGGCGCAATTGATACTGAGCGCGGCGCGAAAGTTGCCGGCGCTCGCAGTTATTACTTAACTGGACCAGGTGCCTTGTTGGAATTAGCGCTAGTTAATTATGCGATCAAGCAAGCAAGCAAAGCAGGTTTTATTCCTGTGATTCCACCCGTGTTGGTAAATCCACCAGCGATGGAAGGCACTGGTTTTTTAGGACAAGCTGCAGAGAATGTTTATCACATCGAGAAAGATGATGTGTATTTAGTCGGAACTTCTGAAGTTCCACTTGCGGCTTATCACATGGATGAAACACTGGATGCCGCAAAACTTCCGATTCGATATACCGGTTATTCACCATGCTTCCGACGTGAAGCAGGATCTTATGGAAAAGATACTCGTGGAATTATTCGCGTACATCAATTTGAGAAAGTTGAGATGTTTGTTTTTGCAAAGCCAGAAGATGCCAAAGAGGAACATAAGCGACTTCTACGATGGGAGAAAGATTTCCTAAATGCAATGGGAATTCCTTATCGAGTACTTGATATCGCATCCGGCGATTTAGGATCTTCTGCAAATCGAAAATTTGATATCGAAGCTTGGGTTCCTACTCAAAACGCATATCGCGAAGTTACAAGTACCTCTAACTGCACTGAATTCCAAGCGCGCCGTTTAAATATTCGCATGAAAGATGAGAATGGCACCCGTCCACTTGCGACCTTAAATGGCACTTTGGTGGCAGTTCCACGCATGATTGTGGCGATTTTGGAGAATAATCAGAATGCAGATGGTTCCGTAAATGTGCCGGAAGTGCTTCAGGATTACATGGGTACTGCGAAACTTGAAGTGGTTAAGTGAGTTATAGACCTAAATTAATTGCAACTGATTTGGATGGAACTATCTGTCCGCATGCTGCCCCAATTTCAAAACGCACCATCGCCGCACTTACAAGTGCGCATGAACTTGGCGTAAAAGTTTTCTTTGTTACCGGACGTCCACCGCGTTGGATGAGTCAGATTAAAGAGGCATTTAACTTCGGCCAAGCCATCTGCAGCAATGGCGGACAACTTTGGGATTTGCAAGCTGAAAAAGTTTTAGAAGAGTGGCGAATTACGTCGGCTGATTTAAGAGAGACCATCACACGACTTCGAAAAGCGCTTCCTGAAATTCATTTTGCATTTGAAAATCACGGAGACTTCCGCCGCGAAAAGAAATATCAAGCGCGTTGGGATATTGGGGTTGATGAAACCGGCGTAGATGACATTTTGGATTACATCGAAAATGGCGCCATTAAATTATTAGCGCGCGGTTCTGATAAATTATTTAATTCTGATGAGCTATTGGCGGTTGCACAGAGAGAAGTTGGCGGCATCGTTACCGTTACACATTCAAATCCATGGGAATCTTTATTAGAAATTAGCGCACATAGCGTTTCAAAGGGTGATACCTTGGCAGTAATCTGCGAACGTTTACAGATTGATCGCGAAGATGTAGTTGCCTTTGGCGATAACCCAAACGATTTTTCAATGTTGGAATTTGCTGGTCGCTCCTACATTATGAGCGATGGTCATCCAGATGGAATTAAATATGCAACTGCAACCGCACCGCCATGCGAAGAGGATGGAGTAGCGCAGATTGTCGAAGAGTTACTAAAACTTGCCAGTCGATAAAACTTGGCAATCAATCTCGCCAAATCTGTAAGGAATATGTTCGTAAGTTGGTGCGCTCCAGATAACTAAATCCGCCCTGGCACCTACCTGTAAATGGCCGATATCAGTACGTTTTAGCGCGGCCGCGCCACCCATAGTGGCGGCATAGAGCGCTTGGGCTGGAGTAAAACCCATCTCTCTAATTGCAAGTGACATTACTACTGGCATTGAAGTTAAATATGAAGAACCTGGATTGCAATCAGTTGCTAAGGCGACTTTAGCACCCAGCTCAAAAAACAGTTTTGAATTAGGGTAATTAGATTTAGTAAAAAATTCTGCACCAGGTAAGAAGGTAGTTACTACTTCACTATGTGCCAAAGCTTCAACAGTTTTCGCTGAAACCACCGTGGCATGATCTACCGAAGCTAATTTTAATTCGATAGCTAATTCAGCGCCGCCAGTATTTCCCAATTGATTTCCATGAATGCGACCAAGCAACCCTTTTGCAATTCCTGCTTTTAAGATTTCTCGCGCTTCATCAACCGAAAATGCACCTTGATCGCAGAAGACATCAATCCACTTAGCATGAGGTAATACTGCATCCAGCATTTTACCTTTCACTAAATTTACATAACCTTCGCGATTGCTTTCGAATTCAGCTGGAATTACATGTGCGCCAAGAAAAGTGCTCTCGTCAGTAAAACTTTTTGCAACTTGAAGAATTTTTACTTCACTTTCAATATCTAAGCCATAGCCAGATTTGATCTCCACGGTGGTGGTGCCATGGCTTTTACATTTACGAAGTACTGATTGGGTGTGAGCTTTTAACTCTTCAAGCGTTGCTGATCTAGTTGCGGTAACAGTTGTTTTAATGCCACCAGTTGCATACTTAGTACCAGCCATTCTTGCGACATAATCTTTACCTCTATCTCCAGCAAAGACAGCATGGGTATGCGAATCCACAAAGCCAGGTGTCACCACGCCGCCAGCTGCATCTATCTCTTTATCTGCCGCCGGTGCAGTTGAATTTGCGCCAACCCAAATTACTTTTCCAGCTTCAATAATTAGCGCGGCGCTATTAATTACGCCTAAATCTGGATCAGAATTGGTAATTAATTGGCCGATATTACGAATTACAGTGCTACTCATTAGCCCTCTTGCATCGGAATACGTACATTGCGCTCTTTAGCTACTTCATCCGCTAATTCATATCCAGCATCAACATGTCGAATCACGCCCATCCCTGGATCATTTGTGAGAACTCGACGTAGTTTCTCTGCTGCAAGAGGTGTGCCATCTGCGACAGATACTTGTCCAGCGTGAATTGATCTTCCAATTCCAACGCCACCACCATGATGAATAGAAACCCATGAGGCGCCAGAAGCGGTATTAACTAAAGCATTTAAAAGTGGCCAATCTGCAATTGCATCTGAACCATCTAACATCGCTTCAGTTTCGCGATAAGGAGAGGCCACCGAACCGCAATCTAAATGATCGCGCCCAATCACAATTGGTGCAGAGAGTTCTCCCTTAGCAACCATGTCGTTAAAACGTTCGCCAGCTAAATGTCTTTCTCCATAACCCAACCAACAAATTCGGGCTGGCAGTCCTTGGAAGGCAACTTTTTCAGAGGCCTTTTTAATCCAACGATGTAATGGTTCGTTATCTGGAAAGAGTTCTAAGACCGCCTTATCAGTTGCGGCAATATCTTTTTTATCTCCACTTAGCGCAACCCATCTAAATGGCCCCTTACCTTCGCAGAATAATGGGCGAATATATGCAGGTACAAATCCTGGGAAATCAAAAGCGCGAGAGTAGCCAGCTAACATCGCTTCACCACGAATGGAATTTCCATAATCAAAAACAGTGGCACCGGCATCTTTAAATCCAACCATTGCTTCGACTTGTTTAGCCATAGTATCGCGAGAACGCTTGGTAAATCCTTCTGGATCGCGTTTGATTTCGCTCTGCCAATTCTCAACTGAGATTCCTTCAGGTAAATATGAGAATGGATCATGTGCAGATGTTTGATCAGTGACAATATCAATTGGCACGCCACGTTTTAAGAAATCAGCAAAGATTGTGGCGGCATTTGCAAGTAAACCGATACTAAACGCACGGCGCTCGGCCTTTGCTTTAGTAGCGATTTCAATGGCCTCTTCAACATTATCGGTCCATGCATCTAAATAGCGGTGATCTACGCGTCTTTGTAATCTGCTGGCATCAACATCAACACAAATACAAACTCCATCATTCATAGTTACGGCAAGTGGTTGTGCACCACCCATGCCACCAACACCACCTGTTAACGTAATGGTTCCGGCGAGCGTGCCACCAAAATCTTGATTTGCAACTGCCGCAAAAGTTTCATAAGTACCTTGCAAGATTCCTTGCGTTCCGATGTAAATCCAAGAACCAGCGGTCATCTGGCCGTACATAGTTAAGCCAGCAGCCTCTAACCTTCTAAATTCTGGCCAATTAGCCCAGTCGCCAACTAAATTTGAATTAGCAATCAATACGCGCGGTGCCCATTCATGAGTTTGAAAGACTCCAACTGGTCTACCTGATTGCACCAACATGGTCTCATCAGCTTTTAAAGTTTTTAGCGTTCTAGTTAGCGCATCAAAAGATTTCCAGTCGCGCGCTGCTTTACCGGTACCACCATAAACAACTAAATCTTCTGGTCGCTCTGCAACTTCAGGATCTAAATTGTTCTGCAACATGCGAAGCGCCGCTTCTTGTTGCCAACCTAGCGCTGATAGCGCGTTGCCTTGAGGAGAATGAATTACTCTGCTCATAACAAGGGACCAACTACTTTCTCTACGGAATTTAGAATTTCATTTGAATTAACCAATGCAACTGAATTTTCAATTTCAGGGGTTAACCAACGATCACTGCCTGGACCGGCTACTTTGCTGCGCAGAGTTTTAATTGCGGCTCCGGTGCCAGGTGATGGTAAGAGCGGTGCGCGCAATTCAACCGCGCGCGAAGCAATCATCAATTCAATGGCAATCACTCTGGCTAGAGCATCTACTGATCTACGTAACTTTCTTGCGGCATGCCATCCCATAGATACGTGATCTTCTTGCATAGCGCTAGAAGGAATTGAATCAACCGATGCCGGAACCGCTAAGCGTTTCATCTCTGAGACCAAGCCAGCTTGAGTGTATTGCGCGATCATCATGCCGCTATCTACGCCTGGATCATCGGCTAAAAATGGGGGTAATCCAAAGGAACGGTGCTCATCAAGAGCGCGGTCACTTCGACGCTCGGACATAGAGGCGGTATCTGCAATTGCAATTGCTAAAAAGTCTAAAACATATGCAACCGGTGCGCCATGGAAATTGCCATTACTACTAATTTCACCGTTAGTTAAAACAATCGGATTATCAATAATTGATTGCAACTCTAGCGCTGCCACATTTGCAGCATGTGCGACGGTGTCACGTGCCGCGCCGGCAACTTGCGGTGCACAACGCAAAGAATAAGCATCTTGAACGCGACCATCTTCTTTTCCGGAATGAGATTTAACCAATGGGGATTCACTTAATAGTTTTGCAATATTTGCAGCAGATCTACCTTGTCCAACTTGTGGTCGTAAATCATGTAGATGTTTTTGAAAAACTTTATCGGTACCAAGGAGCGCTTCAACACTCAAACTTATGGTGATATCTAAAGTCTTGAGTAAATTTGTAATGTCTGCTATTGCGAGAATTAACTGACCCAACATGCCATCAGTGCCATTGATTAGCGCTAGACCTTCTTTAGAAGAGAGTTCGACTGGTGAAATACCGGCATCTTTTAACGCGCTCGCAGCGTCAACAATTTTGCCATCTTTATTAATTACTTCGCCTTCGCCCATCACCGCAAGTGCACATGCAGAAAGTGGCGCTAGATCTCCAGAACAACCCAAAGAACCGTATTCGCGAACTACTGGCGTAATACTTGCATTTAATAATGATGCGTATGCTTGCGCGGTTTTGCTTTGTACCCCAGATAAGCCGCGACATAAGGTGGCAAGTCTTACCGCCATCATCGCGCGAACAACTTCGGTCTCAACAATTTCACCAGAGCTTGCAGCATGAGATCTAATTAAAGATTTTTGAAGTTGAGTTCGCTTATCTTCATCAATGAATTTACGAGCTAGCGCACCAAAACCTGTGGAGATTCCGTAAACCGGGATTTCACTCGCCGCTAATGAATCCACGATCGCCCGCGATTTCTCAATCGCTTCAAAGGCCCCAGCAGAGATCGAAACTTTTGCATGATTTCGCGCGATAGAGATCAGCGCATCTGGCGTTAAACCATCTGTTCCAATGATGACTTCTGCTGGCATTATTACCTCCGTCGCAAAAGGCTATCCGAAAAGGTTTCTTCTGTCAGGAGTCATGGCATAAATGGTGCTGCATAACGATCCAAATTGGATGCGTGCCGGACATTGGTTTAAAGATGCAGGAACCGGCGACATTGGAATTTTAGGAGTTGGCGCATCTAAAAGTGCAATTACTCCCAACAAATCATTTTTAACTCCAGATGCAATTAGGAAGGCCTTGCTTAAATATTCAACTTACTTTGCCGAAGCTAATATTGATTTAACAGAGAAATTAAGCGCGGTTGATTTTGGAAATGTAGCTGATCCAGATTCGCAAGTTGCCAGTATCGATGCCATCTCTAAAGTAAGTGCCAAAACTTTAATCTTGTTAGGTGGCGATAACTCAATAACTTATTCCGGCGTATGCGCACTAGCCAATAAAGTTGATTTTAAGAATGTTGGTCTGATTACTTTAGATGCGCATCACGATTTGCGTGATGGTGTTTCTAATGGTTCGCCAATTAAACAACTGTTAGATGCGGGGCTGCCAGGTAAACAAATTGTCCAGATTGGCATTAATGATTTTGCGAACTCTAAATTTTATGCAGAGCGTGCCAAAGCTGCGGGCATTAAAGCGATTCACCGAAATAAAATTAATGAAGGCACTATAGATTTCATTGTGAAAGATGCATTTAATTCACTAACTAATTGCTCCCATATATATCTAGATATCGATATTGATGTCTGCAATCGTGCTGAGGTTCCGGCAGCACCAGCTTCGATGCCTGGTGGTATCTCTGCAAATGAATTACTAAATTTAGTTTTTAAGATTGCGTTAGATAAACGAGTCAATAACTTTGATATCACTGAGATCGATGCATCGATTGATGCAGCAGATAATCGAACCGTTCGCTTAGCTGCGCTATCTATTTTGCGAATTGCTGCCGCGAAAGCGGTTTAAAATTACGAATTTTGAATCCTGCCTACTTCCATATAAATTACCCCACGGAGGGCTCGCATAGCGGCCGAGTGCACCGGTCTTGAAAACCGGCAAGGGAAACCTTCGTGGGTTCAAATCCCACGCCCTCCGCTCGTAAAGAGAAAAGCGCGTGACTAACTACACGCGCTTTTTGCTTTTCTCAGATAGCGCGTCGCCTAATTAGAAGAGCAAACTTAGCCTTGTCCTTATCTCTCACGGAGGCTTCACAAAATGGCAGGAGTTTTCTCCCCTGGTCGCGCCAAAATAGATGCTCGAACACTCCGCACTGATCGTTGGTGGTTACAACCAACAATTACCGTTGCAGTTCTAGTTGCATTCATTATTTATGCAACATTTAGAGCGTTCGAAGCAAAGTTCTATTTTGCCGAACCGCTGATCTCACCTTTTTACTCTCCCTGCTTATCTAGTGATTGCGTAGATGGATCCGCGCTTTTCGGAACACCATTTGGCCACGTGGTGCTACTTGGTTTAGCGATTTCGCCAGCGTTATTTATTTTGATCTTTCCACTTGGTTTCCGTATGACTTGCTACTACTACCGCAAGGCTTACTACCGTTCATTCTGGCAATCACCACCTGCATGCGCAGTAGCCGAACCACATAAGTCATATAGCGGTGAAACCAAAGCGCCACTTATTGTACAGAATGGTCATCGTTGGTTCTTTTTAGCAGGGTTAGTTTTTAACACGATTCTAACTTTAGATGCATTTTTAGCATTCCGCGATGAACATAAAGAGTGGGGCCATATGTCAGTCGGCACCATTGTTTTACTGATTAACGCGGCTTTACTTTGGGGTTATTCACTCTCTTGCCACTCATGTCGCCATATTGTTGGTGGCCGATTACGTAACTTCTCAAAACATCCAGTTCGTTACAAGATGTGGAATTTTGTTTCAAAGTTAAATGAAAAGCATCAGAACTTTGCTTGGGTATCCCTATTTGGTGTTGCCCTTACTGATTTATATGTCCGCCTCGTTGCTGCTGGCACGATTACCAACTTTTACTTCTTCTAGGAGCTGATCAAATATGACGCTTCAGAAATTTAAGTATGACGTTGTAATTATTGGCGCAGGCGGTGCTGGTCTACGTGCTGCAGTCTCTGCGCGTGAAGCAGGTTTAACTGTTGCCATCATCTGTAAATCGCTATTTGGCAAGGCCCATACCGTGATGGCCGAAGGTGGCGCGGCAGCTGCAATGGGTAACGTAAATGAAAAAGATAATTGGCAGGTTCACTTCCGCGACACCATGCGCGGTGGAAAATTCTTAAATCATTGGCGCATGGCTGAGCTGCATGCAAAAGAAGCGCCAGAACGAATTTGGGAGTTGGAGTATTGGGGCGCGTTATTTGATCGCACCAAAGAGGGAAAGATTTCTCAGCGTAACTTTGGTGGACATGAATATCCACGACTTGCTCACGTTGGTGATCGCACCGGTCTAGAACTTATCCGTACGATGCAACAGCGTATCGTTGCGTTGCAGCAAGAAGATAAGAAAGAATTTGGCGATTACGAACATCGCATCAAAGTTTTCCAAGAGCTAACCATTACTGAAATTTTTAAAGAGAATGGCAAAGTTGCAGGTGCCTACGGTTACTGGCGCGAAAGCGGCGAAGAAGTTCTCTTTGAATCTAGCGCTGTCGTTTTAGCAACCGGCGGAATTGGTAAATCATTTAAAGTTACCTCAAATTCTTGGGAAGGTACCGGCGACGGTCACGCGCTTGCGCTAAAGGCTGGCGGTCGTTTGAAAGATATGGAATTCGTGCAATTCCATCCAACTGGAATGGTTTGGCCGCCATCAGTTCGCGGAATTTTAGTTACCGAATCAGTTCGCGGTGACGGTGGCGTGCTTCGTAATTCAAATGGCGAACGTTTTATGTTTAATTACATTCCAGAAGTTTTCAAGAAACAGTATGCCGACAATGAAGCAGAAGCTGATCGTTGGTACACAGATCAAAATAACAATCGCCGTCCGCCAGAACTTTTACCTCGCGATGAAGTTGCGCGCGCAATTAATAGTGAAGTTAAAGCAGGGCGTGGCACTCCACATGGTGGCGTCTATTTAGATGTTTCTACTCGCTTACCAGCCGAAGAGATTAAGCGTCGCTTACCTTCGATGTGGCATCAGTTCTATGAATTAGCAGGCGTAGATATCACTAAGGAGGCAATGGAAGTAGGTCCTACTTGCCACTATGTAATGGGTGGCATCGATGTCGATCCAGATACTGCAGCTGCAATCGGAGTTCCTGGTCTATTTGCAGCTGGCGAAGTAGCAGCTGGTCTACATGGCTCTAACCGTTTGGGCGGTAATTCATTATCTGATCTCTTGGTATTTGGTCATCGCGCTGGTGATGGCGCTGCAGTTTATGTGAAAGCAAATGGCGCTAATCCGCCGAGCGAAGCTTCAATCAAGAAGGCGCAAAATTTCATCAGCGCACCATTTGCGAATTCAAATGGCGAAAACCCATACACCATTCATGCTGAGCTACAACAAACCACCAATGATTTAGTGGGCATTATTCGTACCAAGAATGAATTGGAAGAGTCGGTTACCAAGATTGCAGAGCTGCGTAAACGCACTGCAAATGCAAAAGCTGAAGGTGGCAAGAACTTCAATCCAGGCTTCCATTTAGCTTTAGATCTAGACAATATGTTGTTGGTATCCGAAGCAATTGCACGTTGTGCGCTACAACGCGAAGAGTCGCGCGGAGGCCATACTCGTGAAGATTTTCCAAAGATGAATCCAACTTGGCGACAAGTAAATTCAATTACTACTTGGGATGGCGCATCGATGTCAGTAGTTAAGCAACCACTTCCAGCTATTCCAGCGGAGTTAGCTGAGCTATTCGACAAAGAAGAGTTGAAGAAGTATTTAACCGAAGCAGAGTTGAACACCTATGGAGGTGCGAAGTGAGCCGCATTATGAACTTCCGTCTTTGGCGCGGAGATAAGAACGACGGTGGCTTGAAAGATGTACAGGTAGAAGTCAACGAGGGCGAAGTAGTACTCGATGTAATCCACCGTATCCAAGCAACTCAGATGGGCGACTTAGCAGTTCGTTGGAATTGCAAAGCCGGTAAGTGCGGATCTTGCTCAATGGAGATCAACGGTAAGCCACGCCTTGCCTGCATGACTCGAATGAGCACCTTTAAAGATGAAGAGGTAGTAACAGTTACTCCACTTCGCGCATTCCCAGTAATTCGCGATTTAGTTACCGACGTTTCATTTAATTATGAAAAGGCGCGCGAAATACCTTCATTTACCCCACCTGCTGATTCAAAGCCAGGCGATTTCCGCATGGCGCAAGTTGATGTCGAGCGCTCTCAGGAATTTCGTAAGTGCATTGAGTGCTACATGTGCCAGAACGTCTGCCACGTTATTCGTGATCACGAAGAGAATAAGAAATCTTTCGCTGGCCCACGTTATTTAATGCGTATGGCAGAGCTAGATATGCACCCACTTGATCAGCGCCGCGATCGTAAAGATTTGGCGCAAGATGAACATGGTTTGGGCTTCTGCAATATCACTAAGTGCTGCACTGAAGTCTGCCCAGAACACATCAAGATTACGGACAATGCGCTAATTCCTTTGAAAGAGCGCGTAGTGGATATGAAATACGACCCAATTCGTTGGTTGGGTTCGAAGATTCTAAAGCGCGAAGACATCAAGCAGAACTAAACTTCGCTTATGAAAATCTTAGTTCGTTGGGGAACACTTGCAGCATCCTTCTGGGTTGCTACCGCGGTGGTCTCCGGTATCAAAATTGATGGCGGCTTTAAGACATATTTATGGGTGGCGCTGCTCTTTGGGCTGATTAATACAATTATTGGTGGATTAATTAAACTTTTAACATTTCCAATCTCAATATTATCTTTTGGTTTATTTATATTTGTGATTAACGCAGCAATGCTGCAATTAACTGATCGCTGGAGCGACAAGTTATCTATTGATAATTTCTGGTCTGCAATCTTTGCATCCGTAATAATCAGTGTTGCATCTGGTGCGCTTCGCAAAATATTGCCTAACTAATGCTTTGGGTTGCAGCAGGTGGTGTAGTTGGTTCGCTATTTCGCTACCTTTTAAATGAACTCTTTGGCTCAGATAAAACTGGCGTACTAATTGCCAATCAAATTGGGGTGGCGGTAGCTGGTTTTGCGGTGGTTTATTTTCTGCAAAATAAGAACGCAAACTTGCGCCACTTTGTATTACCTGGCTTCTGTGGTGGCTTAACTACCTTCTCATCTGTAATGTTATTGAGCAACGAAAACGGCTTTGCTTACATATTAGAGAATCTCTTCATAAGTTTGATTGTGATCTCATTTGTAATTCCGCTGGCACGGAACCGTGCATGAACGTACTGCTATTTTCTATAGGAGCTGCCTTAGGTGCGCCACTTCGTTTTTGGGTTGATAATAAATTTCGCCCTAAATATAAATTTCCAATCGGAATATTTATAGTAAATATCGCTGGGTCTTTTCTAATAGGTTTATTTGCAACTCACATGAATTATTTTGTGGTTGGTTTTTGTGGCGCACTAACCACTTGGTCCACATTTATAGTTGATCTCTTTCTGGAAGCTCAGAATCGTGCCTATAAATCGAGCCTGATTAACCTCTTCGCTTCCTTGATTTTGGGCGTGTTTGCTTTCAAATTTGGGCAATCACTTTCGTAGCGCGTAAAGTTCCGCTACGTGCGATTTATAAATGAACCCACCTACGATCTAACTTACGACGATGTATTTATGGTTCCAAACAAGTCGGAACTATCCAGTCGAATGGAAGTCGATCTTCACAGCACTGATAACACCGGCACCACAATTCCGTTAGTAGTTGCCAATATGACCGCAATTGCAGGTCGTCGTATGGCTGAAACAGTTGCGCGCCGTGGTGGGTTGGTAGTAATTCCGCAAGACATTCCATTTATTGTGGTTAAAGATGTAGTTCAATATGTAAAGAGCCGCCACACGCTCTTTGATACCCCAATTACTTTAGCCCCAACCCAAACCGTTGCTGATGCCGCATCTTTATTACACAAGAGGGCACATGGTGCGATTGTGGTGGTTGAGAACAATAAACCTGTTGGCATTGTTACCGAAGAAGATTTAAATAATGTAGATCGCTTTACTCAGTTGCAGCAAGTCATGAGTAAAGAGTTAACCACTATGCCAGATACTTTAAATCCGCATCAGGCTTTTGATTTTCTAAATGATAATCGCCGCACTTTGGCGCCAGTTGTTGGCAAGAACGGTGAATTAGTTGGCATTATTACTAAGACTGGTGCGTTACGTGCCACTTTGTATTCACCAGCAGTAGATAAGAATGGCAAACTTTTAATCGCAACTGCAGTTGGAGTTAATGGTGATGTAGCGCAGAAAGCGGCCAAGTTAGTTGAAGCAGGCGCAGATGTAATTGTGGTGGATACTGCCCATGGTCACCAAAAGAAGATGATTGAAGCGCTGGAAGCGATAAAGAAATCGAATCTTGGTGTACCAATAGTGGCAGGTAACGTAGTTACCGCAGAGGGCGTTCGCGATTTAGTGGCTGCTGGTGCCGACATTATTAAAGTTGGCGTAGGTCCTGGCGCGATGTGCACAACTCGTATGCAAACTGGTGTGGGTCGCCCGCAATTTTCGGCGGTTCTTGAGTGCGCAACTGAAGCCAAGAAATTAGGTAAGAGCGTTTGGGCAGATGGCGGTGTGCGCCATCCTCGCGATGTCGCGCTGGCTTTAGTTGCCGGCGCTTCGCAGGTAATGATTGGTTCTTGGTTTGCTGGCACTTATGAATCACCTGGCGATTTAAAGAGCGATCCAAATGGACGCATATATAAAGAATCATTTGGAATGGCTTCAAAGCGCGCAGTAAATGCGCGTACCTCTGCAGAGGATGCATTTGATCGCGCTCGCAAAGCGTTATTCGAAGAAGGAATTTCATCTTCGAAGATGTATTTAGATCCTGCACGACCGGGCGTAGAAGATTTAATTGATGAAATTATTGCTGGACTTCGTAGCTCTTGCACTTATACCGGCGCAAAAACTTTAACTGATTTCGCAGAGCGTGCAGTTATTGGGGTGCAATCAGCTTCAGGTTATGCCGAGGGACGTCCATTAAATAGCTCTTGGCGCGGTTAATTAGGGTTATTTGTCCGAATTGGGTAATAAATCTCGGCAGTTTGCTCGCTTTATCTGTTCAATTAGTTCAAACTACGGGAGCGGTTTTCATAGAGAGTATCTCTATGCCGCAATCTCACGGAGGAGATGAATGCTTCAACTATCAAGCGGCCAATGGAGCACATTGTTCAATATGTTCTCATTTGGTCTTATCTCAATGTTGGCTTGCACTGTGTACACCTTGGTGGCACAAAGTCATGTGTTGGCTAAATATCGACTAGCTCTAGTTATGTCATCCATGGTGACATTTATTGCTGGTTATCACTACTGGCGAATCTTCAATTCATTTGAGCATTCATCAGAAAACGATGCAGTCACAATCGGAACAGCTCAGGGTGCATTCAACGAGGCTTACCGTTATGTTGACTGGATTCTGACAGTACCTCTACTACTTGTAGAAGTAATCGCGGTACTGGCGCTAGCAAAAGAAGCATCAAGATCATTAATTAAGCGTTTAGTTGTGGCATCTGCTGCCATGATTATTCTTGGTTACCCAGGTGAAATTTCAGCTGATAACGGAACCAAGATGCTTTATTTCGTGCTTTCGATGATTCCTTTCCTATACATCCTTTATGTGCTCTTTGTTGAGCTAAGTAAATCTTTGGATCGCCAGCCTGATGGGGTTGCGAAGACTGTAAGTAATCTTCGTCTACTTCTAATCGGAACTTGGCTTGTATATCCAATCTCTTACTTGATCCCAGTGTTTATTACCAACCCGTCAGCTTCTGAAGCTGCATCGCTATTTACATATAGACAGGTTGGATACACAGTTGCAGACGTACTTGCAAAGTGCGTATTTGGTTTAACCATTTACAAGATTGCACGTATGAAATCAATTGCTGAAGGTATGCCAGCGGATCACTAAAGGTGAGCACCGAATGGGCTTATTGCAAGTAGCCCATTCGGTGTACTTTTTATTTTATGAAAATTAATTATTATCGAATGCTCGGCTATGCCGAAATCGCCATGGGGCTAATAAATATTACTTACCAAAACGGCCAATCAGCTATTTTTGCCAAGAGCCTATTTGCAATATTTCTTGGCGGTTTATTGATTTCTCTTACTTTTCTCTTGAAATCCAGCCGCTATTTTGAAAATAAAACTACTGCCTATTTTTGGGGTGCAGTGGCAGTTTTAGTTACAGCTATTTCAATACTTTAGCCATCCAGCTTTCAATTTCATCTGGATGTCGCGGTAAGTTCTCGCTTAAATTAATGCAGCCAACCTTAGTAATAACTACATCGTCTTCGATACGAATTCCAATGCCTCTAAATTCGGCTGGGAATTTCTCATCATCAGGCTGAATATATAAACCTGGCTCGATAGTAATTACCATTCCAGCTGCCAACGGCCCCATGTACACATCACGTTTTGCTTGCGCGCAATCATGAACATCCATACCTAACATGTGGCTAACACCGTGCAGAGTCCAACGGCGATGGAAACCATTCTCAGGTTTTAAAGACTCTTGAGCGGAAATTGGTAATACGCCAAGCTTTTCTAAACCTTTTGCTAATACTTCCTGACATGCGCGATTGATATCCGCAATGGTTACCCCAGCTTTAGCCGCAGCAAAACCAGCTTTTTGTGATTCATAAACCAACATATATAGCTCGCGTTGCGCCGCAGTAAATTTTCCATTAACCGGCAAAGTACGAGTGATATCTGCAGTGTAATAAGAATCCATTTCGATACCTGCATCAATCAACATCAATTCACCATTTTTTACGCGGCCATCATTTCGCACCCAGTGCAATACGCAAGCATGTGAACCCGCTGCTGCAATTGTGTTGTAACCGAGATCGTTACCTTCAGCGCGAGCACGGGTATAGAAAGCACCTTCCACTACACGTTCGCCGCGTTCATGAGTAGTTGCTCTCTGTAAAACCTTGATCATGTCTTCAAAGCCCCGGCCAGTAGCATCAACTGCCTGCTGTAATTGATTAATCTCATATTCATCTTTTACAAGTCGCTGCTCAGAAGTAAATATCGCTAGTTCATCATCTTTTTCATGAACTGCAATTTGCGCATCTACCTTTGCATCTTCGCCACGAATTACCACTGCTGGTTTCTTATCAGATAAGAATTTCTCTAATTCAGAAACACTTCGAGTTTCGATTTTGTAACGCTGCGCAGCTTCGTCGGTCGTATAGCGGCGGCCGACCCACAGTTCGCCATATTTGGCATCACGATAAAAAGCATCGGTATCGCGAGTAGAGCGCGGCATGATGAAAAGAATTG
>JBJTCN010000062.1:0-4799 GCA_046091905.1 Candidatus Nanopelagicaceae bacterium
AACTAAACTTGAAAGTGCATACCAGGAACCTATTACTCTACTATCTAATTTATTTGTGAATCCAAGTCCAGTCACCTTTCTTGTGATGAATGAATCAGACCACGACTGGTGGGTAGAGCAAGTGAAAAGTTTGAATTCGAATCAAGATTTAGGTTGGTGGAATGGATCTCATTGTTCTGTGAGCGTTTTCGTGCATTGTGGATATGGCTCAACGCCAAATCCGGATGGAAGCTTTCATTTCGGTCAACTTCTCGGTTCTAAATTTGAATGGAATACGCAAGATTATGTAAGTGCTTATCATGAATCTATACATGTCTATCAACTTGGCTTAATGGGTAACCGGATGAGTTTCTTGCCAAATTGGTTTGCGGAGGGTCAAGCTAATTATTTAGGTGCCACATTTGTTAATCGGTTTAGATCCACCGAGAGTGTTAGAGGTGGTGAAATTAGAAATCTATTAAATAAACTGCCAGAATTAAAGAATTACAAAAAGCAAGATTGGGTTACTTTTTTAGAAAAAATTGATTCAGATTCAAACTATGTTTTTCAAATTGGATTGGGATACTCGATTGGGATGTTGTTGTTAGAAGACATCTACAATAAGTTTGGTTATGAAGCAATACAAAATTGGATGCTGAATATCAAATCTGGAAACAGTTACAAAGAAGCATTTGAACAAGTTTTCAAGATTAAGTATCAAGAATGGCTTACAGGTTCGGCTGCTGAATACCTAAGTAGACAACTTTAGCGCGGCAAGGATGCAACACCTGGTTCGTGGAATCTAGGGTTGGCATAACCCGTACGATCCAAGTAAGGCAAAATTCCGCCGAGCATTAACGGCCATCCGGCACCTAACATCATCGCTAAATCAATATCAGTTGCAGTAGATACACCCTCATCAATCATCATGCGCGCCTCTTCAGCTAGCGCTTTTAACGCGCGGTCTTTGACCTGCTCTGCAGTAGATGGATTGTTGCCTTTCTCCATAAGTGCAATTGCTGCAGGATTTGGCTGCTTTACGCCTTTTTCATCTTTGATGTAGATAGTGCGAACGTTATTTTCTACCAATCGCTTGATAGTTGGGGAGACGCGATAGCGCGGACCTAAGTTGTTATGTAGCGTTTCGGATACATGTAGCGCCACACCTGGACCAACTAAATCAAATAGTTCAAATGGAGTCATTGGGAATCCAATTTCGCGAAGTGCGTTATCGGCAACATCGTAAGGAGTGCCTTCATCCATGGCATCGGTGATCTCACCCATGAAGCGAGTAAGTAATCGGTTAACAATAAAGCCCGGTGCATCTTTTGCAATCACCATGGTCTTCTTTAACTCTTTACCAACTGCAAGCGCAGTTGCGGTGCTTTCGTCATCTGTTGCTGGAGTGCGCGCGATTTCAAGTAGCGGCATTACGGCAACTGGATTAAAGAAGTGGAAGCCCACTACGCGATTTGGATGTTGTAGTCCTGCAGACATCTTCTCAACCGATAGGGAAGAGGTATTGGTTGCTAGTACGCACTCTGGCGAGATGTGCTTCTCTAACTCTTTAAAGAGATCATTCTTTAACTGTAACTCTTCAAAGACCGCTTCGATAATAAAGTCGCAACCTGCGTAGTCTTTCTTATCGGTGGTGCCGATAATTAGCGCAGAGAGGCGATTAGCGCTCTCTTGAGACATGCGCTTCTTTTCAACTAACTTCGCAAGTTCGGCATTAATGTAGGCAATTCCTTTATCAACGCGTGCTTGATCTAAATCGCTAATCACAATTGGGCACTTCAAATTGCGCAGAAGTAGTAGCGCTAATTGCGATGCCATAAGACCAGCGCCAACTACGCCAACTTTGCTTATCTTGCGAGCTAAATTTGATTTAGGTGCGCCGGCAACCTTCTTGCGTCCCTTGTTGATTAAGTTAAATCCATAGATAGAGGCGCGGAATTCATCGCCCATCATTAGATCAACCATGACTTCAACTTCGCGTTTTAGACCTTCATCAATGGTGTTGGTTTTAGAGGCAGCGATAAGTTCTAATGCGTATTCCGCATTTTTTACCTTTGCGCCATTGTATTTTTTGTTAATCGCGGCACGACCTGCAGCAAGAGCAGCATCCCAATCCGGATCATTTGAATAATCATTTCGTTCGATTTTCTTCTTTCCATTTAAAACATCGGCTACAAAGCCAACTGATTTTTCTAGAAAATCAACGGGCAGATACATCTCATCTGCCATACCCAGTGCTAGCGCTTCTTTAGCTTTCAACATGGTGTTGTTATTTAAGGCATTCTGCAGAATAACTTTAACCGCATTAGTTGGCCCAATCATCTTGGCCAAAATTGTGGCGCCAGACCAACCAGGAATTAGTCCGATAAAGACTTCTGGTAAACCAATAAATGCAGTTGCGGCCACGGTGCGATATTGGCAAGAAAGCGCCAATTCGGTTCCGCCACCAAGTGCTAAACCATTAACAAAACAGAAAGTTGGAATTTTTGAATTACGCAATTTGGCGTAAGTCTTATGGCCATAATCAACTATGTAAGCCGCATCTTCGGCTTTAGTTAAAACAGTAATACCAGATAGATCAGCACCGGCGGCCAAAATAAATGGCTTACCAGTAATTGCAATGGCAGCTGGATTTAACGCAGTGGCATCATCAATTGCTTTTGAGATATTGCGAATTGATTGTGGGCCAAGCGTGGTGGGACGGGTGTGATCCATGCCGTTATCGATAGTGATTAGCGCCAGTTTTCCTTTAGCGCCAAAAGCGGCTAAATCAACTTCACGGATATAGGCGTTAGTTACAACTTCATCGGAATACACAACCTCAGACATTATTTCTCGCCATTACTCTCGCCGTAAGCGTTTTCCCAAATGACGGTGCCGCCCATACCAAGGCCAATACACATGGTGGTGATTCCGTATTTAATTGATGGATTCTCTTCAAAGGTGCGCGCTAAATTAAGCATTAAACGAATACCGCTAGATGCCAGTGGATGGCCAACTGCAATCGCGCCACCTACTGGATTTACCCGAGGGTCATTTTCGGCAATTCCAAAGTGATCAAGAAAAGCCAATACCTGCACTGCAAATGCTTCATTGATTTCAAAAGCGCCGATATCTTCAATCTTTAAGTTCG
The DNA here is from genome assembly GCA_046091905.1 of Candidatus Nanopelagicaceae bacterium. GTDB lineage: Bacteria > Actinomycetota > Actinomycetes > Nanopelagicales > Nanopelagicaceae > ZLKRG08. Next base: position 3,131 of record JBJTCN010000062.1, read on the forward strand.
CTTGTTTTAACGCCTTTATTGTGGAGGGAACTGGTCCATAACCCATGATCTCTGGTTCCACACCAGCGAATGCAAAAGTTACTAAGCGCATCTTTGGCTTTAAACCAATTGCGCGAGCTGCAACTTCATCTGCAAGAAGCGCGGCAGTTGCACCATCATTTAAACCAGATGAGTTGCCAGCAGTTACGCGACCACCAGGACGAAAGGGAGTCTTAAGCGACGCGAGCGCTTCCATAGTAGTGCCAGGTCTTGGTGGTTCATCAACAGTTGCAATAGTCCAACCAAGTTCAGGTGTGCGCGCGGCAGTTGGAATTAAATCTTTTTGAATTCGACCTGCTGCATATGCCGCGGCAGTTTTATCTTGGCTACCAATTGCGTAGCGATCTGCGCGTTCTTTGGTGATCGCCGGAAATTTATCGTGCAAACGTTCTGCGGTAGCACCCATAGACATCGCATCTGGATCAACCATCTTCTCTGCAATAAATCTTGGATTTGGATCCATTAAAGATCCAATTGGGTGATTGCCCATATGTTCAACACCGCCCGCAATCGCAAACTTTGCCGCGCCCATATTGATCGAACCTGCAAGAGTGGTAACTGAAGTCATCGCACCTGCGCACCAACGATCAACGGAGTAACCTGGAACGGTATTTGGAATGCCAGCTAATAGCGCTGCACTTCGACCAATATTCATTCCTTGATCACCGGTCTGGGTGGTAGCGGCGATTGCGACATCATCAATATCGAAAGGATTTAATTGCGGATTGCGTTCTAGTAGACCGCGGATTGCGCGAATTACTAAATCATCTGCGCGGGTTCCGTTATACATAGAACCGGCTTTTCCAAATGGGGTACGAACTGCATCAATAAGAACTACGGACATACCCAAAGGCTACCCGTCAGTAGCATTTATTGCTATTACTTAGCGAGTGAAATCTTCTTGGCGGCCTCTGCCGGAGTAATTGGCTTTGGCTTGGCTAGGTAAGGTGGCAAGACCAAGGCGATATAAAACAACGCCGCAATCTTGTTGACACTTCCAGAGAAGAAGAGGCCGACCTCTTCAAGTTCATGTAATGAATATGCAAAAACATTCGCGGCAACTAGTACCAGCGCTGCGCCGGAGAATTTAAAGAAGGTCGCCAAGTTAAAGCGGAGTGCGCCTCTATAAATTCCGTAGCCAAGTGCGATCGCAACTGCAATGCCAAGTGTTAAACCGATTGTAGATCCGATGGGGTCGCTACCTTTGAAATTTGCATATAGAAAGAGTGAGGTTTCAAGGCCTTCGCGAATTACCGCAGTAAAAGCTGCTAATGACAACGCGCCAGCGCTGATGGCGGCAGAGGCTTTCTGCTCAAGTTCAAGCTTCATAAAGCGCGCGGTCTTCTTCATCCAGAAGATCATCCAAGTAACTAGGCCAACTGCGACCAACCCGGTGAAGCCTACGAAGTATTTCTCGCCCTCTTCGCTCAAGGTGGTGCTGGTCAGTGTTAAGAGTGCGCCAAAGAGTAGAGAAGCGCCGATTGCGCTAAATACGCCAAACCAGAGGCTCTTAAGTAGCTGGGTGCGACCTGACTTATGTAGGTAGGCAATCAGAATGCCCACAATGAGGCTGGCTTCAAGCCCTTCACGCAGGGCAATTACGAAGGTATTTAGCACGAGTAGAACTCTA
>JBJTCN010000063.1:0-3644 GCA_046091905.1 Candidatus Nanopelagicaceae bacterium
GAGTGCTTACGGTCGGCTAACTGAACTACGTAACAATGTATTAGAAAATATTAAAGAAGATGGCAAGTTAGTTTCAAAAGAGCCGCTTCGCGTAAAGAGCGAAAGAACCAAACCAGCGATTGCGGCGCCAAAGAAGAAAAAAGCTGCTTCAAAGTCAAATAAAAAGAAGTAATTAAATTTGATGGCCGCCCCGAAAGGGATTCGATACATCCCCGCTATCGATGGTCTTCGTGCAATTGCAGTAATTGCGGTAATTCTCTATCACTTAGGTTTTAGCTGGATTCCAGGTGGCTTCTTAGGCGTTGATCTCTTCTTTGTAATTTCAGGGTATGTAATTACTCGTCTACTACTTGATTCAATTCAGAGATCTGGCGGCTTAGATTTACGGGGCTTTTATGCTGGTCGTATCCGTAGGTTGATGCCACCTCTGCTCTTTATGTTGGTTATTACGGCCATCTTTGTCGGAGTCTGGGCGCCAGATTCGATGCGTCGATTTCTAACTGACGCACCTTTTGCATTAACCGGGCTTATGAATTGGTGGCTAGTTTTTAAACATCAAGATTATTTTGAGAGTTTTGGCAGACCCCCACTCTTGCAACATACTTGGTCTTTAGGCGTCGAAGCTCAATATTATGTAATTTGGCCATTAATTCTTTACTTTGTTTTAAAAGTATTTGGTAAAAAGGTGATTCCAACTGCAGCGCTTGCAATCGCAACTTTCTCAGGAATTGCACTATTTCTAGCATCTGTTAGAGCAGATATCTCCTCTACGCAAGATGTCAGCCATGTTTACTTTGGTACTGACACTCACTCGATTGGTCTATTTCTTGGATCTGCGTTAGCAGTTAGTTGGATTCCCCAAAATCTAAGAGTCAACATTGAAAAACGCGCTCAAGATTTCATCGACTTCATTGGCGTATTTGGGTTAATTGGGTTACTAAGTTCATTTCTATTTATTCAAGAGGCAGACCCAACTGCATATCGAATTGCATTCCCTTTAGTAGGAATTTTTGGAAGTGCCATCATTATGTCTGTGGTGCATCCGGCTTCACGTTTTGCACCTATGCTTCAGAGTTCATTCCTGGTTTGGGTTGGTGAACGTTCTTATGCCATTTATTTATGGCACTGGATTGTTTTCCAAGTAACTAGACCGGCTCAAGATTTAGAAGGTTCTGCTTGGGCCCTATACACCTTTAGAATCTTGGTCGTTTTTGCACTTGCCGATATTTCACAGCGTTGGATTGAAGTACCTGTAAGAAATGGCGCGATCTCAAATTGGTTACGAGGTATGAAGTACCGCACCAAAGAGGTGCAGCGTCGACAGAAAGCTACTGCTGGACTTGTTTCCTTAGCGCTTCTTGCCACTGTTGCAATTGTTAGTAATAACGCGATTGCGATTGCAGATAGAAATAACGCAGTCGTAAAACAGATGTTTAAAGATGATCAAGTCGCCACCATAAGCAAGGTGGATGGGCTCTGGGTGGTTGGTGATTCCGTAATTTTAGGAATCAGGAATGTGCTAGATAACCAACAACATATAGGACTAATCAATGCCAGAGTAGGTCGTCAGGCTGGAGAATTACTTTCAGTTATCAAGCACGATAAATCTAAAATGATTGGCATGAAGACGGTGATAAATCTTGGCAATAACAATAGGTTGACCAGCTCTGAAGTTAGCCAGATTTTTCTAGAGCTCAAAGATCAACCATTAGTAATTGTGGTCAACACCGCGGTTCCTAGAGCTTGGCGAGATGAAAATAATCAATTAATACAAATGGAAGCTGGTAAATATCCAAACTTTAGAGTTGTGGATTGGGCCCTTAAATCAGAAAACCATCCGGAGTTTTTTGCTCCGGATGGTGTCCATCTGATTCCTGCTGGTATCGCTGCTTATGTAGCCGCGATTACCAATTACTTGTACTGACCAGGTAGTCCGAAGACCTTTCCTTCAGCTTTCTGACCATCGTTGTATACGGCGGAAATCTTAAATGACATCCAGCCAGTCTCATCACTCTTGGTGATGTCATATTTAGTTACATCGGTACCAACCATTGCTAGCTCTGTGAAAGTGCCGCCATTTGAAGATACTTCAACGCTGTAACCCTTTAGACCATCAGTTGCAGTGGTTGCATTCCAGAAAATAGTTGCACCATCTGCGGTGTAGTGAGCCACGATTCCAAGTGGAGCTGCAATATTTGTTACTGCAGTTGATGTGGATTCGGTCGGAGTTGCTTCTGCAGTAGGTGTAGCGCTGTCAGAAGGCTTTGGTTCATTTGAAGAATTTGATGAATTTGAAATTGCGATTGCGCCAAGTGCCAAAATACCAACAACTACTGCAAGCACTACGCGATTAGATCCGCCTTGCTTCTTTGCAGAAGTCGCAGGCGCTACTGCCTTAACTTCAACACTCTTTGGTGCAACGGCTGCACTTGTAACTGCAACAGCCGGTGCAGTGCGTTTTGTGGCTGCCTTCTTAGCAACTTTCTTAGCAGGCTTCTTTGCGGAAGCTTTCTTCGCAACCTTCTTAACTGCCGACTTCTTAGCAACCTTCTTTGCAACTTGCTTAGTAACTTTCTTTGCAGGTGCTTTTTTCGCCGCTTTCTTTGCAGGCGCTTTCTTAGCGGCCTTCTTTGCAACTTTCTTTGTAGCCACTTAGTTCTCCTAAATAATTTGGCTGATTAACTGTGGGAAATTTTAGCCGATTATGTAAGGTGCAATGGCGCGCATCGCTTTACCTCGATGGCTAATTGCATCTTTTTCTTCGGCAGATAGCTCAGCAGATGAGCAATTTAAGCCCTCGGGCTGGAAAAGTGGGTCATAGCCAAATCCCCCAGAACCTTTTACTTGATGCAAGATCTTGCCGTAATACCGCCCCTCTTCTACTTTTTCATAGCCATCGGGGCGAACATACGCGGCTACACATATGAAATATGCGCCTCTACTTTCTTCAGGAACATCTTTGAGCGCTGCCAAGAGTTTTTCATTATTTGCAGCATCACCATTTCCAGAATAACGAGCTGAATAAAGACCCGGTGCACCATTTAAGGCATCAACACAAATTCCACTGTCATCAGCCAAAGCTGGCAAGCCAGTTAATTTACAAATAGTCCGAGCTTTAAGAAGTGAATTCTCTTCAAAAGTTTCACCAGTTTCTTCAATTTCGCCAATTTCTGGAAAAGCATCAAGGCCAACTACTTCTAAATTCTTAGCACCAAGCTCAGCTAATATCCGTCGAAACTCAACTACTTTGCCAGAATTTTTAGTAGCTAAAACTAATTTCATGCAAGTGATTTAATTTGTAATGTAGCTAGAGAACTGCACCCTTCGACCGCTAAATCTAGTAAAGAATCAAGTAGCGCACGATCAAATGGTTCGCCTTCGGCAGTTCCTTGGACTTCAATAAATTTACCTGAGCCAGAAATCACAACATTCATATCTGTCTCTGCCCGAACATCTTCTTCATAGCAGAGATCTAACATTGGTATGCCATCAATAATTCCTACTGAAACTGCCGATACTGATTCCCTTAAAACTTTTGCGTCAGCTTTAATATGCCCATTTGATTTAGCCCAGGCAATTGCGTCCGCTAATGCAACATAAGCGCCGGTAATGGCTGCAGTTCTAGTTCCACCATCTGCTTGCAA
>JBJTCN010000064.1:0-54700 GCA_046091905.1 Candidatus Nanopelagicaceae bacterium
CCATAACTTTGTGAAGCTCTTCTTGTAGCAATGTGAAGCCAACTGCATCCGCTGGCACAATCGCTTCAGAGTCATCAATCAAATCACCGAACTCAGAGTCTCCGTCTTCGACTAGTGGGGTGTGAAGTGAAATCGGTTCACGACCATATTTCTGAACTTCAACTACCTTTTCAGGTGTCATATCCAGCTCTTTTGCAAGCTCTTCTGGCGTCGGTTCGCGACCTAGATCTTGCAACATCTGGCGTTGTACACGTGCAAGTTTGTTGATGACTTCAACCATGTGCACTGGAATACGAATGGTGCGTGCCTGGTCTGCCATCGCGCGAGTAATCGCCTGGCGAATCCACCAGGTAGCATAGGTAGAGAACTTGTAACCCTTTGTGTAGTCGAACTTCTCAACTGCACGGATCAAACCAAGGTTTCCTTCTTGAATAAGATCAAGAAATAACATACCGCGACCGGTGTACCGCTTTGCAAGCGAAACCACCAGACGAAGATTTGCCTCAAGTAAGTGGTTCTTTGCACGACGACCATCTTCAGCGATCCACTCAAGATCGCGCTTTAACTTCTTCTCTAACTTCTTCTCATTAGCTAATTTCTCTTCAGCAAAGAGACCAGCTTCGACGCGAGTTGCCAGCTCCACTTCTAGTTCTGCATTTAGCAGCGCTACTCGACCAATCTGCTTTAGATAATCCTTTACTGGGTCCGCGGTCGCGCCAGCAGTTAGCACTGTCTGCTCAGGTGGCAGCTGCTTCATCTCAGTTTGGATTAAACGCTTGGTGTCATCGATGATGGTGTGAATTGATTTGAATTCTTTTATCGGTGTGGCATTAATTGAATCAATTAGCGCTTTGGCACCGCGTTCAGTTAAATCAATTGAGGTAACCATCAGCTCTAACTGCTTTGCAGTTAGAGCACGAGAATCTGCTTTATTTGCGCTCTTTGAAGGATCATTCTCTTTAGCGCGAATCGCCTCATCAAGAAGATGAACTGCAGCTAAACGGCCGCGAAGCTTGGCGCGTTCTGAGCGACCCTGCTCCTCTTCCTTCTCTTCGTCAGAATCGCGAAGTACAAAGGTGCCTTCACCATCGTCAACTTCCTCATCAGATAAAGTGATGACGCGAGTCTCATCTTTAACTCCTTCTTTTGCTTCATCAATATTATCGATATTTAAATCAAGATCTTCTTCTTCAACTAACTCAACCTCTTCGCCATCAATTATTACCGTCTTTGTCACGGCCTTATCAGAAGTGGTTGCCGAGTTTGCAACCAATGGAACCTGCTTTGGTGCAACTAACGCTTTCTCAGAATTTTTAAGCATTCGATAAGGAGAACCGAGTCCAGCCTTCTTCAACTTCTCGGTAACTTTAGGTACTGATACTTCTAGCGCTTTCGCTTCGTCAACTAACTCTTTATCAGCCTTCTTTGGAATGCGATTTAAAGAGGTAACTCCGCGAGATTCCAATTCCGCTAAAACATGCTTCTGGCGTTCTACTAAGTCTCGAGCATCGAGGATCTGCTTTACATCTGCGGCAGTTAATTCCTTCTTTAGCGGAATCTTTACCTCGGCCTTTTTGGTAGCTGCCTTTTTACCAGGTTTAACTGGCTTAGCAGGTGTCTTCTTAGCTGCTGCCTTCTTTACAAGTTTAGCTTTCTTAGCTGCTTTAGCAGGTGCCTTCTTTTTAGGCGCGCGAGTAACCACAAATAATCCTTTTGATTGTTTTTTAAATAACTGCAACTGTTCTTATCTGCCGTTAGGGGTATGGCAGCGAGCGATTGCGATTGCGTAATTGTATCGGTCGTTCTCAGGAATCCACAAAAACCTCTCCGTAAAAAGCAGGTTTCGAGACTGAAAAGCAACTACACAGTCTCTGCAACCTCTTTTTACTGCGAGGTTTTTCTAATGCCGGTGCTCGCCCTCAGCGTGTTCGATGGCGTGGCGCAAGAGCTCTCCCATGGCTTCAGATTCGACTAGAAATCCATCATGACCAAAGGGCGAGGAGAGCATCTCCAGCTTGGAACCAGGCGTTAACTCCGCCAATTCGCTCTGTAGGCGCGGCGGGAAGAGTCGATCGGTATCTATAGAGACCACCATTACCGGAACTTTGATGGTGGCAAGTGCCGCAGCTACCCCGCCGCGATCACGACCAATATCATGGCTATTCATCGCTTCACCCAAAATGATGTAGGTATTCGCATCAAAACGCAAAGCTAACTTCTCTGCCTGATGGTCTAAATAAGACTCCACTGCATATCGGCCAGTGTCATCGCCTTGCAGCTCGCGACCAAATCTCATATCCATCTCAATCTCAGTTCGAAAGGTCAGATGCGCAATTCGACGTGCAATGCCCATGCCAACTTCTGGGCCAATCTGGTTGTAGTAATAATCTCCGTTATTAAAGTTGGGATCGGCTTTAATTGCATGAACTTGAGTTGAGACCGATCCAATCTGATCACCAGTTGCCACGGCAGAGCTACCAATAGTGCAGATGCCACCTATGCGATCTGGAAATTGAACTGCCCATTCCAAGGAGCGCATGCCACCTAATGAAGGACCGCAGGAAAGTACATATTTATTTATTCCAAGTGCATTGGTAAATGCCACTTCGGCTGCCACCATGTCGCGAATTGTTAAAGATGGAAATCTAGAACCATAAAATGTTCCATCTGGGTGCTTTGATGCCGGGCCGGTAGAACCTTGGCAACCACCAATGACATTTGGACAAACTACAAAATATTTATTGGTATCTAATGGTTTACCTGGACCAACTTGATTTGGCCACCAGCTTTCGATATCAGACCAACCAGTCCAGGCATGATTTACTAAAATCGCATTATCTTTAGCTGCATTTAATTTGCCGTAACTTTGGTATGCAATTACAACCTCTGAAAGTACATCGCCAGATTCCAGGGCAATATCGCCGACCTTGATGAATTTACGATCACCTGGATCTTCACCATCAAGCCACGCACCGGTTACGTGTGGAATAGGCAATTAATAACTCCCGTCGTACTTACTTAAAACCGCTCTGGTCTTAAGTCTGGTCGTCACCCGGAGCACCCCACTAACGACTAGAGGGTTGCCACCCAACGAGCCGGGGCTTGAAGTTGGAATTCGTGACCTAGTTGGAAAGTTTATTACAAACGGCCCGCTTCTTGAACACGTCGCAAAAACTCTTTGGTTTCGGCCATTTTAGGCGCTGAAATCAGATTTGAATCTCCGCTTTCAAGAATTCTCCCTTGGTATAAGAAACAAACTTGATCTGCCACTTGTTTGGCAAAACCCATCTCATGAGTTGCCATCACAATCGTTACCCCCTCATTTTTCAATTCACGCACAGTTTCAAGTACCTCATTTATCAAAACCGGATCTAACGCCGAGGTAATTTCATCTAGCAATAACAGCTTTGGCTTCATCGCCATGGCTCTAATAATTGCAACTCTCTGCTGTTGGCCTCCAGATAATCGATCCGGATATTCATCTCTCTTCGCAATTAAATCAAATTTCTTTAGTAACTCTTCCGCTTCATAATTCGCTTGCTCCAATTTCATGCCATGGACCAAAACCGGGGCAAGAGTGATGTTTTGCAAAACTGTCTTATGAGGAAATAAATTAAAGGACTGAAATACCATTCCCAATTTACGTCTTACTTTATCTGGATCAGTATCCACGGCAGAGATATCTTGACCATCGAAAAATATTTGTCCGTCATCAATTAGTTCCAGCAAATTTATGGCTCTAAGCAATGTGGATTTGCCACTTCCCGATGCTCCAATAAATGCGGTTACTGAATTTTCTGGGACTTGGAATGTTAAGTCGTTTAAGACGGTCAATGCGCCAAAACTCTTGCGGATACTTCTAACTTCTAAAAGAGTCATGCTTGCCCCTGAGCATTTTGTGCATCCATACTTCTGCGAAGCATTCGATCTGTGTATCTGGTCAATGGAATAGTCACGCAAAGAAAGAGTACTGCGGCAGTTATATAAGGTGAATAATTGAAGGTTCGAGAAGTTTCTATTTGTGCTGCCCTCACCGCATCAGTAACTCCTAATATAGAAACCAATCCCGTATCTTTTATCAGCGCGACTAGATCATTTAATAATGGCGGGGTGACTCTTTTAATAGCTTGAGGCAAAATCACGTGACGCAAGGTTTGACTAGAGTTCAAGCCTAAAGTTCTGGCTGCTGCCTTTTGTGATGGGTGCACACTTAGGATTCCGCTTCGAAGAACTTCGGCCACATATGCTGAATAAGTAATTACCACCGCAATAGTTCCAAGAATCAAGACATTAGAGGTAAGTCCTTTGATTGACAAAGCTGGCACTCCGAACCCCACCAACAAAATTACCAATATGAGTGGGATGGATCGGAAGATATCTACGTAAGCAGTCGCTAAGAATCTGATTGGCGCTAGTGCAGCTGATTTTGAAGTGCGAATTAAGGCGATTGTTAGTGCGATTACACCTACTGAAATAGATGCAATGATGGTGAGCAGAATATTTGTGGTAAAGCCCAGTAAAACTTTGGGAAAGACTTCTACGCCATATGCCCAATCAAAAAATGTATTTCGAAGTGTCTTAAAACCCGGTGAGAGCACCACGATTGCTAATAACCCACCGATAATTAGAAGGCTAGAAATAGCTGCAATCAATTGGCTCTTACGATTTCGCTTCTTTCTAGCTAACTGTCTCTGGACTTCAATTTCACTAACTGGAAAAGAAGAGAGGGCGCTTGATGACAAGCGCCCTCTGCCTTTGAACATATAGATACTTTAATTGAAATTAACCAAGAACAGGTGCTCCTGCTGTTGCGCCAAGCCACTTCTCGGTTATTGCTGCCAGCGATCCGTTATCGGTGATTGCCTTTACAGCTTTGTTTACGCAAGCGGTAATTGGACTATCTTTCTTTAGTAGAAGCCCAAATCCTGAATCTGCCTGATCACTTCCAGCAATTTGACCAACAATTAGGCCATTAGGTACTTCAACTGCAGAGAGATAGAAACCGGTAGGAAGATCGACTACCAAGCCATCAATCTGCTTGTTCTTAAGTGCAGTAACACCTGCTGCATTGTCATTGAATACCTGAGCTTTTAATTTCAATGTATTTTCAATGACATCAAGCGAAGTTGTAGCTACTGCCGCACCAAGTTTGGCATTTGCTAAATCTGCTATCGACTTAGCGTCTGCAATTTTACTTCCCTTGAAGGAGACAATTACTTGGGTAGATTTGTAATAAGGCTCAGAGAAATCTACGGCCTTCTTGCGATCTTCAGTGATAGAGAACTGCTGAAGATTAAAATCAAATTTCTTATCACCTGGAGTGATTGCAGAATCAAAAGTGGTACGAATCCACTTCACTGCATCTCCTTCATAACCAAGTTCTTTAGCAACCGCTAACGCGACCGCTGCTTCAAAACCTTCGCCAGACTCCGGCTTATCATCGATGACCCATGGGTAATAAGCAGGCTCACCTGTTGCAATAGTTAATACGCCATCTGTTACGGTGCTTAACTTGCCCGGTTCGCAAGAATTTGCATCGCTTGCCGAGTTTGAACTACATGCAGTTAGAACAATTGCTGCAAGTAGAAGTGGTAGAAATTTAAGTCTCTTCATCTTTAGCCTTTCGGGCGGTTGGTTATTTGCGAAGATTAGCGCGTCAAATAAAAAGAAGCCATATGCAAATTTCTTGCAAATGGCCTCTTTGCTTGGAGCCAAAAATCAACCAAATATGGTCTTGGTAACCCTTGGATGGAGCTCGGATCGCAATTGTGCAAAGCCAGATGGCGGCCAGCCACTACTGAAAACGCGGCGCAGCAATCTAGATAATGAATATTCAGGTTCATCTTCGATTGCTCTATTCAAAGCCCGATGCGCTAGCGCACCTTCGCCATTTTCATAGGCAATCGCCGCAAAGAGCGAGGCGACCGGCGCTACAAATTTAGGTGGCGCAATTCGTAAAAGATCTCGCCACATCGCCCAATAAGCATTTAACGTTTGAACGCTATGGCAACCAAGTGCAAAATCTCTAACTTGCACATCGGCTAAGCGCCCCAAGACTCTGGCGATTAAATCGTAATCTTTACAGAAGCCTTGTTGCATATAGAAATTAGCCAGTAAGAGCACCGACTCTGCCCCATCGCGTTGTAATTCATTTAAATTATTGGCTTCAGGTTCGATACGAAAACCGACTACTTGCGCATTCCAATTGATATCTCTAGCAAAAATAGTTGGCGCAATCGAATGGGTCAGACCTTCAGAATCTAAAAAGGGTAAAACTTTGCCATTTGCTACTTGTTCGGCAGTTATTCGTGAATTATGGAAATCTTCGATTGGATTGCCCTCTGGTGGACAGCAGCTTTCATCGCTACAGATCATTGACTTCCAGCGACCATTTCTAATTAACATTAATTCGCGAATCGGAATATCTAGCGCCGCTACAGCATCAGCAGCGTTTCGTAATACTTCTGGGCCTAAATCGCAGTCAGCTGGTTCATAAGCGACTAACAGCGTGCCTTCTGCGTGGTCTCGCTTTAAGTGAGCAGCCAATAATTGATATGCGCCTTCTGGTGGATTGATTGGAAAATCAACGCGCATCGCCATTTCTAAAGAGTCAGATTTAACAGAGATTAAAACTAAGGAATCTGTTGGATGGTAGCCAATTAAAAATGGCACCGCAGCGAGTAAATCATGTGGTGTTTTAACAGTTGTCATAGTGGCTAATGCTTCTAAATTGCGCTGACAAAAGTTTTTACTTACCCACAAACTTAGTACCGGCACCTACTACTTTTACATCTACGCCGGTGTTCTGATTAATGCTGCCATTGATAGGAAATTCGACGCCATCCACAGTAAAACTGCCATCCCAAATCGTTTTGACTAAAACTGTGTATGTACCCGGCACCAGATAGGAATGGGAAATTTCGGTTGATGGATATGGCTTTCCTACTTTATTGGTGATTAAAGCAGTGCCGTCTCCAAATGACCAGAGCGATTTGGGTTTTAAATTTACACTTACGGTTTGGCCCAAAATCTTAAAATCTTTATTGAAAAAGGTGGGTAGATCGCTCCAAAAAATCACGGGAACTCGCGTCAAGACTTTTCCTTCTGGCTGATAGGCCACTTGCAGAGTTGGTAGTGATTGCAGAATTTTGTCCGCTAAAGATTTGCCACTGGTTCTGGGTTTAGGGGTGCTGGTTCTAGGTTTGTAGACATATTTTTTGGTAGCCGTTGGTCTAGGTTTTGGTGCGCTAGTCGTTGCGATTCTGGGGCTTGCAGAGGCCGTAGCGCCATTTTTCTTACCTTCTATAACTAATTGGCCATTTTCGGTGTAGACATTTATACAGACTTTGTCGGTGCACTCTGCATGTGCCGTAGTTACTGGTATCAATGTTAGAAATAGGATTAATAAAAATTTACGCATGGCTTTAAATTAGAGAGTTTGTAAAGGTTAGGGATTGTGCTATCCACAGCTATCTTTGCCTTATGGCTTCGCGCGATGGTGACGGATGGGTGGAATGTCGCTGCGGCGGAAAACATTGGGGTTTAAATGGCGCTGCTGGATTGCTGCTAATTCGCGATGGCAAGATCATGATGCAACATCGCGCCCCTTGGGTTCATAACGGCGATACCTGGGGCCTACCCGGCGGCGCTCGAGATTCACATGAGAGCGTCCCTGAAGCTGCAATCCGAGAAAGTGTTGAAGAGACCGGAATCAATGCCGAACATGTTGAAGTCGTACAACTTTTCTCAGATGACCATGTTGATTGGCGTTATGACACTGTGATTGCGAAAGCGCATGGCAATTTACAGACTGCCAATTGGAATACCGAAACACACGATATTGGTTGGTTTGAAATTACTGAGATTGAGAACTTGGATTTGCATCCAAGTTTTGCCAAAACTTGGCCTAATCTTAAGAATCTAGTTTTTCAGCTAATCGCTTCAGAGAATCTCTGACCACTAGGGCATCGCTGGTACGCCAAAGTGGCGGGATGGAATTCAGCAAAGCATTGCCGTAGCGTTTATTAACGATTCTGGAATCCAAAATTGCAACCACTCCTCTATCATCAACACTTCTAATTAATCGACCAGTGCCCTGTGCAAGTAAAAGCGCAGCACGTGGCAATGAGATAGACATAAAACCACTGCCACCTGCGGCATCAACTTCGGCGCTTCGAGCTGACATCACTGGATCATCGGGTCTTGGAAATGGAATTCGGTCAATTGCCACCAAGGTGCAAGATGCGCCTGGCACATCAACACCTTGCCAGAGGGTCATCGTGCCAAGTAATACTGAAGTTTCATCACTTGCAAACTTCTCAACTAATGGCGCAACTGTATCACCGCGTTTTTGAGTGATTATTCGAATTGGTCGCTCTGCTAAAACTTTTCTTAAGTGAGCATCCGCTGCCTCGACTGCGCGCCAAGAGCTAAATAGCGCCAAAGTCCGCCCACCCGCGGCATCAATAAGTTCTCCTAAATGTTCCAGCACCTCTGGTGCGATTCCATCGCGACCTGGTTCCGGTAAATTTTTTGGCAGGTAGAGCATTCCTTGTTGTGCAAAATCAAATGGCGAACCAACATCCAGCATCTGTACATTTGCTGGATCAATCATCCCCTCTTCTGGCTCTTCATCTTGATCACTGCTAACTAAAAATCCAATCTGTTTAGCCATCGCATCAAAACCGCTGCCAACTTTTAAAGTAGCGCTAGTTGCAATTACCGGGGTTTGGCGGAGCAGGTTCTGGCGCAAAACATCAGAGACTGAAAGGGGCGCCAAATATATGGTTTTAAAGGTTGGTTCATACCAAAGTACTTGACCGCCCTTACCTCTAAGTAGTTTTTGCGCGGTTACATTTACTTCGTTTACTGCGCCTTTAACGCGTGCACGCTCTGCCAATTCGGTGGTATCTATAATGTCATCATCTGCCTGCAAATATTTATAAACAGCATCTGCGCTCTCTCTAACTCTGCGCACGGCCGTTTCTAATTCCGCAGGTAGCGCATCTAGCTTTCGGCTGAGTTCTAAATCGCCGCGCATAAATTCAGCATAGGCGTCAATGGCATCAGCAAAATCATCAGCAGCGTGCGTAAAAGAATCCACCAACTTATTTGGAATGGCTTTATATTTTCGAGCCATCGCTGCGGCTCTAGCTACTCGTGGTGCCGTAAGTTCTTCGGTAACTGCTTGCGTGGTGCGATCCATAAATTCATGTGCTTCATCAAGAATTACTACATCTCGCTCAGGCAAAATTGGATGCGATTCCACAACTTCTAGCGCTAGCAATGTATGGTTAGAAACCACGATATCGGAATTAATAGCCTTCGCCTTGGCATTTGCCGCAAAGCATTTTGCGCCATAATTACAGACATCGGCCCCTACGCATTCACGACCACTTACCGAACTTGCCGCCCAAACTCTGCGATCCACATCAGGTGCTTCATCGCGATCTCCAGTTACTCCAGGAGTCTCTGCCCAACTACGAAGTCGCTGCGCATCTTTACCAAGTGATGAAATCTCTAAAACTAATTCGCCATCTGGATCTGGTTCTTCGGAATTTAACTTCTGCAAACAGACATAATTACCAACGCCTTTATAGATGCCATAGGTAATTTCTCGGCCCAACTCTTTTTCAAGCGCCGGCACGATCTTTGGTAAGTCTCGTTCTACCAATTGGCGTTGCAGGGCCAAGGTCGCAGTTGCAATCAAGGTCTTCTTGCCACTTACGATTGCCGGCACCAGGTAGGCCAACGATTTACCCGTACCGGTGCCTGCCTGGACCATTAAATGGTGCTGATCGATAAGCGCATTAGCCACCGCTTCGGCCATTTCAATTTGGCCAGTTCTCGGCTTGCCATCGATAGCGGCTACCGCCACTGCTAGCGCCTTTTGAACTTCAGCCAAATTCATAGCTAAATCCTAGCGATTTTGGGAATAGTTGAAATTTCAACTATGTTGTAAAATCTGTAACTATGAATCAATCGCCCGCACTTTATATCGGACATGGTGCACCAATGCTGCTTGATGATCCACTTTGGAGCTCCCAATTACGAGAAGTCGCGGATTAGATCATGGCGCTTGGGTACCACTTAAAGTTGTGTATCCTGATGATGATATTCCAGTATTACAGATGTCGATGCCGCTGCAAGTAATCCAGAAGTGGCACCGGATACTTTGATTGATGGCTACTTTATGGGCTTGGCTAAACGTTCGATTTTAGTTGCCTAATTAATTTTCCAAAACACTGCATTTGCGCTGTTTTTCAGCGATAGCCGCTGCTTTAGCGCTTCCTTTAAGGAAAGTAACCGCGCCATTTAAAGGGTTTATTTTCGCTGGTTTAAATTGATATTTAACTACCTCACCAGTTGGCGCCAGTGTTAATAAACCAACTCCGCTCTTCTGCCCTTCCGGATTTTGGCTATAGAAAACGAAGTTACCCAATGAGTAATCGACTAATTTTCCACCAGTTAAGACCGATGGTTGTTGACGATGCGGATGGCTACCGATGATGGCTGTTGCCCCCCATTGCAGCCATTGATTTGCAAGCTCGATATCGCTCCTTTGTGGGCAGAGCTTCTCTTCTAGCCCCCAATGAACATAGAGAATCACTGACTTGGCTTGGCGCGCCGCAGCTTTAATGGCTAGTTCGATTACTTGTTGATCCCAACCATCAGTGGTGCCTGCCAACTCTGCACTTGCCACTGTACCTGGCCCACCATTTACCTTTGCAATTCCTAGAAATGCAATTTTGGTACCGCGCACATTTACCACTTTCGCAGTCCAAGCTTCGCGTCCGCTATTTCCAGCACCAATAGCTTGTAGTTGGCGATCTGTTAAATTCTTAATTGTTTCGGTGACACCTTCGCGCAAATAATCACCAGCATGATTATTTCCAATATTTACGATATCCACGCCATCAGTTTTTAACCAATCCAAAAGATAAGGATTACTATTAAACACATATTGCTTATCTTGGTGTTCGGTAAGCGTGGTGACTGCGCTCTCTAAATTAACTACAGAGATATCGGCGTTAGTTAGCGTGCTCTTCACATTTTTAAAGGGATCACCACCTGAATTTAAGTAACGTGAAATTTGCTCAACTCCATGGGTATCACCAGCAAATGCGATGGTGATGTTCTTTACGGGTTCCGGTTTTGCGGGTTGCTTGGCGCATGCAGTCAGCGAAATCAAGATTGCCAATGCGAACGCTAACTTTCTCACTCGTTTATTCTAGACAAGAAAAAAGGCTTGTCCGAACTTGTAGAATCAGATTTAGTGCTTGGTTCCTTATTAAGGAATGCTTATCTGGATTAGTCCGAACAAGCTTTTTTCGTTTAATCTACTTATCAGCTGCAGCCAGAGGTGGATCCGCAACCTTCGCAGACGTAGCAAGCGCCTGATTGACGCATCTTTACGCCGCAAGTCATGCATAGCGGTGCATCTGATTTGATGCCTGAAATCTTCTCAAGTAGTTCGGTTGATGAACCGATTGCAGCAGCAGGAGCCGCTTCAATCTTTACCTCAACTGGTTTTGCAACTGGTGCTACCGGTGCGTTTTCGACCTGAACTGATTGTGCAATAGTTTCATTAATTGCATCCACATCAGGTGTGTATTCACCGGTTTCTAATGCGCGAGCGCGCTCTGTTGCGGTGTATAGACCCATCGCAGCGCGATCTTCAAATGGTAGGTAATCAAGTGCTAGACGACGGAAGATGTAATCAAGCATTGATTGCGCCATACGTACATCTGAATCATCTGTCATGCCAGCTGGTTCGAAGCGAAGATTCATAAACTTAGAAACGAAAGTCTCTAGTGGCACTCCGTACTGCAGACCAATTGATACTGCGATTGAGAATGCATCCATTACGCCGGCAAGAGTTGAACCTTGCTTGCCAAGCTTTAGGAATACTTCACCGAGAGAGCCATCGTTATATGCACCTGCAGTCATGTAGCCCTCTGCGCCACCAACATTAAATGAAGTGGTGCGTGAAGGACGTGACTTTGGAAGGCGCTTACGAACTGGAGCTGCGGTTGCTTCTGCAACTACGGCGGTCTCTTTCTTCTCAGCCTTAGCATCAGATAGCGGCTGACCAACTTTGCAATTATCGCGATAAATCGCGATTGCCTTTAGGCCAAGCTTCCAACCCTGGAAGTAGACATCTTCTACCTCTTGGATGGTTGCATCTTCTGGAAGGTTAACGGTCTTTGAGATCGCGCCAGATAGGAATGGTTGGCACGCAGCCATCATTCGTACGTGGCCCATTGGAGCGATTGAACGCTTACCAAGTGCGCAATCAAAGATGTCATAGTGCTCTGGCTTCAATCCAGGAGCATCGATTACGTGGCCATTTGCTGCGATGTATTCAACAATTGCTTCAATGGTTTCCTCGTTGTAACCGAGCTTACGTAGTGCCTGTGGGACCGTCTGATTAACAATCTGAAGTGAACCGCCGCCAACTAGCTTCTTGAACTTAACTAGTGAGAAATCAGGTTCGATACCGGTGGTGTCGCAATCCATCATCAGACCAATGGTTCCGGTTGGAGCAAGAACAGAGATCTGCGCATTGCGCCAGCCATTCTTATCTCCGATTGCCAAGCAATCATCCCAAGCCTTATTTGCTACTGCCCAAACATCTGCATCCATAGTGGCAAAGCTCTTTGCCGCTGAAGATGCTGATGCATGCTTGCGCATTACGCGAGCATGTGGCTGCGCATTACGTGCAAAGCCATCGTATGCACCAACAATGCCTGCAAGTTCTGCAGAGCACTTGTAAGTAATACCTGACATTAAAGATGTGATTGCACCAGCTAGCGCGCGACCGCCATCTGAATCATAAGCAAGACCAGATGCCATAAGTAGCGCACCAAGGTTTGCATAACCAATTCCAAGTTGGCGATAACGCTTTGTGGTATCTCCGATTGCTTCTGTTGGGAAATCAGCGAAGCAGATTGAGATATCCATTGCGGTAATAATCATCTCTGCTGCTTTTGCAAAGGTACGTGAATCAAATGAACCATCTTGCTTTAAAAACTTCATTAAGTTAAGTGAAGCTAAGTTGCATGATGAGTTATCTAGTGACATGTATTCAGAGCAAGGGTTTGATGCATTGATGCGACCAGTCTCTGGATTGGTATGCCAATCATTGATTGTGGTGTCGTATTGAATTCCTGGATCTGCACAACCCCACGCAGCTTCAGCGATTTTGCGGAATAGCGCGCGTGCATCTACCTCTTCGACAACTTCTCCGGTTGCGCGAGCGGTTAGTCCAAACTTCTGGCCCTTTTCGACTGCGTTCATAAATTCATCAGATACGCGAACTGAGTTATTTGCATTCTGATACTGAACCGAGATGATGTCCTTGCCACCAAGATCCATATCAAAACCAGCATCGCGAAGTGCGCGAATCTTGTCCTCTTCGCGGACCTTGGTTTCGATGAACTCTTCGATATCTGGATGATCAACATCTAGAACTACCATCTTCGCTGCACGACGGGTAGCACCGCCTGATTTGATGGTTCCGGCAGAGGCATCAGCACCGCGCATAAATGAGACTGGGCCAGATGCAGTTCCGCCTGATTTTAAAAGTTCTTTTGAAGAGCGAATGCGTGAAAGGTTTAGACCAGCACCAGATCCACCTTTGAAAATCATTCCCTCTTCGCGATACCAGTTAAGGATTGAATCCATGGTGTCATCTACAGACAAGATAAAGCATGCGCTTACCTGCTGTGGTTGGTTGGTACCAACGTTGAACCAAACTGGTGAGTTAAAACTAAAGATTTGATGTAACAACATATGTGTTAATTCGTGTTCGAAAATTTGCGCATCTTGATCTGTTGCGAAATATCCATATTCCTTACCAGTTTTTGTATAGGTAAGAACTACGCGATCGATTACTTGGCGTAGAGACCATTCGCGATCTTCACGGCCAAGTGCCCCACGGAAATATTTGGTGGTAACAATTGTCGATGCATTGATTGACCAGAAGTCAGGAAATTCAACCCCACGTTGTTCGAAAACAGTTTCACCGGTTTTCCAGTTCTGCTGAACCACATCGCGACGTTCCCATGTAACTTCGTCGTATGGATGTACACCTTCATTGGTATATAGGCGTTCAATTGTTAAGCCTTTACCCTTCTTGGTGTTATGTGAGAAAACATCTTTGACAGATGATTTATCAACTGATTTATTAGGTCGATTGATGACCGTGTCAGACATGGGTGCTCTTTCTCTAGTTATCTTTTAACCGCGTGGGGATACGGTTTTGATTTCCGAATTTTTTTCTGGTGTTACAACTGCTGTTGGGAATTCTCGAAGTAGCGATATCTCGCCTTCGAAGTCAGCAAGAGAGGTAAAGTTACGATATACAGAGGCAAATCGCAGGTAAGCCACGGCATCTAACTCTTTTAGTGGCGCAAGTATCGCCAAACCAACTTCATGCGCATCGATATCAGCCTGTCCTGATTTACGTAACGTCTCTTCAACGCTTGCAGCTAACCGTGCTAGATCATCTTCAGAGACCGGGCGGCCTTGGCAGGCTTTGCGGACGCCGTTAATAACCTTGGCGCGGCTAAAGGGTTCAGAGATGCCAGATCGCTTGATGATGTTGAGGATAGTTATCTCTTGGGTCGAGAAGCGTTGGCCACACTCTGGGCATTCGCGTCTGCGACGGATCTGAAGGCCTTCTTCAACCACGCGAGAGTCGACCACTCTTGAATCATCATGCTTACAGAATGGGCAATTCATTTGCGGTCTCCTTTCGTGTAGAGAAGCGGTAACTTAGCGTATAAAGCTCCCTGAAACCACAACTTATGGAAGTTTTCGCGCTTTGAACCACTACATCTTGGGGTAAGTGAGAGAACCATAAAGCATTAGTTGAGGCTTGTAAATGGCTCGTGTGTGTGCGACACGCGGTCGCTATTTCAAGATTTCAACAGGTGAGATGGAGTTAGAGCCGACGCGCGCCGACGAAGGGCTTTGCGCCTAAGCGAATCGCAGTAGCGATCTCAACGCGCTTTCCTGGTCGGGGCGCATGCACCATCTTGCCCTTACCTATATAAATTCCAACGTGGCTAATTGGGCGACCAAAGAAAACTAAATCGCCAGGTGCGAGCGCGCTTCTTGGAATGCTCTTTCCGAATCTATATTGCGCAGCGGCAAAGTGCGGCATTGATACGCCCGCCTTTTGAAATGCGCGCATCGTTAATCCGCTGCAATCCCATTTTGTTGGACCAGCGCCGGCCCAAACATAAATATCACCTAATTGATCAAGCGCATATCGAAGCGCAATCGCACCCTTTGTTGAACCACCTGCATAAAGCGCTGCTAATCGTTTAGATTCAGCGAGAATCTTGGCCTGTTCGGCATCATCGGCAGCTGCAAGTCTGGCGCGCTCTTCAGCTTTTAGTGAGGCTAGTAATTTCTCCGCTTTTTTGAGTGAAGCGTTGGCCGCCGCGACCTGCTTTTCCAGCCTAATTTGCGCTGCTTTTAACTGGGCGGCCCGATCTGAAACTACCAACTGACTTGATTGCAAACCTTGTTTGTAAGTTTGTAATTGGCGAAGTTTGGTTGAATAACGTTGCGCCAATACATCAAGCATCGCCGCATCTGATAAATACTTGGCCGGATCTCTCGATAGAAGTAGCTCTAGTCCATTTCCGAGCCCACCATTTTTATAATTCTCAACGGCCATTTTGGAGATCTCTTTTTTAAGTGAATCGGCTTTGGCATTCGCTGCCACTTCTCCGGCTTTAAGGCCATTTAATTCTCGCTGCAATTTAGATATCTGATATTTGATTCCGTTGGCTGCTTCATATTTTCCAGCCGCTTCTTCGCGCAATTCATTGACCTGCTTCTGTACTTGCGCGGCAGTTGGCGCAGCCGAAGCTGCCGGTAGCAGTGTCATTGCTAGCGCTACCGATGCCGTTAGGGAAAAGAGCTTGCGCATAGAGGGGTAAGGCTACCCAGAATTCGGACAAATCTCTAAAAAGCGCTGAAAAATAGGCTTAATTCAAGGATTTCTCAACCTTTACCAAGTATCTTATTGAAGAAAGTTGCTGAAATTACCTAACGCTTCTTAGAACCGCAGTTACTTTGCCTAAAATCTCACAGTTGTCGCCATTAATTGGTTGATAATCAGGGTTTGCTGGCATTAACCAGATATGGCCCTCTTTGCGAGTAAAAGTTTTCACAGTCGCTTCGCCATCAATCATCGCCGCAACAATTTCGCCCTTTTCACAAGTTTTCTGCGAGCGAATAACTACATAATCGCCATCGCAGATGGCTGCATCAATCATGGAATCGCCAACTACTTTGAGCATAAATAGCTCACCACTTCCGACGATTGATTCAGGAAGTGGGAAGGTCTCTTCGATATGTTGTTCAGCCAAGATTGGGCCACCGGCTGCAATTCGACCAACCAATGGAATTTGTCGAGAGCGATCTGCAATTACATTAGAGTCGCCTTCGACTACTTCGATGGCGCGACCAAGGGCGGCATCTCGGCGGATAAAGCCCGCCTCTTCGAGCGCTTTTAATTGATACTGGACCGAGGCAGAGCTTGAGAGCCCAGCTGCCTCCCCAATCTCGCGGATGGATGGTGGGTAGCCGTTGTTCTGGATACCCTCCTGGATCGCGGTGAGGATCTTTACCTGGCGGGCGCTTAAGCCTGATGGATCTTTACTCATACCCTAAGGGTGACAGGTTCTAGGAAAAAAATCAAACATTTGTTCGAAATTTTCTTGACCTTTGTCGTAGGGGTGCCTTATGGTTCTCTTATTCGAACAAGTGTTCGGATAACCAAAAAAGCTAGAAGTCCTTCCCCGGACTCCAGAGAACGCGTAGGAGTTATGACCATGAGCAATAACCGTCAAGTTAAGAGAAGCCGTAGGGCCAATATCCGTCTGGCTCGCTTTCTTGTGGTCCTATCTCTTACCACCGTCTTTGGAGCTGGCTTTGCAATGCAAGCTGGCGCTGGTTCGAAAGATATTCCAACAAAAGCCAATTCATATGTAGTGGTAACTATCGCGCCAGGTGAAACCATCTGGTCAGTTGCAAAGGCGTTAAATGAAAGTGGCGATGTACGCCAACTTGTTGATCAAATCATCAAGGTAAATGATCTGACTTCAAGTGATCTTGCGGCTGGTAGCAAGATTCGCGTTCCGCTAAATTAACTTTAATTAATCTCGCTCTTTACGCGCTACTTGTAAGTGATAAAGCGCGATAATTCCAGCGCCAACTAAGAATCCTGTTGGTTGTGCAAATTTAAGTCGCTCAACTCCTCCAACAAGTAACGCTTCAAATAATCGATAGGTAAGCCAGGTCGCAGCGCCGATAGAAACTAAAGTCGGAACTCCCACTGCCGCAATTAAGTAGAACTTACGTATAGGAGAATGATGCTCCCCTTCAAAATCTATATTGACTGCAAATTGGCAGTGGCTCCACTGGCGATACCAGGTGTAGCTAGCCATAATTAATAATGAAATACCAAAAAGAATTGCATCTTTGTCCGTCTTATCTAAAAGCCCTGCAGTTATTGCACCGGTACCAAGCGCAATTGCAAAAGTGCCACCTGCGCTAATTAAGTATTGAAAGACTCTAACCACATCATCTCGTTCAACGCCTGCAACTAGTTTTCTAAAGTAGAGCATAGTTGGAATTAAAACCAACACCGCGCTAATTTGCTGCGGTACCTCGGCAAAAAAGGTGGCTCGATCTTGGTATCTGGTATCAAAGTTCCAAGATAAAAATTGGTGTATCGCAAAGGTGCCGGCAATTGTGTAGAAAAGAATCGGAACTGCGATTCCGCCAAAGGTACGGTAAATTCGAGTTTCCAGAGTTGAAGCCGAACCCTCAAAATTCTGCCAGTAATAAAGCAAAACCGGCACACTTATTACTATCAAAATTACCGATTCCTGCCATTGATTCGGCGCTGTTTTTAGACCCATCAACTTAGATATCAAAATATCTAACAAATTTATTGCTGATATTACGACGCCCAAAACTGCGCTAAACCAACCGACAAAGCGATGGATATTGGCAACAAATGATCTATGCGCTCTGATTAAAGTCAAGTGAATCGACCATACTGTAAAGGCAATGATTACTTGTGATAAGTCGCGTGGATGATAAGCACCACCTGCAAACCAATTCAGAGTATCTGCAAGAGGCAAGAACCAAAGCAAAAAGGCAAATGTAGTTGCCGCAAAGAGGTAAATCTGCCAGGCAGGTTCAAAACTCACTTCTAAATTTTTCTTAAAATCTCTCTTAATCCATCTTGAAATCAATAATATGATTGGCGCGCCTACTACTATATATGAAAGCCATCTGGCTGCATCCAACTTATCGTTTAGCGAGCTTGCGGAATTGTCAATTAATTGAGTTAGTAACCCTGATAAGCCAAAACAAGTAATTACAACGGAAATAAAAAGTGCTGAATACTTAAATAAATCTCTAAGCAAGACTAATCCACGGCCACCTTTATGAGATTCGATGGTGGATTTAACTCCAATAAATGCAAAATAGATTATTAAACCCATTACCAAGAGCATTGGAATTACAATAATCATTATTAATCCTTTACAAATAGACTCATAAAGTGATCAGCCGGAAGGCTCAATACGCTATCATAATCAAGGGTTGCAGCTTCTATTTTTACAACGCGGCCATCGCCGAAAACTCTGCGTAGGTTGGTTTTGTATTTGGCTACCAAAAGTGGCAGCCCTTCTACTCGGCGGCGCTTATGGCCTACTGGGTACTCCACTGCAATCTCATCACTCTTAGTACCATCATTAAATTCAATGGTCATCGCATTTGCAATTGAGCGCTTCTCTGGGTCGTGATAATCAGCGGTGTACTGCGGATCTTCTACGCAGACCATTTTCTCGCGTAGCGCATCAATACGAGGATCAGCTGCAATTTCATCTTCATAATCTTTTGCAGTTAGTCGACCAAAAATCAGCGGCACAGCAACCATGTATTGAATACAGTGATCGCGATCTGCGGGGTTGTTAAGTGGTCCTTTCTTATCGATGATTCGAATGCAAGCTTCATGAGTTCGGATAGTGATTTTTTTAATGTCATCGCTGGTTTTGCCATTTGCTTTCATCCAGTTATGCAGAGTGAAAGCTGCTTCGCAAGCAGTCTGTGAATGAAATTCGGCCGGAAATGAGATCTTCCAAAGGACGTTCTCCATTACATAAGAACCATAAGGGCGCTGGAATTTAAATTTAACTCCTTTAAATGAAACATCATAAAAGCCCCAAGTTTTCGCGGTGAGCACAGATGGCACGCCCATCTCTCCCACCTTTGCCATTAGCGCTAATCGCACTGCGCGCGACGTGGCATCACCTGCGGCCCAAGATTTGCGAGAGCCCGCATTTGGATAATGGCGATAAGTTCTAAGTGATTGGCCATCAACCCAGGCAAGTGAAACTGCCGCCAAAGTTTGTTCGCGGTCTAGTCCCATCATCTGACATACAACGGCGGTAGAGGCAACTTTGACCAAAATTACGTGATCTAATCCAACTTTATTAAAGGAATTCTCAAGTGCGATACATCCTTGAATTTCATGAGCTTTAATCATCGCAGTTAATACATCTTTAACGGTTAACTGCTTCTGGCCGCTTCGATTTAACCAATCAGCAACCGCCAAAATAGCGCCCAAGTTATCACTTGGATGGCCCCACTCTGCAGCTAGCCAAGTGTCATTAAAATCTAACCATCTAATTGCAGTACCGATATTGAAGGCACCTTGCACAACATCTAATTCATAATTTGTACCTGGAACTCTAACTCCATTTTCGACTTTGGTCCCTGGTATCAACGGTCCTAGTAATTTTGTGCAGGCAGGATATTCAAGTGATTCCAAACCGCAACCGATGGTGTCTAACATTCCTGACCACGCAGTCTTGTATGCCAACTCAGATTTCACTTCATAATTAAGTGCATAATCAACAATATCTTGAATCTCTTGATCATAAGGTTGGCTGGACTTAACCACATGTGATGACACTTATCGCTCCTCTAATTTTCTAAATTCTAAATCTTCTGGTCCGGTGTAATTTGCTGATGGTCGAATTATTTTTCCATCAACACGTTGTTCGATCACATGAGCAGACCATCCTGTAATACGAGAGATCACAAAGATTGGCGTAAAAAATGCGGTGGGAATTCGCATTGCGTTATAAGCAACCGCACTAAACCAATCTAAATTAGGAAACATTTTCTTTAGCTCCCACATGACGGCTTCTAATCGATCTGCAATCTCAAATAAGGTCCGATTTGCCGCGGTTAAATCTTTTGCTATTGCCTTAATAATTGAATTACGAGGATCTCCAATTGTGTAGACCGGATGGCCAAAGCCAATCACTACCTCTTTCTGCGCAACGCGCGCACGGATATCTGCCTCTGCTTCATCAGGGTTGGCATAACGCTCCTGAATCTCCAGTGCTACCTCGTTGGCCCCGCCATGTTTAGGTCCACGAAGTGCACCCACCGCGCCAGTAATCGCTGAATAAACATCACTGCCAGTACCTGCAATAACTCGTGCGGTAAAAGTTGAAGCATTAAATTCATGTTCGGCATAGAGAATTAAGGAGGCGTGCATGGCCTTTTCCCACTCAACTTTCGGCTGCGTTCCGTGCAACATTTCTAAGAAATGCCCGCCTATTGAATCGGATTCAGTGCTGCATTCAATTCGTTTTCCATTATTTGCAAAGTGATACCAATAGCAGAGCATTGATGGTGTGCAGGCAATCAATCGGTCTGCAATCTCTTTAGCGCCATTAGCTAAATGTCCATCGTGTTCTGGTTCTACAGTGCCAAGTGCTGAAATGCCAGTACGTAGAACATCCATTGGATGAGTGCTCTTTGGCAATTGCTCCAAAATAGTTCGTACCTGCGGCGGTAAATCTCGTAGCTTTCTTAGCTTGGCTTTGTATTGCGTTAACTCAGATTGGTTTGGCAATTTCTCATGAATTAATAAATATGCAACCTCTTCGAATTGGCAATTAGCAGCTAAGTCTGCAATATCGTATCCACGATAATGTAAATCATTACCATTTCTTCCAACTGTGCAAATAGCGGTATTGCCTGCTTCCACTCCGGATAGCGCAACCGATTTTTTAGCCATTTTTCTCGCTCTGGAATTTATCTAGAGCAGTCTCATATTTGTAGTAATCAATGGCTTCGTAAAGTTCTTCCCGAGTCTGCATATGATCTAAAGTGCTCTTTTGAGTTCCTTCAGAACGAATAGTTTTGTAAACCAACTCTGCAGCCTTGTTCATGGCTCTAAAAGCAGATAGTGGATATAAGACGATATCTACATTTGCGCCGCGTAACTCTGCGACTGTGAAAAGTGGAGTTTTACCAAATTCAGTAATATTCGCCAGGATTGGAACTCCAGCTACTTCGCTAAATTCCTTATAAGTATCTAAATCATCAACCGCTTCCGGAAATATCATGTCTGCGCCGGCTGCTACATAGGCTCGAACTCGATCAAGGGCGGCATCCAAACCTTCATTAGCTAGCGCATCAGTGCGAGCCATGATGGTGAAATCTGCTGAATTACGCCCATCAACTGCCGCTTTTATTCGATCAACCATCTCGTTGACGCCCACAATTTCTTTATTTGGACGGTGGCCGCATCTTTTAGCTGCGACCTGATCTTCCATGTGAACTGCAGATGCGCCCGCCTTTTCAATCTCTTTCACGGTTCGTGAAATATTGAAAGCGGAAGTTCCGAATCCAGTATCAATATCCACCAATAAAGGAAGATCACATACATTAGTAATGCGGCGAACATCAGTCATTACATCATCAAGAGTGGTGATACCTAAATCTGGTAAACCAAGTGATCCAGCTGCTACTCCGCCACCGCTTAAGTAAATTGCTTTGTAACCAGCGCGTTTTGCCAACAGTGCATGATTAGCATTGATCGCACCAACTACTTGAAGTGGGTGCTCATCTTTTACGGCTTGTTTAAAAGTTCTGTTCATTGTGCTGTCCATCCACCATCAACTGGAATCGCCGCGCCAGTGATGTTATGAGCGGCTTTAGAGCAAAGAAAAACCGCAACTGCGCCAATGTCATCTGTAGTTGCAAGCCTCTTAGATGGTTGTTTCTCAGATAGTAAATCGGCGATACCTTTGATGCGATCTCCACCAAATTTATCTGCGCGTGCCTGAATCTGAGGTTCAATTAGCGCAGTCTCTACCCAACCTGGGCAGATTGCATTTATGGTTACGCCTCCAGATTCGCGGGTACCCGCATCGGCATATTCCAACGCTGCAACTCTGGTTAATCCAATCACGCCATGTTTTGCGGCGACATATGGCGCTTTGGCTACAGATGCCACTAGCCCGTGTACCGAAGCGGTATTAATTACGCGACCGTATCCACGTTCTTTCATTTGCGGCAGCAATAAACGCATGGTGTCAAAAAATGATTCTAAATTAATTCCGATAATGTCATGCCATTTTTCACGAGGCATCTCGGCAATCGTCGCAGTATGTTGAATACCAGCGTTATTGCAGAGAATATCTACCGGACCATTTGCGAGAATTTTTGAAATTAGTGATTCAGTTGCTGCTACATCACGCAAATCAGATACATAAGACTCCACTTTTCCAGCACCAGCTGCTTTAACTTGCGCCTCTGCTTTAGCAATTACCTCATCGCTTGCTAAACCGTGCAGCACAATATCTGCGCCTTCTTTAGCCAGTGCAGTTGCGATTCCCAGCCCAATTCCCTGGAAAGAACCTGTGATAAATGCTCGGTGGCTCTTTAAAGTCATGATTTCGCTCCATAAATAATCTCTGCTACCTGTTTAGCTCCGTCCGGAATCAGAAACATCTCATAATGATTAACGTCATTTAGGTTTACCATCTTAATCTTCGGAAATTCATTTAGGACTGCATCCATCATTGCCGGTGGATATAAACCGCCCTCTTCATTTTGTAATCCACGAGGTGCCCGAATTAATAAACATTCTTCTTTTAAGCCTCGCAAAGATTTGGCAACTAAATCATCGCCAAATAGATCTCTCGAATCTTCTTCGACTGCGATTGGATTGGTCGATGGTTTGCCGTTACGAAGATCGTAATCAATGTACTCTTCCATTACTGGGCTCCAGCCTCTTTTGAGTGCTGGGTGTTCTCGCCAATAATCTCGGTAAATTTCTTTACTTTCAAAAGTCATCGAGAGTCTCTCAAGCGCTGGACCTAAAATAAAAGGCATAACTTGTTCGACGGTCATTCCCGGAGGAAGCGGCAAAGGAATTCCACCATCGGCAAAAACAATTCTGCCGATACGTTCTGGATACAAACCTGCGAGCGCGGCCAACACAAATCCACCCATTGAATGACCAATAACTTCAGGCTTAATTGGATATTTACTATCCAGAAAATCAATTACTGCAGCCATATCTTTTGCATGTTGCGCCATTCCAAATGGGCCAGGTAATGAATTTGAATCTCCACGTCCACGCAGATCAACGGCATAAGGTGCTTTTCCGCGCGCAATTAATTCATCAGCAAAAATTTGAAAGGCGCGATTTGAAGAGGTTACGCCGTGAATAAGTAAGACTGGGTCGCCCTGGCCATCTCCGTAGCGAAAAACTGCTAAGTGTCCACCAGCGACAGGGACTTCGAATTTTTCTGTCGGCATTGACATGGCTTTAGTCTGCCCGCCCAATTGATATTGGGCTACCTTGGCAAGAGTTGTTTTCCTCTCAAACAGCGTGAAAAGTTATAAAACGGATACCAAAAAAGCGTAGTTATCGCTTGGTTACGCGTATAGCCTTGCCATCAAGCGGATCGGGCCCGGTCTGCAGAAAACGACTCAATCTAGGAGAATGAATGAGCAAGCGCTCACTTCTCGCGACCGCTGCAGTAGCAGCTCTCGCGATTGTTGCGCCTTCAATGGCGCCAGCACAAGCAGCAGATGACATCAAGATTGGTGTTATCACCTCAACATCAGGCGCACTTAAGTCATACGGTGACGCTTATGTAGATGGTCTTAACTGGGGTTTGAATTATTACACCGATGGCAAGATGACTGTCAATGGCCAGAAATTAGTTGTCACTTACAAAGATGATGCTGCGGATCCAGCCTCTGCGACTGCTTCTTTTAAAGAGATGGTTGGTAACGGAACTAAGGTAATTGTTGGAACTACATCATCAGGTGTTGCGTTAACTCTTGCGCCACTTGCTGCGCAGAATAAAGTTCTATACATATCAGGTCCTGCAAAGAACGATGCCATTACTTCTTCAGCAAATAAGTATGTATTCCGCTCTGGAAATACCTCTATCCAAGATCTTGCACCTTTAGCTGGCATCAAGCCAATCTCAGGACGCAAAGTTGTGCTCTTCGTTGAAGATAACGCATTCGGATTTGGAAACATCGCAGCTGCAAAGGCATTGATGGGACCAAAGGGTGCTACCTTCCAGGAAATTAAAGTTCCTACTTCAACATCTGATTTCACACCATTTGCAAAGCAAGCAGCTGATGCAAAGGGTTCATACATCTTTATCGCTTGGTCAAATGCATTGACCGCTGGTGCGATGCTAACTGCGCTAAAGCAGCAAGGCGCATTCGTTAAGCAGCGTCCAATTACTGGTCTTGCAGGTGCTGCGACATACAACATTTATGGCGCACTATTTGAAGGTACCAACGCGATTATGACAAACAGCTACTTCGCAGGCGTAGGTAAGTCAAATGCAGCATCCGCCCTTGCTGCTTCATACGCAGCGGCCAAGAAGTCACAAGACTTATTTACATGCACGGGTGCCGATGCTGCAAAGATGATTGTTCGGGCCCTTACCGGCAACCCTGGTCAGGATATTGACCAGGCAATTGCCCAGCTTGAAGGTTATTCATGGGTTGGCGTAAAGGGCTTAATGAAAGTTAACCCTTCAAATCACGTTCTAATTCAACCAATGTTCTTGGTCTCCCTAAAGAAAACTTCTGCAGGGTATATCCCACAATTAGACAAGACCATTAATAACGTAACAGCGTAATCGGTAACACACGCTAATTTAGAACCCCAGCGTTATTTCGCTAGAAATACGCTGGGGTTTTTTATACCCTTAGGCAGCTAACGAGACTAACAAGGGAGTTACCCAAGTTGATTTCAGCATTATCTGTAAGAGATTTATCGCTTTCTATAGGCGGAGCCAAAATTTTGGATGGCATCAACTTAAATGTTTTCAAGAATGAAACCCTTGGAATAATCGGTCCAAATGGCGCTGGAAAAACTTCGCTCTTTAATCTCTTGAGTGGTGTTCGCAAATCAACTCGTGGGCAAATATGTATCGGTGATTTAGATGTCACCAACATGAAACCCTATGAAAGAGCTAACGTAGGTTTGGCTAGGACGTTTCAGACTTCCTCGATCTTTGTAAATTTAACTTGTCTTGAGAACGTACGAATTGCGGCGCAGGCTGCAAATGGCAAGTCTATGAATTTAACGAAAAACGCTTATAAATTTGCAGATGTCGTGGCAGCTGCACAAGATTGTTTAGTCAAAGTAGGTCTTTCACCCCGAGCCATGCAATTGGCTGGTTCGCTTTCACATGGCGATAAACGTCGTCTGGAGATCGCAATCGTGTTGGCTTCAAAAAGTGAAATTGTGCTACTTGATGAACCTATGGCTGGAATGAGCGTCGAGAATGTTCCTGAGCTAGTTGAAATCATTCGCTCCCTAAAAGTTGAACACAAGAAAACTGTTTTGATTGTTGAGCATCATTTAGAAGTTATTCTGGGTTTGGCAGACCGAATTGCCGTTTTAAATTACGGTGAGCTCTTAGTTTGTGATACCCCACAAAATGTAATCAATAATCCAATTGTTCAATCTGCATATATCGGAGAGGCGCTATGAGTAACGTACTCTCAATCAAAGCTTTGCAAGTAAAGATCAACCAATCCCATATTCTGCACGGCGTAACTTTCGACGTGCCAGGCAACAAAGTTACTGCCCTGCTTGGGCGAAATGGCGTAGGTAAATCGACAACTTTAAAGACCATCATGGGCTTTTATTCAGGATCTGGTTCGATAAATTTCAAAGGCCAAGAAATTATCAACAATGACACTTACAAGATTGCCCAATCAGGTATCGCTTACATTCCAGAAGATCGCGAGATTTTCTTCACACTGTCTGTAAAAGAGAATTTAGCGCTAGCTGCACGAGGAAAAGATCATGGTGATGCCTATAAGTTTGTGCATTCACTTTTTCCAGAGCTAGATACTCGCGCACAACAGCGAGCTGGCTCGCTTTCCGGTGGCCAGCAACAGATGGTGGCTATTGCCCGCGCGCTGCTAAATAAGAATGAACTCTTACTAGTTGATGAGCCAACAAAAGGTCTAGCGCCGAAATTAGTAACCGAAGTGGCTGATGCGCTGGCCCAAGTTGCGCATGAAAACACCATGTTATTGGTGGAACAGAATTTAGCGCTAGTAAAACGAATTGCAGAGAATGTAATCGTCATGGATCAAGGAAGAGTCGTTTACCAAGGCGGTCCTGAAGTTTTACGTGATGAGAAATGGGTACATCAGATGCTTGGCGTAGGAGGCAAATAATGTCCACGTTTCTGCTGATTTTAATTACCGGTATCGGACTTGGTGCTTTGTACTTCTTGGTGGCCTCTGGACTCTCTCTTATCTACGGACTCATGGGGGTCTTAAATTTTGCGCATGGTGCATTCTTAACAGTCGGCGCTTTCTTTGGATTTTGGTACGCAAAACAATCGGGCTTCATGATTACCACACCTAAGTTTTTACTTTCTATGCTTATCGGAGGTTTAGGTGCTGGTGCTTTCGCACTACTCATGGAGCAATTAATAATTACTAAAATGTATGAACGCCATGTCGATCAAGCCCTAGTAACTGTAGGTGTAGCGCTAGTAGTTGGCGCGGCGCTTGGTGGCTGGTTTGGCAATGATTTAGTGCTCTATCCAACCCCGCCATACTTCTTAAATGGTGTTAATGTCTTCGGTGCGATTATTCCTGCCGATCGCTTCTTCTACATTGGAACTGCAATACTGCTATTGGTCGCAAACTGGGCGCTCCTTAAATTCACCAGAATTGGCTTGATTATTAGAGCTGGAGTAGAAAATCGAAACATGGTGGCGGCGTTAGGTATCAATGTACGACGCGCCTTTAGCACCGTCTTCTTCCTCGGTGGATTTGCCGCAGGTGTGGGTGGAGTTTTAATTTCAGTTTATTCAAACGGTGTCTCGCCACTAATTGCAGGTCAGTATCTACTTTATGGATTTATTGTGGTCGTGGTTGGTGGCATGGGTAGCGTTCCAGGAAGTTTTATTGCTGCCATGATGATTGGTGTTATTCGTCAATTCGCAAATTATTATGTAACTGGACTTGGTGATTTCGTAGTCGTGATTCTCTTAGCTGGAGTTCTTTTGATCAGACCACAAGGATTACTTGGAAAGGCGGCTGCGTAATGTTGCGTTGGAAATACTCGCGTCCGCTACTTGCGCTGTTAGTTCTATTTTTAGCCGCTGCCCCACTACTTGGCAATAATCCTTTAGCAAAACCTGGATTACAGCAGACCTTGGCGGTGGCCTTTATCTATGGTGGTTTAGCGCTTAGTTACGATCTGCTCTTTGGATTTACTGGGTTACTTTCATTTGGACATGCAATTTACTTTGGTAGTGGCATGTACATAACTTGTATCTTAATTAACCACTCAGTTGCGCCATGGTTTATCGCGATGTTTATTGCAGTATTCATTACCGCCCTGCTTGCAATGTTAGTTGGTATGGCCTCACTTCGTACCACCGGAATTACCTTTGCAATGGTTACTTTAGCTTTTGGTGAAGCGGGACATGTAATTATCAATCGCAACTTCTTCAATCTTACCGGTGGCGAAAATGGCATCGCACTTGATGCCACCAAAGTTCCGCAATTTTGGATTGGCGTAGTAAATACAAAATATCTCTATTGGACCGCGCTACTTGTACTAATTATTGTTTACGTAATTATTTGGTGGATCACTGAAAGTTCCGCAGGTCGAGTCTTTGCAGCCCTCCGTGATAATGAATTACGTGTACAAGTCTTAGGCCTTGATACACAGAAATTTAAATTGCTCTCATTTGTAATCGCTGGCGCATTAGCTAGTTTCCTCGGCGTGGTTATGTTGCTGGCAGCAGGTAGTGCTGCACCACGTTTCGCCGATGCCAACTTAACCATCGCACTATTGCTGATGGTGATTTTAGGTGGAGCGGTGACCCGTTGGGGCGCAGTACTGGGCGGCATTCTCTATTCAATTGCAACGACCCGTATGCAAGATTTAACTCAACAACCATTCTTCAAAGATTTACCAAAGGCAATTGGCGGTCCGCTATCTGAGCCGGCGTTAACACTTGGAATTTTATTTATCCTGGTTGTGATGTTTGCACCAGGTGGATTGTCTGGCGCATATTACAAATTGCGCGCTAGGGCGATAGCCAAAAAGTGAGTTTGCTTTTTCAACCAAGTAATCCGCGGGAAACTGCGCTTGGGAAACTAGAACGTGAAAAGAAGACTGATTACTGGGGTGTACATAAATGGAGTATCGAAAATCCCGATGAGTTCTGGTCGCGCGCTTGGGACGATTTAGATTTAATTGGCAATAAGGGTGATCACGCCTATCAAGCTGCGGATCGGTTTATAGATGCCAAATTCTTTCCTCATGCAAAAATTAATGTGGCGGAGAATTTGCTGGCAAATGGCGATGGCGTAGCGATAGTTGGGATTTTAGAAGATGGCACCCGCAGCGAGTTAACATACGCGCAATTACGTGAAAAGAGCGCTGCCGTTGCGGCAGCGATGCGCCAAATGGGAATTGTTGCAGGTGACCGAGTGGTGGCTTGGGCGCCAAATGTTCCAGAGGTAATGATTTACGCACTCGGCGCCTTAAGTATTGGCGCAATTGTCTCAACCGCTTCCCCAGATTTTGCACCAAGCGCAGTTGAGGATCGCTTTGGTCAGGTAGCGCCAAAGTTAATTCTTTTATCAGATAGCTATCAATATGGTGGAAAAACTTTTGATTTAAAAGAGAAAAGTGCCGAGATTATTGCGCTGCTGCCCACCCTAGAAAAGTCAGTTCAAATCTCTGAATTTGAGAGTTGGATTGCGCCATTTATGGGTGCAGGTCTTGAATTTAATCGATTGCCATTTGATCATCCAGGATTTGTACTCTTCTCATCCGGTACCACCGGTAAACCTAAATGCATCACTCATAGCGGCGCGGGTGTGATGTTAAAAGCTGGCGCGGAACAGCTCTACCAATTTGATATGAAACCAGGTGAAAAGGTCTTCTTCTTCACCACTTGTGGATGGATGATGTGGAACTGGTTATTCATGTGCTTGGTTAGAAATGTGACCATCGTGCTCTTTGATGGCTCACCGGTATTTCCACTCGCCAGCCGACTCTTTGATATCGCGCAAGATGAGCAGTTAAATTTCTTTGGGGTTTCTGCAAAATTTATCGATGGAATCAAGAAAGTTGGTCTGGAACCAGCTAAAACGCATGATCTCTCTAACTTGCGCATGATTGGTTCAACTGGTTCTGTGTTAGTTCCTGAAGGATTTGATTACATTTACGAGCATGTTAAAAAAGATGTCCACTTGGCATCAATGTCAGGTGGAACCGATATTTGTGGCTGCTTTGTTGCAAGTATTCCAACGCTTGGAGTACATCGCGGTGAATTACAAGGTCCATGCTTAGGAATGGCCACTACCGTCTTCAATGCTCAAGGCCGGCCTGCGAAGATTGATGAAAAAGGAGAATTGGTTTGCACACTTCCCTTTCCTTCAAAACCAATTGGTTTCTGGGGCGATAAGAACAATGAAAAATATTTAGCAGCTTACTTTGAAGGTTTCCCTGGTGTTTGGACGCATGGAGATTTCGCTT
The DNA here is from genome assembly GCA_046091905.1 of Candidatus Nanopelagicaceae bacterium. Taxonomy (GTDB): domain Bacteria; phylum Actinomycetota; class Actinomycetes; order Nanopelagicales; family Nanopelagicaceae; genus ZLKRG08. Next base: position 29,909 of record JBJTCN010000064.1, read on the forward strand.
CTGTCAGTAGTACCGGTGGATTTACTTTATATGGTCGCAGCGACGCTACTTTAAATTCAAAAGGCGTACGAATTGGTACCGCAGAAATTTACAGGGTGGTTGAAACATTTCCACAAGTGCAGGAGTGCATGGCGGTATCGCAAGAATGGGATAACGACACTCGTGTAGTGCTATTTGTAGTTGTTAAAGAAGGCCAAATATTCAATGAAGAAGTTGCTAAGGAAATTAAGAAAGTTCTTAAAGATCAAGCAAGCCCAAGGCACGTGCCAGATAAAATCATTGTCGCTCCTGAACTGCCTCGCACCAAATCAAATAAATTAGTTGAACTTGCGGTTACTGACGTCATTAATGGCCGAGAAGTTCGAAACCGAGATGCACTTGCCAATCCAAACGCTCTTGATTGGTTTAAGAATTTACCTGAATTATTAAAGTAAGTTCATTTCAGAAGCCGACTTAGTTAATTCATCTTTTGCATCAGGGTGCGCCGCATATCGGATTATGTTGACAGCCTGCTGTTTTGTGGGATGGCCAAAACATGGTGCAATACCTTGTTCAGTGGCTACATATGAATGCTGGAAAGAGGTCACTGGCGCTTCTAATTTCGGAACGATTGTCGAGACATTAGCTTTAGGGTGCCATGATGGCAACGCCATAAATGATTGCCCGCCTCGGGAATGCAGCGCTCCTACAATAAAATCAGTGGAACCACCAAATCCCGAATAAATTTCGCCTCGAACAAATGAAGCGTTTGCCTGATCAAATAAATCGATTTGTAATGCGGAATTAATGGAGGTCATCTTTGCTTGGCGAGCAATTAGCGAGGGATCGTTTGAAGTTTCGGTTCTTCTCATACGAATCTTGCGATTTAGATTTACCCAATCGTAAAGTTCGCGGGAACCAAAGAGAAATGAGGCATTCAGTGGCATCTCCTCATCCAATACCCCAGCTTTAAATAAATCTAAAACACCGTCGCTAAACATCTCAGTCCAAATTCGCAAATTCTTGCGATCGGTCAAAGCGCTCAGTACTGCATCAGGAACACCTCCGATTCCCAATTGGAGTGTTGAACTATTATCAATTAGAGCGGCAATCCGATCGCCAATTTCCTTCTGAATATCAGAGGCTTCAACTACTTCTTTTTCTAGCAAAGGCTCGTCAACTTCAATTAAATAATCAATCTCTGATTCGTAAATTTGCGCATCGCCATAGGTATAAGGCATCTGCTTATTTGCTTGCGCAATAACAATGCCATTTCGTGCTCGAGCAGCTTCAATTGCGGCTGGCAAAATGTTTACTTCAACGCCAAGAGAAACTGTGTCATAGCGGCGTGGAGAGGTATGTAAGAAAACTATATCTGGACGATAATGATCGCGAAATAAAATAGGCACCATTGAGAGCCTTGAAGGAATGTAGTGAAGTCTCGGATGACGGCGCATTGCAGGCCCCACGAACGCAGATTCATAATCTATGCCTTCTCTATCGGGTATTCCTGGATGGGCATTTAGCATATGTAAATTAAAGTTTTGGATAGATTCATCTGCAGCTTTAAGTAAAGTCATTGGAGGAGCAAAATTTCCCGATGCAACTATTCGAGGCCATTCAGGTTGCTGCGCTAAAACGTTCTTCAGTTGCTCATAATTAATGACTCGCACGTTTTATTCCCGCTTCTTTTCGCCATTTTGTAATTTCACCATGATTTCCAGAGAGTAAAACTTCTGGAACTTTTAGCCCGCGCCATTCTGCTGGTTTGGTGAATGCTGGGTATTCAATATAACCCTCTTCGGCATGTGATTCGTCAACTATTGACTCTGGATTACCTAGTACTCCAGGTATCAATCGAGATACAGCTTCGGCAATAACAATCGCCGCCACCTCTCCGCCATTTAAAACATAATCGCCAATTGAAACTTCGCGCACTTTGAATCCTGCATTTAAATAATATTGGCGAACTCGATCATCGATTCCTTCGTAACGACCACAGGCAAAAATTAAATGTGATTTGGTGGAAAGTTCTTCGGCCATGCGCTGATTAAAGCGCTTACCCGCTGGAGTCAGAATAATTAATTCAGAGCTCTTTTGAATAATAGGGTCTATCGCCTTACCCCAGACTTCCGGCATCATCACCATTCCGGCTCCGCCACCGTAAGGAGTGTCATCTACTTGGCGATGAACATTTGTCGCATGATCACGAAGATCATGTACGCCAATTTCGATTAAAGATTTATCCCTAGCTTTGCCTATTAGCGAAAGTTTTAGCGGTGCAAAGAATTCTGGGAATATTGAGATGAAATCTAACTTCATGAGACCACCGGTGGGATCACAACTACGCGCTTACCCGCTAAATCAACAATTGGCACTAGCTGGCGCACAAATGGAATTAAGACTTCTCCATTCTTAGTTTTAATCGCTAAACAATCCTGTGCTGGAAGATTTAATACGTCAGCTACCAGGCCAAATTCACTGCCATCTTCAAGTTCTGCCCGTAAACCAATCAACTGTTGGACATGGTAATCATCTTCATCGACGCCTGGTTCGTTTATATCTACTTCGGCATAGAGCAAGGTATCTCGCAATTTTTCAATTGCATTGCGATCAGAAATTCCTTTAAATCCTAGTAAGAGAATTCCATTATGAACGCGAGCGCTAGAGATAATTAACTTGCTACTTTCAGTTAGAACTTCGGCGCCAACAGCAAAGCGACGCTCGGGTTCGTCCGTACGAACCTCGATTGTTGCTTCACCTAAAATTCCGTGAGCGCGTCCAATGCGCCCAACGTTTAATTGCATTAGCGAATCTCGTCGGCCTCGATGAGATCTACGCGTACCGAACGACCTGCAAGCGCGCTCATCACAGTGCGTAAAGCTTTCGCAGTACGTCCGTTTCGACCGATTACCTTGCCAATGTCTTCTGGATTGACATTAACTTCAAGAGTTGTGCCACGACGATGTGTCTTCTCTTTTACATTTACATCGCCAGGGTGTTCAACGATTCCCTTAACGAGATGCTCTAGAGCTTCATCTAACATGATTTAGAAATTACTCCGCTGGAGTTTCATCTGCAGCTGGAACCTCTGCCACGGCTTCTGTCGCTGCTGGCTCAGACACTTCAACTGAAACCTCTGCCACAGCTTCTGCTGGCTCGGACACCTCTTGGGCCGCCGTTGGCTCGGACTTCGCAGCTAACTTATCTTGCGCCTTCTTCTTCGCAGTAGTTGCGCCCTCAGCTGGTTCATTAGCGGCAGCCTTAACTGCAGCTTCGTAATTAGCCTTCTTATCAAAACCTGGCTTCTGTGGTTCTACCGAACTTGTAGTTGAACCTTCACCTGTGAACTTGCCCCAGTCACCAGTTAATTTAAAGAGCTTAGTAACTGCTGCTGATGGCTGTGCACCAACTTTTAACCAGTGCTGTGCTCGTTCTGAATTGACCTCTACTTCTGATGGGCTCTTGCCTGGAACATAGCGACCAATCTCTTCGATTGATAGACCATTACGCGCCTTCTTAGAATCGATAACGACGATACGATAAAAAGGTGTGCGAATTTTTCCAAGACGCATTAAACGAATCTTTGTTGACAAAACATTGCTCCTAATTAATTTCATACCAAATCAATTTCACCTTTGGAGTTTGGTGAAGCTAGATCTAGCTAATTTGTTCCGACGCGGGTAGAGGGGCCGCGCTCAGGGTCGTAATTCTGCCAGCGTAGGCGGAATCGTCCAAATCCAAGAAATTCGAGCTTTATCTGCCCTCTTCTGCTGCTCTCTTAGCGGGATTGCCGCTCTTAGATTTCTTCTTATGCACGATCTGCTGCTTGGGAGCTGGCATGCCAGAGATTCCAGGCATCGTTGGCATTCCCGGAATTGATCCACCGCTACGAGCCATCTTCATTGCCTTTTGGGCCTGCGCAAAACGATCTACCAGATTATTTACTTCAGAGACTTGGCGACCAGCTCCTTTTGCAATTCGAGTACGGCGCGATCCATTTAATATTTTTGGGTCGCGGCGCTCTGCAGGTGTCATTGATTGCACAATGGCAGTGGACTTTGTAATTTCAGAATCGTCAATTGCTTCTAATTGTTTTTGTATCTGCTTATTTGAAGCGGCTCCTGGCATCATGGAGAGGATCTTGGACATATTACCCATCTTGGATATACCTTGAAGTTGCTCCAAGAAATCTTCTAGCGTGAAATCTTCACCTTTAACGAATTTCTCTTCAAGCTTTTTAGAGGTTTCAGTATCCAGTGCTTTCTTTGCCTGCTCTGCCAAAGTTGCGATATCGCCCATGCCAAGAATGCGTGAAGCCATTCGATCTGGATAGAAGAGATCGAAGTCGGTTAACTTTTCACCCGTAGAAGCAAAAAATATTGGCTTGCCGGTTAATTTAGTGATTGAAAGCGCCGCACCACCACGTGCATCACCATCTAACTTTGTAAGCACTACTCCATCAAAACCTACGCCATCTCGGAATGATTTAGCGGTACGAACTGCATCTTGGCCAATCATGGAATCAACCACGAAGAGAATTTCATCCGGATTAATTGCATCGCGGATTGCAATCGCTTCATTCATTAACTCTTGGTCTACGCCTAATCGGCCAGCGGTGTCGACAATTACCATGTTGTAAAGCTTCTGTTTTGCAAAAGCTAAACCATCTTGGGCAACCTTTACCGGATTACCAACTCCATTGCCTGACTCTGGTGCAAATACTGGTACTCCCACCTGTTCACCTACAACTTGTAATTGCGTAACTGCATTTGGTCGTTGTAAATCGGAAGCGACAAGCAGTGGGGTATTTCCCTGTTCTTTAAGATATTTAGCCAATTTGCCGGCTAACGTGGTCTTTCCTGCGCCTTGCAAACCGGCTAGCAAAATCACTGTTGGCGGATTTTTCGCAAATCTAATTCGGCGTGCTGAGCCGCCTAGAACTAATACTAATTCTTGGTGAACTAAATCAAAGATAGCTTGCGCTTGATTAGTACCCGCCTGCAAATCTTTTAATAGCTCTAGAGATTTTGATAGAGTCTTTTCAACAAAATCATTTACAACTTCAAGGGCAACGTCAGCATCAAGTAGCGCATCACGAATTTCAGCGAAAGTATCGTTTATGTCTGCAGACGATAATTTGCCGCGGCCGCGTAATTTGGAGAAAGCGCCACTAAAGCGAGAAGTTAAACTTTCAAACATGATTGGTGAATCTTAATCGATAGCGGTACGGATGCTGGCAACTACTTGGGCCGCTTTCTCTGGCAACAATTTAGCGCCTGAAATCTCGGTCACATAAAGGGTATCAATTGCCTCAGCTCCAAGTGTTGATGCGATTACGGATCTAATATCAACATCTAACTTTTTTACCGCGGCTCCGATTCTAAAAAGAAGCGCAGGTCTATCGTGACTTCGAATTTCAATAATCGTCGCACTTGTTCCCAAGTCTTCGATGATTTCAACTTCAGGCGGTGGGACCGGAACTCCAGGAAGCGGTGCATAAGACCGAATTTTCGCTTCAATTCTCTGCGTCAACTGCTCAGTGTTTTCTAATCCACTTGTTATGGCAGCTGCAATTTCAATTTCAGTAGGAAGTTGCGCAAAAGGATCTAAATTAACAATCCAAGTCATGACCGCTGATTTACCATGAGTTCTAGTTTTTGCCGCTCTAATATCAAACTTAAGCAGATTTAAAGCACCAGCAACTATCGAGAATAGACCTGTGCTATCTGGCGCGACCAAATTTAACGAGTAACTACCAGCAGATTCGGAAAGAGAAACCGTGAGTTTATTGCTATTTGCTTGCTCAATTTGTTTCGCTGATAATTCCATTTCTGGTGCAACCAAAGTTCCTTTCATCGCACTTTTAACTCTGTATACTAAATCTCTGACTAATCTTGCTTTCCAGTCGCTCCAAGCAGCTTTGCCAGTCGCTTCACCATCTGCAATCGAGAGCGCATGAAGTAATTCCAAATGTTGCATATCTGGGACTACATCTAAAATCGATTGAATAGTCGCCGGATCATCAAGATCGCGCCTGGTAGCGGTGCTTGAAAGAAGTAAGTGGTGTCTTATCAAGAATTGCAATGTTGCAATATCGCTCTCAGAAAATCCAATGCGCTTAGCGATGGGTGCAATCAATTTGGCGCCTCTTTCAGAATGATCATCTTGAGTTCCCTTTCCAATGTCGTGGAAGAGCGAACCGACTAATAACAAGTCAGGTCTATGAACCGTTCTAGTTAAATTAGCAGCAACCACTGCGGTCTCGACCATGTGGCGATCGACCGTGTGGCGATGTAGCGCATTTCTTTGTGGTAGCGAACGAACCGAACTCCACTCTGGCAACCATTTTTCAATTACACCTGCCTGATCAAGAGCCTCCCAAACTCTTTCCATTGCAGAGCCGCCGCCGATAAATGCAACTAGATCTTCACGAATTTCGCGAGGCCATGGATTAGGTAACTCTTGATTCTTGATTAACTCACATGAATCAATTGAAATAGGAAGTCCCAGTTGCGACGCTTTAGCGGCGGCACGCATGCCTACCGATGGATCTAACTTTTCAATTACTACTGCATGATTATCGACACCAATATTTTTGCCAACATTGGTTGCCTTCTCCTTGCGGAAAGAGAATTTGCGACGTCTATTATCGTATTTATGCCAAGCAACATTCAGCTGGTAATCAACAGAGCGCGCAATGGTAGCCACCTGACCCATCAGTGAATCAGCATCTACAAACCCCAAATCAGCAGCGACTTTGTCTTGCTCTTGGAAGAGCAACAAATCTTTTTCTCTACCGCTCACCACATGTAATGAATCTCGAATATCAAGTAATTTAGCTTCGAGTTCATTAAAATTTTCAATATTAATAGAAATAATTTCACTTGAATTAATGGCTCGTAAAGCATTAATGTCTCTTAGCCCACCGCGAGCTTCTTTAATGTCTGGCTCTAACAAGTATGCTAAATCACCAAATCGCTGGTGCCTTGCAGTCATAGATAGCCGCAAATCTTCTAAACGGTCTCGCTTCCATGCGCTTTGAATTTCACTAATTAAATTTTTAAATATCTCTGAATTGCCACAAATTATTCTTGCATCTAAAAGGCCAAGCACCACTCGAATGTCTGTTAGCGCTTCTTTAGTCTCTTTTATAGTACGAACTGAGTGATCAACGTGCTTCGGCAGAGTTTTCGGGCCTTGTCTATCCCAAATTGGATAGAGTAAAGAATTTACGAATTCAGATAAGTTACTCAACGAACCATCATGAAGAATCAGTAAATCTAAATCAGATCCCGGAGATAGCTCGCCGCGGCCAAACCCACCTACCGCGACGAGCGCTACTCCGTTTGGGCGTCCCGAGCTCTCATACAATTGAGTAAGGAAATGATCACTTATGAGTGATCGCTCCTTGCGCTCAGTCAGCCCCACTATTGAATGCTATCCAGTAAAACTAGATAGCTTCAACGCCACGTTCTCCCGTACGAACGCGAACAATCTGCTCAATTGGCGAAACCCAAACTTTTCCATCACCAATTGATCCTGAATTTGCAGCTTTTACAATTTCACCAACCACAGCTTCAACTTCTGAATCATCGATAATGATTTCAAGTCTGACTTTCGGAACTAAATCAACTGTATATTCAGCGCCTCGGTAAACTTCTGTGTGACCACGTTGGCGACCAAAGCCTGAGGCTTCCGAAACCGTCATACCTTTCACTCCAATGGCTTGAAGTGCGCTCTTTACATCATCTAGTTTGTATGGCTTTAATACTGCTGTTACTAGTTTCATGCGTTGATACCTCCACGACTTGAGTTAAACATTTCATATCCAGTCTCACGATGTTCAGCAAGATCGATACCATTAATTTCATCTTCAGTTGTTACTCGGAAACCGATTGTTTTATTGATAATAAAACCAATCACGAGAGTTACAACAAATGAGTAGACCATCACAAAGAAGGCTCCAAATGCTTGTGTTTTAAGTAAATCAAAGCCACCGCCATAGAACAAACCAGTGCCTCCGATGCTATTTACGCTCTTGGTTGCAAAGAAACCAATCGATAGACAACCCCACAAGCCACCAACTAGGTGAACTCCGACAACGTCAAGAGAATCATCAAAGCCAAATTTGTACTTTAAGCCAACGGCTAAGGCACAGATAATTCCAGCAAGTAAACCAAGTACTACTGCAGCCCAAGGAGCTACGAATGCGCAGGCAGGTGTAATCGCTACTAATCCTGCCACCGCTCCAGATGCCGCACCAAGTGATGTTGCATGACCATCGCGAATTTTTTCAACAAGTAGCCAACCAATTAGCGCCGCACTGGTTGCGACCTGTGTATTGATAAGAGCAAGTCCAGCAATGCCATTTGCACCAAGTGCGCTACCTGCATTAAATCCAAACCAACCAAACCAAAGCAGACCTGAGCCAAGTAGCACTAGCGGTAATGAGTGAGGACGCATTGGATCACGACGCCAGCCGTGACGTTTTCCTAACACTATCGCTAAAGCTAATCCTGCAGCGCCAGCATTGATATGCACTGCGGTGCCACCTGCGAAATCAAGCACACCTTTACCTGCAAGATATCCAACTCCTACTAAGTCTTCGCCAACCTTATCGCCGAAATCAAAAACCCAATGTGCAACTGGGAAATAAACTACTGAGACCCAAAGAGTTACAAAAACTGCCCACGATGTGAATTTGGTTCGATCTGCAATCGCACCTGAAATAAGAGCTGGCGTGATTATTGCGAACATCAATTGAAACGAACTAAAAACTAAAGTTGGAATCGGATAGATTCCACCATTGTTTGCAAAGGTATCTACTGCGCTACCAAGGCCAGAGAGACCCCAGCCACCAATCCATGGTGAATCAGCGCTCGAGCCGAATGCCCAGTTGTAACCGTAAAACACCCACAAGGCGCTCACAATTCCGATTGTTACAAATGACATCATCATCATATTTAAAACGCTTTTAATTCGGACCATGCCTCCATAGAAGAAAGCTAGTCCGGGCGTCATCAATAAAACTAAGGTGCTACTTGCTAATACCCAAGCAGTATCGCCAGAATTCAAAACCACATCCATTGAATTTTCCTTACTTTACGGGATAGCTCGACGCTGAGTTGGATGAATCCTCTGCGCCTACCGTTACGAGATTGTTAAGAGAGCAACCCGTTTATGTAAGAGTTTTTATCAAATGTTTCGAAGTCGTTAACAGATTCGCCAATCCCGACCCATTTCACAGGAATATCGAATTTATGCTCGATTGCCAGGGCGATTCCCCCGCGGGCAGATCCATCTAACTTGGTCAATATGATTCCGGTGACTTCAACGGCTTCTGTGAAAACTTGAGCTTGAATTAAGCCATTCTGACCCGTAGTGGCATCAATTACTAGCAAAACTTCTGAAACTGGCGCGATCTTCTCAATTACCCGTCTTACCTTTCCAAGCTCTGCCATTAAATCTGCTTTGTTATGTAAACGGCCAGCGGTATCGATAATTAAATTATCCGAATTGGTCTCTACAAACTTTTTAGCAGCATCAAATGCCACGCCGGAAGGATCTGAATTGGCAGGACCAAAAATTACTTCTATGCCGATCTTTTCACCCCAAGTCTTGAGTTGATCTACAGCGGCGGCGCGAAAAGTATCTGCTGCGGCCAAAATGCTCTGCCCTGGTAATTTATTGGCAAGTTTTGCCGCAGAAGTGGTCTTGCCTGTGCCGTTTACTCCAACTATTAAAATCACACCAGACTTTGTAGCTCGATCTTTCTTTGACATGGCAGATTCAAGTTTCTCTTTTATTGCAATCAAAGGCTTCTCTTTAGATTTTTTGCCAGCAGCGATTACTTCATTTGTTAGCTCTCTGCCCAAGTCAGATTGCAGTAAATCCGTTGCCAACTCATCCCAATCTGAATCTTTGATTTCGCGCAGTATTGGCTGTGACCAGATATCATCTTTTGGGTGCTCTTTGATTTCTATAGCTTCAGCGACTGGCGCATGAGTTTTTTTGGTGAACTTCTCGGCAAATTTTCTAAGTAAACTCATGCAGATTCATTTTCGCGCAAACGCTGCGAAATGACTTCAGTTACGCCATCGCCGCGCATAGTGACGCCATAAAGCGCATCCGCAGCTTCCATGGTGCGCTTCTGGTGAGTAATGATGATTAACTGCGAACTAGTGCGCAGATCTTCTAGAACACCGAGCAAGCGCTGCAAATTAACGTCATCGAGCGCGGCTTCAACTTCGTCCAGAATGTAGAAAGGACTTGGGCGAGATTTAAAGATTGCAACTAACACCGCAACAACGGTCAATGACTTCTCACCACCAGAAAGTAATGAAAGCCGCTTCACACGCTTTCCTGGTGGGCGAGCTTCGATATCAACACCGGTAGTAAGTGGATCATCTGGATTAGTCAGAATCAAACGACCTTCGCCACCTGGGAATAATCGTTCGAAAATATCCTTGAAGTGTTTTGCAGTCTCATGGAAAGCATCCATGAAGATCGATTGCACGCGATCATCAACTTCTTTAACGATATCCAACAGATCTTTCTTGGTTCGCTTTAAATCTTCCAGCTGCTCGGTGAGGAACTTTAAGCGCTCCTCAACGGAGTTGTACTCTTCAAAAGCTAGCGGATTGATCTTGCCCAGCAAATTTAATTGTTTCTCGGTTTGAGAAAGGCGTTTCTCTTGTTGGTCGCGACGATACGGTACATGTTCGCCTTCTAAAATCTGACCATCTTCAGTTTCAAAGAAGGTTGGCACGTCGCGATGAGGTCCATATTCATTCTGCAAAGTTTCGACATCTACGCCAAAATCTTCCAAAGCTTTCTGCGCTAAAGCTTCAATACGTAGTCGCTGTTCGCTACGTGCTAATTCATCGCGATGCACGCTAGAAGTTAACTGCTCAAGCTCGTGAGTTAGCTCGCGATTTCTAGTGCGAACTGCCAAAGTTTCGCCTTCACGCGCCTGTTTTGATTCTTCTAATCGTGAACGTTCTGCTCCGGCTTTAGCGATGGAGCGTTCTATGTGAACTAAAGTTTCGTAAGCAGCTTCGCCAATTGCTTGCGAGATAACTGCGCCATGTGCTCGATTTGCTCGGCGAGCAATTGCATTCTCATTTGCAATACGCTCTGACTCTGCAGCCGCTTCGAGTGATTGCGCACGTTCTGCGATCGAATTAACGCGCTCCTCCGCCGTTCGCACCGCAAGTCGTGCCTCAACTTCAGCGCTTCTAGATGCAGTTAACTTCTCGCGAAGTGCATCGGCATTAACATGGTCAGGTTCGGCAATCTCTCCATGCTGACTTAATTGGCTCTTTGCAATCTCTAATTCGCGTTCATCGGCTATTCGTTCGTTACTTGCCTCTGCTATTGCCACATTTAAGCGCTCTACTTCAGCGTTTGCAGACTTAATGTTCTGTCCCGCAATCGCTAATTGTTCGGTAAGCGCCGAGATTCGGGCATCGGAATCATTTAATCTTGAGAGCGCTTGGTCATATTCACTTTGACGATTTGCAAGTACATGTTCGGCATTTTGAATTTCAAAATTTAATCGTTCGTATTCATGTGATGCAGTTGCCAGTTCTTCGGTTAGCTGATTAATCAACGCATGAATTTCAATCAATGAGCTTGAATTCTTGGAGCCACCGCGTACTCGATTAGATGTGTATATATCACCATCGCGCGTAACTACGCTAACACTTGGGTGGCTATTTAAAATCTCTGCTGCATCACGTCCATCCGTTGCCACCGCAACATTACCCAGCAATGCAGTTAGCAGGCTAGAGACTTCTGTGCCGCGAACATGGCTAAGAATTGGAGTTAAGCCTGAGGGCACTTGCGCACCTGATAGCACCGAGTTATTGGAAACCAATAACTCAGCCTGACCTAAATTCTCATTGCGCAGTGCGCTAATTGCAGTGACTGCGGCATTTAAATCTTGCACCACGATTGCATCTGCTAGAGAGCCCAGCGCTGCGGCTACCGCGGCTTCGAATCCAGCATCTACTGAAATTAACGAAGCCAAGGAACCGAGAATCTTTACCCCGCGGGAATCGCTAAGTAACGCGCTGGCTCCATCTCGATTAGCAGTAGTTAATCTGATTGCATCTAACTTAGATTCAATTGAATTTCGTCTACGATCTGCATTGCGCTCTGCTTCAGAAAGTTTTGCCAAACTCTCCTTAGCTTCATTTAAAGCTCGCTTCGCGCTTTCAAATTGGGTATCTAGACCAATTTCACCACTATCTGCGCTGGCAATTTCTAATTCATGTTGCGCATATTCGGATTGCGCCTTTACTTCGCGAGCTTTGGCATCATCCCGTGCTTTAGTTAAACGGGTAATCTCTTGCGCCATCGCATCAAGGCGGGCTTGTAAAGATTTAATGTGGCCTTCTTGGCGTGCAGTACCCTCACGTTGATCTGCAATTGCACGAAGCGCCGCGGCAATTCGATCCTCTTCCGCCTTTAAATCTGCTTCCAAAGTGCGCATTGAATTAATAGCTTGATTTAATTCATCTTGTTTTGCATTTAGTCCTGCGCGTAATCCCCGCTCTTCTTCACGCAAGATTGCAGCTTCGGATTCCAGCGCTTGCGGATCGCGGCCGGCAGTGATTTCTAGCTCTTGAGTTAAAAATCTGGTTCGCTCTTGGGCAAGCGCGGCTACTGCGCGAAGTTTTTCGCGAATGCCGGTTAGTGCGTAATAAGTTTCTTGCGCACTAGATAGCAGTGGACCTTCGAAAGCAGCTTGTGCATCTAGCGCTTCTTCGCGTGAACGAACGCCTTCGAGATCTGCTTCAACAATGGCGCGACGTTCACGAAGTGCATTTTCATCTGCAACTTCCGTAGAGAAAACTTTGTTCATCGAGATGTAATCATCTGCAAGCAAACGTAATTTCACATCGCGTAAGTCCGCTTGAATCGTTGCAGCTTTCTTGGCAACTTCGGCCTGCTTGCCAAGCGGCTTTAACTGACGACGAAGTTCAACAGTTAAGTCTTGAACGCGAGACGTATTTGCCTGCATCGAATCTAATTTGCGAAGTGCTTTCTCTTTGCGCTTGCGGTGCTTAAGTACGCCAGCTGCCTCTTCGATAAATGCGCGGCGCTCTTCTGGAGTTGCCATCAAAATCGCATCAAGTTGGCCCTGTCCAACGATGACGTGCATTTCGCGACCAATTCCAGAGTCAGAGAGCAATTCCTGAATATCTAATAATCGTGCACCTTCGCCATTGATTTGATATTCACTCTGCCCATTGCGAAATAAGATGCGAGAGATAGTTACTTCGGTGAAATCAATCGGAAGTGATCCATCGGTGTTATCAATCGTAAGTGAAACTTCTGCGCGACCAAGTGGCGCACGTCCTGAAGTTCCGGCGAAGATAACATCTTCCATCTTGCCACCGCGTAGAGATCTAGCGCCTTGCTCACCCATAACCCAACTGATTGCATCAACCACATTTGATTTACCCGAACCATTTGGACCGACCACGCAGGTAATGCCAGGCTCTAGAAGCAGGGTCGTTGAAGAGGCGAAGGACTTAAAGCCCTTGATGGTCAGACTCTTCAAATACACGCGGAAAACCTATCGGGTCTGACAGGCGGGACAGAGGCGCGACGAGCGATTTGCAAAGGCAATTCTGATAATTTCGCCGCCGCAACTGCGTCTCCTGCGACATGGCTCACCTTCTTGGCCATATACGGCCAATGATCTTTCAAAGTATCCACTCTCGCCATTTACATTGATATAGAGCTCATCAAAACTGGTTCCGCCAGCCTTTAAGGCTCGACGCATCACTTTCTCGGCCGCTGTGACCAAATTAAGAATTTGAGTGGAGGTTAATTCATCTGCCGCCTGCTCTGGATGAATCCGTGCATACCAAAGCGCCTCATCTGCATAAATATTTCCAATTCCACTTAAGACTTCTTGATCCAAGATAACTTTCTTAATTTGTCCGCGTTTAGTAGCGATCTTTTTAACTACTGCTTTTTTATCAAAATCTGAATCAAATAAATCTATTGCGATATGTGAAACAATTTTGGGTACTCCATCAACAAGTTCATCTACGCATAACCAACCGAAAGTTCTTTGGTCAATAAATCGCATCACTTTGCCATTAGAAAGCTCGAAAAATGCCCGTAAATGTGGCTCGCGTTCTGAATTTACCTTCTGTATCTTAAATTGGCCGCTCATTCCCAAGTGTGCAACTAGTACTTCGGGGCGATCAAATTCCAGCCACATAAATTTGCCGCGACGCTTTACTGCTTTAATTCTTGAGTTCTTAAAGATATTTAATTTATTTAGCGAATCACTACGGAGAGCTCTTGGATGTAGTTGTTTTACTGCAGTAATTTTCTTGCCTACTACATTTTTCTCAAGGCCAGCGCGAACTGTTTCGACCTCAGGAAGTTCTGGCATTACGAAGTAAGTTTCTCATAGGCAATACGAGCAGCTATTTGTTCTGCTTCACGCTTGCTTTTACCTTCACCGGTTGCAATGGCTTCGTCACCTACCACTGCAGTAGCCACAAAAGTTTTATCGTGATCTGGACCTGATTCAGTGATTAAATATTCTGGTGCAGTTATTTTTCTAGATGCTGCTAGCTCTTGTAGCGAGGTCTTTCCATCAAGACCGGCTCCACGATCTTTGGCGCTTTCCATGGTTTCGCTAATTAATTGACCAACTATCTTCTGGGAAGCTTCAAAGCCATTGCTTAAATAGATGGCACCAATAAGCGCTTCGAAAGAATCTGCAAGAAGTGAATTCTTATCTCTGCCACCAGTAACTTCTTCACCTTTTCCGATTCGCATGTACTGACCAAGTTCTAGTGTTCGAGCAATATCAGCGAGCGCGCGCATGTTTACGATTCCGGAACGAAGCGGAGACAACCTTGATTCATCTAAATCTGGATATCTCTTATAAAGCTCTTCAGTGACGATTAAACCTAAAACTGAATCGCCTAAGAATTCCAATCGCTCATTAGTTTCGGTCAAGCCATTTTCATAGGCAAATGAACGGTGAGTGAAAGCTAATTCGAGAAGCTCTTGTCTTATCTCTAAGCCAAGTCGCGCTTTTAATTGCGCGAACATGAAATCAGACCTCTACGACTTGGCGACGGTTATATGTACCGCAGGTTGGGCAAGCTGTGTGTTGAAGCTTTGGCTGCTGGCATTGCGCGCAGGTAGAGATAGCTGCAGCGGTGGTTTTCCATTGACTACGACGTGAACGTGTCTTTGAACGCGACATCTTTCGCTTTGGTACTGGCACTTCTCTACTCCTTGTTTAACGAACTGGAGAATTATCGCCTAAGGAATGGAATTAGTGAAATCGAGATGAAGTTACGCCTGCGAATCAGGGAAAAGCCCCTTTAGACCTGACCAGCGAGCATCAATCTGCTCGTGCTGATGTGAATCCGGCAGCTCACGCCATTTCTGGCCACATTCAGGGCAAAGCCCCTCGCACTGCTCATCGCAAACTGGATTGATAGGAAGATCCAAGACAATCGCATCGCGAATTGGCGACTCTAGATTCATCACATCACCATCCATAAGTAGCTGATCTTCTTCCTCGGGATTAGCTTTATAGAAATACAACTCTTGGAAATTTCTATCTAGTTCCATCTCTACTGGATCAAGGCATCGAATACATTCGCCCTTTGCCACCGTCTGAAAATCTCCCGTAGCCAAAATTCCTTCTGTTACTGATTCCAAGCGTAGATTTAAATTCAATATACCTGCGGGGACTGCAATAACATCAATACCGATCGGCTTATCCAATTCGATTGCTAAGTGATACTCCTTCATCTCGCCAGCACGGCGAGGTAAATCATGAGTATTAAGCAGAAATGCTTTAGACATTTTTTAAATGTTAACTAGTTATTCGGATAGTTGGGAGAGCACATCTTTATCAGTTGAACCAGCGAGGCGCTCGCGGCCTCGAGAAATCGCTTCTTGAGTTTTATTTAAAATTACTTCAAGGGTTGCTAATCGAGAATCTATATATTCTTCAATTTCTGCTCGTTGCTCTGCCGCTTCATTTCGTGCCTGAACCAAGATATCTTTCGCCTCTTCGCGCGCCTGTTGCATGATTGCAGTCTGTTCAATTATTTGGGATGCTTCTTCGCGAGCCATTGCTACCATTTGTTCAGCTTGCATACGACCTTCATCTATTACTTTGTCGCGATTTGCCAAGATTGATTCTGCTTTCGCAAATGATTCCGGCAGCGCAGCCTTCGCTTCATCAAGTACACCTAGCATTTCGCCACGATGCACAACGCAGGAGGCTGATAGCGGGACGCCGCGCGCCTCTTCAACCATCTTGATGGCCGAAGCTAATTTCTCAACTGCATCCATATTAAACCTACGACTTTCTATTGGCTTTTCTTAGCTAACGCTGCCTGTACAGATGGTGGGACCATCTTCGAGATATCACCATTGTATTTTGCTAGTTCCTTCACTAAGGATGAAGAGAGGAAGGAGTGCGCGGGATCTGTGGCCATAAACATAGTATCTATGCCTGCCTGCAAATTAACTTGCGCTTGCTGTAGTTCGTAATCAAAGTCCGATACCGCACGTAAGCCTTTGGTTATCACATTAATATTATTTCGCTTGCAGTATTCAACTGTCAGACCGCTCCATGAATCCACTTTAATATTTGGTAGATCCTTAGTGGTTTCTTTAATCATGTCAATACGTTCTTCGACACTAAAGAGACTCTGTTTGATGCTATTAATAAAGACCGCCACCACTACCTCATCAAAATGTGCACTGGCACGTTTGATGATATCCAAGTGGCCAAAGGTAATTGGATCGAATGAACCTGGGCATACTGCGCGTCTCATAGGTAAAGGTTAACCCATTTCTCCGTAGTAAAGCGTGGCTACGCCATACTCTTTAGTGCGTAACTCTCTTAATGGTGTAGGCCAATTAACGTGAGAACCTTTGGTGGCGCGCTCAATAACAATGACCCCACCTTTTTTAATGAAATTATTCTTCAGAATTAAATCAAGTAATTCGTGTACCGCTTGGTCACTAATTTCGTAAGGCGGATCAATAAATATAATGTCGTACTGCTCAGCTGCATTTGCTAAAAACTTCTGCGCGCTCATTGCATATAAATGAAATTTTCCCGCAGCTTTTGCCTTTTCCAAAATCTCCTGATTGGCACGAATAGTTTTCTGTGCAGTTTCATCTTTCTCTACGGCATGCACTAAAGATGCGCCACGAGAAAGCGCTTCAAGACCTAGTGCCGCTGAACCTGCAAATAAATCTAGAAATTTAAGATTTTCAAATTCACCGAACTCTGATTGCAATGTAGAGAAGAGCGCTTCACGCGCACGATCAGAAGTTGGTCTAATTGCACCCAGTACCGAAGCTAAATTACGACCCTTTGCAACACCGGCAATGATTCGCATAATTTAACCCTTATCTAAATACTCTACTTCGCGCTCAGCTAGGAGCTTATTTATTTCGCGCTCTAGCGTAGAGGTAATTCCGTGTTCAAGCGTAATTTCTGCCGCCTTACGTGCGGCCAAGATAATCTCTTCATCGCGTAATACTCGCAACAATTTTAGATGTGAGCGAGAACCGCTTTGAGATACACCTAGCACATCTCCTTCGCGACGTTGATCTAAATCTATACGTGCTAATTCAAAGCCATCCAAGGTATTTGCAACTGCCGAAAGCCGTTCATATGCCAGCGAATCTTCAGGGACTTTGGTGATTAACAGGCATAATCCTGGAGCGCTTCCTCGACCAATGCGTCCACGCAATTGATGTAGCTGCGAAATACCAAATCTATCTGCATCCATAATTACCATGACTGTGGCATTTGGAACATCCACTCCAACTTCAATGACTGTAGTTGATACCAAAACTTCAATCTCTTTATCGGCAAAAGCTTGCATGGTGGCCTCTTTTTCATCTGCCGGCAACTTTCCATGTAACTCTGCCATGCGAATTCCTTTAAGCGCACCTGTTGCAAGTTCTGGAGCCAATTCAGTAACTGCAGCGCTTTCTTTGCTCTCAGTACCAAAGAGAAATTCCATGTCCGCATCTTCTGAAGTACCGGCGCTAATACGAGGCGCAACTACATACGCTTGATGTCCCTGCGCCACCTCTTCTCTGATTCGCTCCCAAGCCCGGTCTAAATATTTAGGCTTGGTGAGCGCATTTACTAAATGGGTCGTAATTGGAGTTCGCCCCAGAGGCAATTCTGTCAAAGTAGAAATATCCAAATCACCAAAAACGGTAATCGCAACGGTACGCGGAATTGGCGTTGCGGTCATCACTAATAAGTGTGGCGGGGTATCTGCTTTCGCACGCAGCGCATCTCTTTGTTCAACACCAAATCTATGTTGCTCATCAACAATTACTAATCCCAAATCTTTAAATTCAACTGCGTCTGATAACAACGCATGAGTTCCGATTACAAAATCAATCTCTCCGCTCTTGATTCGACTTTGAATATCGCGCTTCTCTCCGGCGCTCATAGATCCAGTTAATAGCGCTACTTCGATTGCACAGTCTGGTGCACCTAATTTTCCTTTATTTGCTAACTCACCTAATTGTTTTAAAGTGGTTCGAAAATGCTGCTGTGCCAATACTTCAGTTGGCGCTAATAAGGCTACCTGCGCATTTGCATCAATGATGTTTAGCGCTGCACGCAGTGCGATTATGGTTTTGCCTGAGCCGACTTCTCCTTGTAACAATCTATGCATCGGATGATCTGCCAAGAGGTCATTAAATATCTCTACAGACACTTCGACTTGACCTGGAGTTAATTGAAATGGCAGTTGCTTATCAAATGCTGCTAACACACCTTCCTGCTTTGGAACTCTGGCAATTGTGTGAATGTTTGCTAATTCGCGCTTCTGCTTAAGCATGGTTAATTGCAAAAGGTAGGCCTCATCGAAAGTCAGTCGAGATCTCGCTTTCTCTGCGCTTTGAATATCAGTAGGTCGATGTACCTCTTTAAAACATTCAAATAAATCTGGGAATCCATGTTCGCTCTTTATCTCAGTAGGGAGAAAATCATCTACTTCATCAAGCGAATCCAAAACTATTTCTAAGGCCTTCGCGATTTTCCAGGAGGCAAACTTTCCCGTAGCTGGATAGATTGGTAAATATTTATCCGCAAAAGCTCCTATTGCATCTTCAACATCGCTATCTCCTGGCAACCATTCCAATTCTGGGTGTGCAAGTTGGCGCATTCCTTTGAAGGTGCCGATCTTTCCCGCAAAGAGACCTTGTCTTCCAACCCGCATCTCTTTTTCACGCCAAGCTTGATTAAAGAAGGTAAGTGACATCTTTTCGCGATTATTATCTTCGATTATTACTTCGACAATAACCTGTTTTCGATTTGCCATGCGTCGAGATTTAACTGAATGTACCTTTGCCAGAACTGTGGCCTCTTCGCCTTCGCGCAGTTTGGCAATATCTGTTAATTCGCCACGCTTTACATACCTGCGCGGATAATGATGTAAAAAATCGCCCACTGTTTTATAGCCCAATTCAGCTGCCACTACCTTGGCGGTGCGATCACCGATCACATCGACCAATTTGGTCTCTAAATTAGCCACGGCTAATCCTCTACTTTTTTCAGGGTCATTTTCTGATTTGGCGCGGTGATACTTTCCGCTGCCTTGGAAATTGAGCATGCAGGCGAGCTTTTGAACTCGATTTCGCGCTTAGCCCTGGCTTCAAGTAAAGTCTGCCCCTGTAATCGAGCTATCCAGAGCTCATTTAATCTTAAGGAGTAAGCAGTGGCATCTGTATGCGAAATCTGCGGCAAAGGCCCTAGCTTTGGAAATAACGTTTCCCACTCACAAGTAAAGACTCGTCGTCGTTGGAATCCAAACATCCAGCGCGTGCGCGTATTTCTAAATGGTCGTTCTACCCGTCAGAACATCTGCACCTCTTGCCTAAAAGCGGGCAAGGCTGCACGTACCAAATAATTACCAAATAATTACAAAGTAATCTTTACTAAACCAGACTTAATAACCATTTAACGGCTTCATCTGCGCCGTAACCATCTGGATGATCTTTTAATAAAACTTTAGCGCCTTCGATATCGCTGCCTAAAGTAACAATTGGCGCTTCGACATATCCATCTCTTCGAACCTGTGGAAGTCCGATGTTGGCCATTAAGCCATTACATAAACATTTACGGCCATCAATATCTTCAATCGCCCCGCCCTTTTTAATAAATTGATCTTCTGGTTCTGAGGGGCAGCGATAAATTGTGCGTCCAGTTTCCGAAATCGCTGGTTCGCGTAGATAGCCTAAATCACAAAGCTTTGGTCGCGCTACAAAGCCTTCTTTAGTTGAGGTATGGCCTTCTAACTTTGCAATTTTAATTGGAAAAGAAGTCGGTGATGCCTTTGTATCAGTCTTAATCTCTAAAGAATTACTCTGTAATTTTTCTAATAATTGATTACGGGTTTTACTACTAAAACCTGAGTGATTAGAGATTGCAAATAAAGTACCAACTTGAACGCCAGCTGCGCCTTGCGCTAAGGCGGCTTTTACTCGCTCTGGATTGCCATATGTACCGGCTAACCAGAATGGCAGTTCGAGTTTCTTCATCTTCTCAATATCTGCAATATCTTTTGGGCCGTAAATTGGTTCACCATTTTCATCGAACTCCCACTTGCCTCTTGGCGGTGCATTATGTCCACCTGCGGAGTTATGTTCGATAATAAAACCATCTGGCCTGGTCTCTTCATCGCGGGCTAAATAAGTACCAAGTACATCTACCGAGATAATTGCTAGGAATTTTGGTTTCTTTATTTGCGTTCCAGCTGGAACGAAATCCAATGGATTAATTGTGGTTAGCGCAGCTGGGCCACCAATTACATCTACCGGTACTGAACCCACCTCTAACTTTGCAATACTTCTAATTAATTTTGGTAATTCACGAGGAATACCCGCACCCATGATTATGTAATCCACGCCTGCCAACATTGCGCCAAATACACTGGCTGCAGTAGTCATTTGAATTTTATGTAGGAAATTAATTCCGATAACTCCGTCATGGCCCTCTTTAGCTAGCCAAACTTCAACAAAGTTTGCCGCTATCAGAATCTCTTGCGCATCTCGCTTCTGCTCTAAAGTAATTTTTGGCACCATTACATATGGTGCATCTGGAGCTTTTCCGCCTTCAATAAAGTATTTAGCTAAGATCTTGGCAACCACATCTTGGTTTGGAAAATGCGCCAGCGCTCTCCTGGTATTTCCAGTTGGATCTCCATCTTGAAGGCGTCTGGCCATTACATTGTCGATTGCGGTGCCAGAAACTACGCCCAATTGGCCTTGCATAGAAACGGTTTTTGCTAATTCCCAATTGGATACTGCAATGCCCATTCCACCTTGAATGATTACAGGTAAAGAATTGGACATCGTAAGCCTCTCTCCAATTCGACTGGAACTCTAACTAAAGTGTTGCCAGCCGGGTTGCGGTGTCTCTAGGTGCAGAAGTCTAATGCCACTTCCGGCTACCACTTGGCCGATTTCAAAACCTTTAAGCGCGCTACCAGTTGCCAAAAATGCGTGGTCTTCGCCACCACTTAGAATCAAATCAAATACAGATACCTTTAATTGCGCTGCTACCTGCGAAAGCTCTGCAAAATCAGGATGGGTTTTTATCAATTCTCCATCTATCAGAAATTGCACGCCGGATGCTTCTGCCATCTGCGTTCCTTGAATCATTAATGAATCACTGATATCAGAAAGTGAATTAGCGCTAATGGCAAACTTTTTTGCGCGCTCATAATTAATGGTTGGTACTCGATGTTCAGAGATTGCAAAATCAATTAATCCACCACTCGCTTCTTGCTGTAGCGCTAAAAAACCTGCTGCTGACCATCCAGGAAGTTTTGAAATATAAATTGCATCTCCAACTTGGGCTCCACTTCGCAAAATTGGTTTATTACATTCACCGATCGCGGTTATCGAGATAACTATTTTTTCGGACCTTGCTAAATCCCCGCCAATAACCTGTGCGCCTGCCGAATATGCTTCATGTGCAATACCTCGGGCCACATCAAGCATCCATTCCAACTCTTCATTTCCGGTCGCAGACATCGCCACCGTTAAAAATTTTGGCGCTCCACCCATCGCAAAGATATCTGCCAGGTTTGCCGCAGCAACTTTTCTACCAATCTCCCGCGCGCTAGACCAATTAACTTTAAAGTGAACATTCTCGACGGCCATGTCAGTTGTGACCACGACTTGAGCCTCTGGACGCGCCACAACCGCAGCATCATCACCAATGCCAACCAATACCTCTGAATTAGCCTCAGCAAATATTTCCGAGATGTTAAGGATTAACTCTCGTTCGCTCCAGCGCCGATTACTGCTAGCCATGGGTGAAACTTATGGGATAAGTTTGCCAAGTAGAAACAAATGGCAGAAGGAGATTGAAATGTCAGTTCAGGCATACATCTTGATTCAAACTGAAGTTGGTAAAGCTTCCTCTGTTGCGCAAGCAGTTTCAGGAATCTCAGGTGTTACTCTCGCAGAGGGCGTTACTGGTCCTTACGATGTAATTATGCGTTGCGAAGCTCCATCAATGGAGGATTTTGGTCGCGTGATCCTTGGAAAAGTTCAGGCGGTGCCAGGAATTACGCGCACACTTACCTGTCCCGTAACTGGTAATTTCCACTAACCAAGTACGGAATTACTTCTGCGGCGCGCAGTTTCAATCAGCGCGCTAATAATTTCGGTATATGAAATTCCGCTGGCTTGCCACAATTTTGGGTAAACCGATGATGGTGTAAATCCAGGCATAGTATTTAATTCATTAATAATAATTTCATTTGATTCAGTGTAAAAGAAATCAACTCTAGCCAAACCAGAGCAACCTAGCGCGACAAATGCCTCTTTGGCGGCTTCTTGTAAATCCTCAACTCGCGCAATCTCTGCTGGCGCTAATACTGAAGTAGCGCTATCTAAGTATTTTGCTTCGAAATCATAGAATTCAAATTTTGGATCAATCTTTATCTCACCAGGAACCGAACATTGAATCTGGCCATCTTTTTCGAGGACTGCACATTCAACTTCGCGCCCCACAATTGCCTTTTCAAGCATTACCTTTCGGTCATATTTGAAGGCATCAGTTACTGCAGCTGCTAAATCTTCACTTCGCTTTACTTTATGGGTACCTCTAGAAGAGCCACCTCGAGCAGGTTTTACAAAGAGTGGGTATCCCAAGCCATGATCTTTTATCTCATCGCCTTCGCGTAGTACCACTCCAGGTGCAACCGCAATGCCATGTGCCATAAAAATTTGTTTTGCAAAGTGTTTATCCATTGCAACTGCAGAGGCTAAAACTCCATTGCCAACATAAGGAACATCGAGCATTTCAAGTAACCCTTGAATAGTGCCATCTTCTCCGTATGGACCATGCAGTATCGGAAAGACCACATCTGCTTTGATATCCTCAAGTACAATCGCTGGGGCGCTCTCTGACACCTCTGGCAATTTTCCCTTATTAATTTCGAACTTACTTTCGGTAGGAAGTAAGACCCATTTGCCGCTCTTAGTAATGCCAATTAAAGTTGGTTGATATTTACTGCGATCAATTGCTGAAATAACGCCACTGGCAGAGATGCAACTGATTTCATGTTCGCTGCTTCGACCTCCGCAGATAATCGCAACGTTAATCAATTAAACCCCTCCGCAATGCTGATGGTCTTGTTTCTAAGTCAAGCCCTAACTCTAAGGCCGAAGGCATTGAATTGGCACCTTACAGCTCTCGATTCAATTAACTTGCAGTTACATTAGACCAATCATCGCTTCTGCTTCTTCTTAAAATTGCCAGTTCTTGGCAGATCTGTCTTTCTGATATCAAATAGCTCAGCTGGCGCGACCTCATCGCGTAGTTGGCCGACCATCTTGGCTAAGGTCTTCATTGCAAAATTCGTGGCCTCTTCCATTGCAATTGGATCATCAGCTTTGCCTTGCCACTTACTTAAATCAATCGGATCGCCACACTGCATAGTTACTGGCTTGGCTGGAAAGAGCTTTAAAGATTTTGAATATGGCGCTAAAATTTTATGATCGCCCCATTGTGCAATCGGAATTAATGGCGCACCCGAACTGAGCGCTAATCGCACCGCACCAGTCTTTCCAGTCATCGGCCAAAGATTGGGTTCTCTAGTTAAAGTGCCTTCTGGATAAATTGCGATGGCATGGCCCATTTTTAAAGCCGCAATCGCTTCCGCTAAGGCAATTGCAGCGCTATCGCTCTGGCGTTTAACTGGAATCTGTTCTGCTTTATATAAAACCCAGCCGACTACAGGAATTTTAAATACCGATTCTTTTCCTATAAATCTAGGGGCTCTGCCATTTTCAAAGAGGTAATGGGCAAGTACCAACGCATCAATGTAAGAGACATGGTTGCTGTAAAAAATTGCCGCGCCTTGTTGTGGAATTTTTTCAGTATTTGACCAAGTACGTTTGGTAATCGCCCTCATGATGGGCAATAAAATTCCAGCGCCAATTCGGTAACCTAAATTGATTCCAAGCGGTCTTCCCGATGGCGGTTTCATAATGCGAATTCTAAGTTGCAGCTAAAACAAATAAAAAAGGCCACCATCAAATGGCGGCCCTTTTTATTCAAGTTTTTACTTGCGCTTCTTGCCCTTAGCTGCCTTCTTGGCCTTCTTAGGAGCTGCCTTCTTTGCAGCCTTCGTAGCTGCCTTCTTAAAGAAGGCAGCTAAGAAGGGTGGAAAGAAGGGAGCTCCTAATTAGGCCAATAAGGCAGCGAAGGGCCAGAAGCGCAAGTTAGTACTTGAATTAAAAGGGCCG
>JBJTCN010000065.1:0-17898 GCA_046091905.1 Candidatus Nanopelagicaceae bacterium
ATTTCCATCTATGTCACCTCAATGATACGTACTACAGTACGTATCATTGAGGTGACATAGATGGAAATAATGAATGGCTTTGTAAGTTGGCTTGCAAATATACCAACAGCTGATGAAATTTGCCGAGCATTGGTAACTGATTATCTGAAACCACATGGCGCATGTTGCGCACGATTGGGGCGATTAAACAAAGACGATAGTTATCACTACTTAGGTCAGTATGGTTTTGAAAGTAACGAAACAGGCAAATTGGTGCCAGGACAAATTTGGCGCTATATGAAAGATATCGAAGTAAATCAGATTGCCGCGGGACATCAACCAGGCCCGTGGACCTCTACTAATAAGCAAGTGTTAATTGAACTTCGCGCAAAGGGAAGCACTTATGGTTGGATGAATATTTCATTTTCTACTGAAAAAGATGCAGAGCAGAAGAAAGAACTCTTTAAAGAGCTAAATATTTATGCGCTAGCAATCGCACTATATTTATCGCTAACTCATACTCAAGATTTCTCTAGCGAAAAAGATTTAGGATCTGAAAAAGGTCTGTCATCTGTTGATTCATTGACCAAGCGCCAATTGAACATTTTAAAGGGCATAGTTGATGGCAAAACTAATCATGACTTGGCGCAACAATTGGGTTATTCAGTATCAACAATTCGTCACGAAACAATGCGAATTTACCAAGCGCTCGCAGTAAGTGATCGCCGAGAAGCAGCGCAGCGCGCATTGGAATATGGCTGGGTTTAAGCGTTAAAACAAGCCTTATTTCAGCCCGATAGAATGCGCCTCTATGGCAAAGTCGCTTCCAACGCCTGCCGCCCCGGGTCAAGATGAGACCAGGGGAGTCTTAGCGATTCCTGCATTTCGCAGGCTCTGGCAATCAATGGCGCTCTCGTCATTGGGAGATTGGTTAGGTCTGCTTGCAACTACTGCGATGGCGCAGAAACTTTCGCAAGGTAATTACTCAACCGCCAACTTTGCAATTGCAGGTGTCTTTATTGCACGCCTGCTGCCATCGGTCTTTTTAGGGCCAATTGCGGGTGTAATTGCAGATAAATTTGATCGCCGAAAGTTAATGGTGGTTGCAGATATTTTGCGCGGTGCTCTATATGTATCTATCGCGCTCTATCAAAATTATTACTGGTTATATGCCGCCACCATTTTGGTCGAATGCATAACGCTCTTCTGGTCACCAGCTAAAGAGGCGTCGGTGCCAAATTTGGTGCCAAAGGAAAAATTAGAATCGGCAAACCAAGTTTCTTTATTGGCAGCTTACGGAACTGCACCGATTGCCGCGGGAGTCTTCTCGATTTTAGCTTTAGTCTCTGGGGCACTCAGCGCGATCTTTCCATTCTTAAATGGCAACACCACTGATGTGGCACTTTATATAAATGCCTTTTCATTTTTCTACACCGCTTGGATTGTCTTTGGCATGGATGAAATTCCGCGCGGTGCGGCATCAGCAAAAGGTGGCGAAAATATTGCCAAGTCGCTACTTGAAGGTTGGCGCTTTGTAAGTCAATCAAAGATCGTGCGCGGACTAATTGTGGGAATGGTGGGCGCGTTTATGGCTGCCGGTGCCGTAATCGGTTTGGCCAGAACCTTTGTGAGCGATCTGGGCGGTGGCGATGCTGCTTACGGTGTGCTCTTCGGTTCTGTTTTTACTGGATTAGCAGCAGGTATTGGCTTTGGCCCACGTGTGCTTTCGCAATTCTCACGACGCAGATTATTTGGCGCATCTCTTGCGATTGCCGGGTTTTTCTTAGTCGCACTTGCATTGATTAGTAACTTAGTAATTGCCGTTATGGTAACCATCATTCTGGGCGCATTTAGCGGAATCAGCTGGGTAACCGGCTTCACCATGCTGGGCATGGAAGTTGAAAATGAAGTGCGTGGTCGCACCTTTGCCTTCGTGCAATCGCTAATTCGCATTGTTTTAGTAGCGGTTTTGGCTATCGCACCACTTATTGCCGCTGCGGTTGGTCAGCACACTTATAAGTTCGCCAACTCTGAAGTTACTTATAACGGTGCATCAATCACTATTTTGATTGCCGGAATTTTGGCTGGGTTAATTGGCGTAGTTTCCTATCGACAGATGCGCGATCGCCCAGGTATCTCTATAATGAGCGATATCGTTTCGGCGCTGCGTGGCGATTTAGGTGCCCAAGTTACCGGTCACGCCAAAGGTGTTTTCATCTCCTTTGAAGGCGGAGAAGGTTGTGGCAAATCAACTCAATCAAAATTATTAAAAGAGTATTTTGAAGCGCAAGGACACTCAGTTGTTATAACGCGCGAACCTGGTGGTACTAAGTTAGGTAAAGAGCTGCGCGATATTTTGCTTCATACACATGATGATGTTTCGCCTCGCGCGGAGGCGCTCTTATATGCAGCAGATCGTGCGCATCACGTAGAGACTTTGATTAGACCAGCTTTAGATCGCGGCGAGATTGTGATTACCGATCGCTACTTGGATTCTTCAATTGCATATCAAGGGGCAGGTCGCGTCTTATCGCCAGGTGAAGTGGGACGAATCTCTAGGTGGGCTACCGAATCTTTAATCCCAACTTTAACTATCATTATTGATTTACCAGCAGAAGTGGGTATTTCACGCTTGAAATCACGTGATCGATTAGAGAGCGAATCAATTGCCTTCCACGCAAGAGTACGTCAAGAATTTCTGTCATTAGCGTTGATGGACCCGGAGAGATATGTAGTGGTTGATGGTGGACAGAGTGTTGAAGATATTCATGCGGTAATCACTTCTAGGGTAAGCGAATTACGCGATCTAAATAAAATTGAGAAGCAGCCAAAGGTTAAAAAGCGCATTATTAAAAAACCTAATTTGCGAAAGAAAACCAAGTGAGCGTCTACGACCAATTAATCGGTCAAGCGCATTTAATTGAAACTTTATCCGCTGCGGTAAAAGCTGCGGCAAGTGGCGAAGAAACACAAGAAATGACCCATGCTTGGATCTTTACCGGGCCACCAGGTAGTGGCCGTTCCTCTGCGGCAATTGCATTTGCACAAGCTCTGGTCTGCAAGAGTGGTGGTTGCGGTATTTGCAATGTTTGTGTAACTGCTAAATCTGGCGCGCATCCAGATGTTGAAGTTTTAAAGAGCGAAGGCTTATCAATCAAGATTGATGAGATTCGAGAATTATTAACCCGAACTGCTTGGGCGCCATCAATGAGCGGTTGGCGCGTAGTGGTTATGGAAGATGCAGATCGCTTAACTGAATCTGCTGCAAATGCGTTGCTAAAAGCGATTGAAGAGCCAGGGCTTCGCACCGTTTGGTTGCTCTGTGCGCCAACTTTGCACGATATTTTGCCAACTATTCGTTCGCGCTGTCGCCATATTCAATTGCATACACCATCAAACCATGAAGTTTCTAAATTCTTAATCGAGCAACATCAGATTGCGCCAAAGATGGCTGATTTTGCGGCGCGAGTTTCGCAAGGTCATATTGGTAGAGCACGACATTTAGCTACAAACGAAGCAGTCCGAAATCGCAGAAGCGCGATTTTAAGTATTCCTAGCCAATTAAATAGCGTCGCGGCAGCATATGTAGCGGCAGCTAAATTAGTGGAACTTGCCAACGCGGAATCGGATGCGATTTCTGAAGCGTTAGATGAGAAAGAGTATGAAGAGCTCTCAACTGCTTTAGGCAAGGGAAGTGGTAAAGCGTTAAAGGAGTTAGAGAAGGAACAGAGATCTAGAGCCACTCGAATTACCAGAGATACTCTAGATGGTGCGCTACTTGATTTAGCAACTTTCTATCGTGATGTAATTTTGGTGCAAGCTGGCCATGATGGCGATTTAATAAACGCCGAACTTGCAGATCAGATAAATAAGATGGCGGCAAATACCCAATCCCATAAGACAATTGCCAAAATGGATGCCATCATGAGAGCTCGCGAAAGCCTGCAGCGAAATGGCGCGCCACTTTTGGTCATGGAAGCTTTAATGTGCGAATTAATAAAGTAACTTTAAAGCTGCTCTCTGGAGCATCCATCGCATTACTTTTGGCAGTCACACTTGCTAATCTTTTTAATCAGAGTAAAGATCCATTTAAACCACAGCATGGCAAGCTAAGTCCTGCCTCAATTTCTGGTTATTACAATCAGAATTTCAATTGGCTGGATTGTTATGGTGGATTCAAATGTGCCACTTATAAAGTGCCAATTGATTATGAGAATATTGAATTAGGCGAATTTGATATTGCAGTCATGAAACATGAGGCCCCCGACGCCATCGGAAATCTAGTGGTAAATCCGGGCGGACCTGGCGGTTCAGGGATTGATTATGCATATTCATATACAGATGCTTTCACTAAGTCCGTCAATGAGAATTTCAATATTGTGGGCTTTGATCCGCGCGGTGTTGGACGCTCAGCGCCAATTGATTGCTTAAGCAATAAAGAGACCGATGAGGTTTATGCCTCTGATGCTTACCCAGAAAACGATGCGGAATTAGCGAAAATGCAGGCTGATACCAAGCAATTTGCGGAAAATTGCCAGGCCGAGAATAAATATTTAGCTTTCTATTCCACTGCCAATGCGGCGCGAGATATGGATATCTTGCGGGCGCTATTAGGTGATGCGCAATTAAATTTTTTGGGTAAATCATATGGAACTTATTTGGGAACTTTATATGCCAAACTCTTCCCAGATCGAGTCGGCAGATTTGTACTTGATGGCGCAGTTGATCCGACTTTAGATTCTGCACAACAGACTCTGCAACAGGCAGTGGGATTTGATTCAGCGTTTAACGCTTTTGCTAAAGATTGCATGGAACAAAATGCCTGTGTTTTAACTGGCGATTTTGCAACTCAGATTAAAGATAAGTTAGCGGAACTTCGCAAGAACCCAATTGAAGTTGGCAATCGCAAATTAACAGAATCACTTGCGATGTATGGAATTGCCTTTGGACTTTATGATCAACAATATGGCTGGCCAGTACTGCGCAAAGCGCTAAACGATTTATTTAATTTAGATGGCAAGCTGCTACTTACTATGGCTGATGAATACAACCGAAGAGACTCAAATGGTAATTACACCTCAAATGATGCTTCATCTTTATCAGTAATCTTTTGTGCAGACTTTCCGCCAGCTGGGATAGCTCAAGTAGCGCTACAAAGTGCGGCGCCAATTTTTGGAAAGTACTTGATGTACTCTGAAATGGATTGTCAATATCTGCCAAAAGCGAAATATGAATTGATTACTGGCCCAATTGAGTTGAAGCGCAAAGTGCTGGTGATTGGCACGACCAACGATCCAGCAACTCCATATCAATGGGCGGTTAAGTTGTCAGAGATACTGCTTAACTCGGTCTTGGTTTCAGTTTCCGGCGAGGGGCATACGGGATATAACCGCGATGAACCTTGCGTGGACCAGGCGGTCGAAAAGTATCTAATTTCAGGGGTGTTGCCCGCACAAAACCTGGCTTGTGGTGCGTAATTCCCCTTCTTTGCTAGTCCCTTGATGGTAAGAAGCACCCCTTTTGGTAGTGCAAAATTCTCCCATGCGTTTAGACCACATCTCTTATGTGACTTCCCACGATCAGATTTCAGACACCGTGCAGCGCTTAGGCGCGAAACTTGGGACCACATTTGTTGATGGTGGCGCTCATCCAAGATTCGGCACTCGTAATTTCACAGCGCCATTAAAAAATGGCCATTACATCGAAGTAGTTTGCCCACTAGATCATCCAGCAACAGATAAGACTCCATTTGGTCGCGCAGTTAAGCAGCGCGCAGATGAAGGTGGCGGTTGGTTAACTTGGGTCTTATCAGTTGATGATGTATCCGCTATTGAAAAACGTTTAGGTCGCCCAGCTGTTGAAGGTTCACGCACCAAACCTGATGGTGAAACACTTACTTGGAAGCAGATTGGAATTCTCTCAACTCTCGAAGATCGCCAACTTCCATTCTTTGTTGAATGGGTTGAGAATCATCATCCATCTGCAGATGGCAAAGCAACTTCAAAAATTTCAAGATTAGAAATCGCAGGCGAACCAAAGACAGTTCGTGAATATCTTGGCGTTGAATATAAAGATGCGCTGGGAGAAGATGTTGAGATTCGTTGGGTTACACCAATTGAAGCTGATGGAGATACTGGAATTGTGGCGGTGCAATTTGAAACTCCAAATGGCACAATTTTGGTTGACTAACAATTTTTAACACTTGCCTCCGTGGCTCAGTGGTAGAGCAGCTCATTCGTAACGAGCAGATCGTCGGTTCGATTCCGACCGGGGGCTCACTTACTCTTCAATTCCCATATCTTTAGGCGTAGGAATCTTAAATTTTCCGCCGCCAATCAATTTACGCCATAAATAAATAGCTAATACCGCAAAGAATGGCCACTCAAATGTGTAGACCCAAGCGCGCCAATTACCTTGTTGTGCGCGGCCAAATTCAAAGTAACCCAGAAAAAGAAAGAGTGGAATCACCACCACTAAAACTATGGTCATGAAAACTCTTTGTTTTTTGGTAGGACCTTCCTGCGGCTCTTCAATTGGCTGATTGGCGACCCAATCCGGCGCTTTAAATTCTTCAGAGTCAGCCATTCTTTAACTCCTCAGATTTCCACCAGTGATAAACCGCCAACATAATCCAAGTAACATCAATGATCATGCCACCAGACCACATAATGGTGCCGCCCATTCTTTGATCGTTTATTTCATACATATATCCATAGGCAGATTCGTTTGAAATATAAATAAAGAAGCCCGTTAAAGTTTCTGGGACCATCATTAACCAGAGCATGATTACTGACATTGCAGTAGAAAGCCGGCGATTAGTTAAGTTGGATTCCAAAATATTGAAGTAAAAGAGATAAGGCACAATTAAGTAAAGTGGAACTTCGACCCAGTAATGCGCCCACGGATGGTGCATGATAAAAAGGTGCACTTCAGGTAGGTGTACACCAATCATTATTGCGGCATATAAGAAGAAGCTAACCCACTGGCTGGAGAGAAATCTAAATACCGCATTTGAATTTAATTGATTGCGCAATTTTTGCGTGGTGGCCAGGACCAACAGAGAGCCCACCACCATTAACAGAGTGATGTGCTGAATCATGTGAAAGGTAAATCGATCCAGCGCTTGAGTGCCAATGGGGGTAACGGTGACCGCCAGAGTCAAGAGGGCCGCGACAATTAAATAGAACCGCTTCATTGATAGGAGAGATTAGCCCCCTAAGCAAGCAATTTCTGGGGGCTACCCCTTGAAGAAAAATGAAAAAAAGTTGTGTTTACCCTTTAGTCAAATTCGAGAAACCTCTATCTTACTGTGATTGCTGACACAAGATTTAGACAGATTGGGAGGCGTTAATGAAGTCACGCTTAATGGCGGCTTTAGTAACAGTGGTGCTCGGTGCGGGTCTGATTGTTGGAATTACCGCTTATGTATCAAACGCTTGGAATGACAAAGGCGTGACGGCGGCAACACCAGCCGGCCAATACACCGCACCAGATGGAAAGACTTATCCGCATTACACAATTAATTTAAATACCTACCCGAATAGTTTATTTGGTGGACACCATGGCGTAGGTGGCGGTGCACATCCGGATTGGGTTTCATATGGAGCCAGTGGACCTAATGGCGAAATTCTTGGTGATGCGCAGACTGGAACTAATCTTGTAGTGCCGCCTCATTCAGCAGTAACAATCACCATTTACCAGTATGACTCTGGTGAAACTTTAAATAATGATTTCTTCTCACATGTTATGGGTACTGTTGACGGTACCGCCACATTTGTACAGCGTTGGGATACTAAAGCAAAAGCAAATGCATCCGTAGAGGCAAAGATCACCAGCATCCCGCATGATGCAGTTGGACACACTTGGACTCTTCATGGAGTTGCAAATGGCAAAGATAAAATCTTTGTCAGTGTTCCATTAGCACTTGCAAATGATGAAGAGGTAACAGCTGCCGAAGAGGCAGGTGGATATACCCAATTCCCAACCAAAACTACTTTCACATTTATCACTGGTGATGAGGGCGAATACGTCTGGAACTGCGAATTTCCATGTGGTGACGGAACTGTGGCTCGATTCGGAAATGCGATGTCAACCATGAGTTACATGGCTGGACACTTCACGGTAAAGGCGTAACCACATGACTGAGATGCAAGCACATACCAAAACTCACTCAAAGTGGTGGGAGAAGAAAGATGTTCGTAAGACCGCAATTCTTTCGGTAATTCTTACGCCAATCATTGGTTATTTGGCCTCTGAAGTTCAGGTTCGTCTAATGGGACCGCCAGCTTCGCAGGTCATGAAAACTACCGAAAATCTCATGCAAATCTTTACTTGGGCAGCTGCTCCGGTGATGGCGATAGTTTTCGCAATTGCTATTGTTTCAATGGGTAATTTGCACCACGGAGATAATCCACCAGCTGAAGCCGATCATGCAGTTAGAAATTCATCTAAATCGAATATTGTTTGGGTTACCGTTTCTGCAATACTCTGCTTATTTGCAGTAGTCGGCGGCATGATTGTTCTACAGCACGACAATGAATCAATTCTTGATGACCATGCAGTTGATATCAACGTAACAGGACAACAATGGGTTTGGAATTATGACTATCCTGCTTCGAAAGGTGTTCGCAGTGATGAATTGCACCTGGTTGTTAACAAACCAGTGGTCTTTCATGTTACCTCTGTTGACGTTAAGCACTCATTCTGGATTGTAGAGATGGGCGTCAAAGTTGATGCTAATCCAGGAAAAGTTACGGAAGTGGCAGTAAATCCAAATAAGCTGGGTACCTACAATGTTAGATGCGCCGAACTTTGCGGATTACTTCATTCATATATGCAGAACAAAGTTATTGTGCAAACTCAGGAAGATTACGATAACTGGTTATTAAGCCAACCAAAACGTAATTACTCTGGCGATCCGTTCCCACAAGATAAAGGCGAACCGACCGATCCGAATAACAAGGGAGGCAACTAGTGAGCACCACAACCAAACCTTTAATTGAAAGGTTAAATGTCTTTACTGCCTTCTTCTTCGGCGCACTCTTTGCAATCGTCTCTTGGCGATTAGCGCTAACTTATTTGCCAGCAGATTCAGAATCAGCACCACTATTCACACGCGAAGATAAGATCACATTGATTTCGATGATCTCTTGGTTTGTAGGATTCATGTTTGGTATTGGTGCGTTAATAGGGCCATTCCGCTGGGTAATGGGTAAAGACCTATCTCACGAAGAGAATATGTATTACGCCGGTAAAGATATGGGCTTAAAGCGCTACTTCCGCTACACCACAGATCACAAAGTGGTTGGTATCCAATATTTGGTGACCACTATGATGATCTTTGGTATTGCCGGAATCATGGCGATGATTATTCGTACTAACTTAGGTAGCCCTGAAGGTGGACTAATAAATCCGCAGGCGTATAACTCTTTAGTTGGAACGCACGGAATTTTAATGATCGTTGGTGCCATCATCATGGTCACCGGACCATTTGGTAACTACATCATGCCAATCATGATTGGCGCACGAGATATGGCCTTCCCACGGCTAAATGCGCTCTCATTCTGGTTAATTGTGGCGGCCGCAGTTCCATTAATTTGGGGTCAATTTATTGGTGGCATCTCAACTGGTTGGACTGCATACAACCCACTTGCAGGTCAATCGCCACTAGGCATGAATGGTTACATCATGTACATCTGCATCTTTGCGCTATCAACAATGGTGGCTGGTGCAAATATCACAACGACTGTAATCAAGATGCGCGCAAAAGGTATGACTTGGAATCGCACCCCAATCTTTATTCATGGCGTGGTGGCATCAGTTGCACTTGCGTTACCAGCTTTCCCAACCTTCTTCTTATCTCAAGTGATGAGCGGAATGGATCGCGGACTTGGAACAAATTTCTATAACCCACATGGTGGCGGTTCTGGTTGGTTATACGAACATCTTTTCTGGTTGATGGGACATCCAGAGGTTTACGTTATTTTGATTCCAGCTGTCGCTGCATTGATGGAGATGGCGCCAGTATTTACTCGCCGTCCGCTCTATTCATTCACAGTTGCGGTAGTCGGTATCGCAGGAATTGCAGGACTTTCCGTGTTGGTGTGGGCACACCATATGTACATGTCAGGTTGGGCGCCGCTACTTAATGCTCCATTTATGTTAACTACTGAGCTAATTTCAATTCCAACCGGAATGTTGTTCTTAGTTTTAGTAGGAACTATTTGGCGCGGTCGAGTTTGGGCAACGATGCCAATGCTCTCGGTATATGCCTTGTTATTTAACTTCCTAATCGGTGGCGTCACTGGTATTTATCTCTCAGACGTGCCAGCAGATGCTTCCTTCCACGGATCTATGTATGTAACTGCGCACTTCCATTACACATTGATGGGCGCAGGTTTAACTGGTGCCATCGCATCACTTGTTTACTGGTTCCCAAAGATCACGGGACGCATGTTTGATAAGAAGTTAAGTTGGATTGGTTTCTGGTTAGTACAGATCGGTTTCAACATTACCTTCATGGGAATGTTTGCAGTGGGACTTGCTGGACAACCACGTCGCGTTAGCGTCTTTGATGAGATGTTTAATCGCGGCAATCAAATTACAACCGGCGGCGCATACATTGTGATGGCCGGCATGCTGGTATTCCTAGCGGGCGTAATTCATTCATGGAAGCACGGTCAGATTGCACCGATGAATCCATGGCATGCAAAGACCATTGAATGGACCGTGCCAAATCCAGTACCACTAGAGAACTTCGAGAAACTTCCAGAGGTTCATGATGATCCATATGGTTATGGCACTAAGCAGGAGAAGGAGTTGGTATGAGCCACGAAACATTGACACATAACGTGCACCACGAACATCCAGATGATGTCGGATCACGTAATCGTCTTGGTGTAATTCTGATTCTGGTTGCAGATATTTCATTTGCACTATCAATGATGTTTGTCTTCTTCTATCTAAAGAGTCAAAATGTCAATGAGATGTGGCTACCAAAAGCTGATGGTGAAAATCCAGCAATTCAACCTATATCAAGTAACCCAGCTTGGACGATAACTTTGATTGCAGCGCTTGGAATGGCGCTGCATTACTTTGGATTACGTTCCGCGCGAAGTGGAAATCAGAGCGGGCTTAAAGGTGCGAGCCTTTTGGCGATGTTGGCTGCAATTGCAGCATCAGTGATGCAGTGGAACACCATTGCCACCGCGCCATTTACTTTCCATGAAGGCACATACGTATCTGCATTCTATTTACTAACAATCATGAACCAGGTGCACTTATTCCTAACTGTGTTCATTTCATTTGGTAATTGGAATCGTGCGCGTTTGGGCCTATATAAATCAAATTATTGGCATGTAGATATCGTCAATGTTTGGTGGGTCTGGATGGCAGTTTCCTCTGCACTTGGCGCATTCTGCTTATCAATGGCTTAACCTGAGATAGATTTCCGCAATGCGGAGATCCTGGCTGATTTCATATCTGCTCTTAGGCATAACTTGGGGTTTGTCATTTCTCTTTATTAAGCAAGGGCTGGAATTTCTAACGCCACTTGGCGTGGCTTTTGGTCGCTGCTCTTTGGGTGCGCTTACTTTGATAATAATCGCCAAAGCTAAGAGGGTAGAGCTTCCAAGAGATCCCAAAATTTGGGGCCATTTACTAGTAGTTGCGCTATTACTTAATGTATTTCCTGGAATTTTATTTGCCTTGGCGGAGACTAAAGTGACTTCGATATTGGCAGGAATCATTAATGCTGTCACTCCATTGATGACTGTTTTAGCGATAATAATTATTGGGCGGGACGAAAAACCTAAACGTGCGCAATTAGTTGGCTTAGCTTTGGGTTTTGTCGGAGTAGCCACCGTCATGGGAGTTTGGCAAGGGCTAGGAGATAATCCAATTCTGTATGTAGGTATGTTGCTCTTAGCCGTTACTTGTTACGGATTCTCATTTCCATATTCAAGACGTTTTGTGATGCCATATAAATTGGAACCTACTCCCATGGCCACAGTCCAATTAATTTGTGCCGCCGCAGTTTTATTGCCTGGCCATCTTTATGACGGAATTGCTAAAGATGAATTTAAATTAATTCCAGTTTTATCAATGCTCTGCTTAGGTATTTTTGGAAGCGGCTTTGCTTACATTTGGAATTTTGAAATTATCCGTGCGGCCGGAAGTGCGATTGCCTCATCCGTTACTTTCGTAACTCCAGTAGTTGCAGTAATTGCCGGCATTATCTTCTTAGGCGAAGAAATTACATGGTATGAACCGGTAGGCGCATTGATCGTGCTATTCGGTGCCGCAGTTGCGCAAGAACGAATTAAATTACTTAGTCGACCTTAAAACCTGCCGGTAACTCCAGGCGATACATTGCTAAAGTTTTTTCATCTCTTAGTAGATTTCTAGTTTCTCGATCTTCTGAAATCTTACCGCCAGATAAAATTACTGATCTCTCGCAAAGCTCCAATGCATATGGAAGATCGTGAGTGACCATCAAGAGAGTAATTTCCAAACTTTTCAGAATTTCGGCCAATTCTCTGCGGCTTGCAGGATCCAAATTGGAGGAAGGTTCATCCAAAACAAGGATTTCAGGTTGCATCGCCAGCACTCCTGCAACTGCAACACGTCTTCGCTGTCCAAATGACAAGTGGTGTGGAGCCCGATCTATTAAATCTAACATTCCAACCTGAGCTAGTGCTCGTTCGATTGTCGCATCTAATTGCGCACCTCTTTGACCTAAGTTGTATGGCCCAAAACCTACATCTTCTCTTACGGTAGGCATGAACAGCTGATCATCAGGGTCTTGAAAAACAATTCCTACTTTAGAACGAATCTCCTTCAATTTCTCTTTGTCGCCTGTATTTATTTTCCTGCCAGCAACTAAAACCTCACCATGTTGAGCTGTGTGAATTCCATTCAAATGCATCACAAGTGTTGTTTTCCCAGCACCATTAGGCCCTAGCAATGCAACTCTCTCGCCTTGTTCAATTTTGAGATTAACACCAATAAGGGCTTGATTACCATCTGGATAGGCGAAAGCGAGTTGATTAATTTCAAGACTAGGTATCGCCATCAAATAAACCTTCCAAGAATAGACAAAGCTAAAATAATTGAAATTAGTAGTGCAATCTTAAACCTGTCTGCTTTAGTTACTTTTGAAGTAGAAGATGAGGGAAGTTTCCCTTCGTAGCCACGAGAAATCATTGCTAGATGAACTCTCTCACCGCGCTCGTAAGATCGAATAAACAACGCACCTGCGGCAGCTGAGACGAATTTCCAATCTTTTATTCCTTTAGGCTCAAATCCTCTTGAAGATCTCGCAACAGTCATTCTCTCCATTTCGTCATTGATAACATTTAGATATCGGAGCACAAAACTTGTTATCTGAACTAGAAGAGTAGGCAATTTTAATGTTTCAAAACCACGCAAGATTTCTCTAGCGGGGGTAGTGCTCGAAAGCAGAATCGCTAACAACACTCCTATCGTCGCTTTTGCAATTATCGACAGTGCAGCAACTTTCGCCCTCTCTTTATCTGCACTTACAAAAGGCATTAATATTGCAAATAACAAGAACGGAATTTCCACAGCTGATCGTTTTAGCACCTTAATAATCGGAAGTTTTGCCAATACAACTAGGCCTAACACAATTGTGAAAAATCCTATGAAAGCAAAGTGATTTTGTATTGGGGTAATGATTACAATCAAGAGAAACAACAACATCGAAATTATCTTTGCATGAGGTTCTAGTTCGTGGATTAAAGAATGCCGGTGTATGTAAAAGCGCTCACCCACATCATGGCCGTGATGATGTGGGTGATGTTTATCCGAAGATTTGGATTCTATTTTTCTAAACGCTTTCTTTTAGCTAAACCTAAGAACAATAAATAAGCCACGCCGCCAGTGATAGCTACACCAATAACACCGGCAATGCCAACACTTAGTCTTGAGTTTTCAATTCCTTTAACTCCATAGTCAGCCAAAACCCCATCAGAATTATTGTGATCTTTTGCGTTATCAATAAAACCAATTTTGTCAGCAACTTTTTCTAATCCATCTGGGCTTGATGAGGCATAGAAAGAAAGGATGCCTGACAAGAAGATGGTTGCTAGAATGCCTGAGATATAGAATTTCTTATTTTTCATTTGCGAATCTCCAATGAAGGTCTTACTGATTGCCAGCCAAAAACTAAATCAGCTCTGCTTGCCAATACCACTCTGACTGTCAAGAACGTGATGATAGCTTCGCCTATTCCAATTAAAACGTGAGTGCTTATCATTGCTGCAAATACAGTTGATGTTGCATATGTAGCTGTTGCACCAAGTCCGTATTGAATAACGAATCCTGTTGCAGCCGCCGGCACCGAAATAAACCCAGAGATTGCAGCCGCTACAGCGACGCTATTCTTGTTTTTCGGAAGCATTTTCCTAACCAGCAAGAATGATCCGTAGCCGACCCATACGCCGATAATTGACATATTAAAGAGATTTAAACCGATCGCAGAAAGACCGCCATCTGCGAATACGAATCCCTGAATAAGCAACACGACGGTGATCGCTAATGAAGCAGCATAAGGGCCTACAAGTACAGCAGCCAGAGCGCCTCCAAGTAGGTGGCCAGATGTACCCGCAGCTACAGGAAAGTTGAGCATCTGAACTGCAAAAACATATACAGCGGTTAACCCAGCAAGAGGTGCGCTTTTTTCACTTAGTTGCTTCTGTGCGCCTTTGAGTGCGATAGCCACACCCACAAAGGACAAAACCATGAAGATTAGAGAGACCGGAAAGTTGATAAATCCATCGGGGATATGCATTTGTCGTAGGTTCATGCGAACTCCTTGTATTTGCAAATCATTTGCAACAAGGGGAATTTTAAGGCGCTGTTCATGGTTTTGTCCAACGTAGGAGGGGATTTGAGGTCTATTGTTCAACGAAATTCCCCCTGGTGCTTGAGGAGGCTGCGATGTCTGAAGAAGATAACGACGAGATCATCACCGAAGAAATGCTCTGGGAAAGAATTCCTGAAACCAATGGAATCGAACGAGCTAATACATATTACGAATTAAGTGCGCGCATTTATGCGCGTGGGCAGTACGACGAAGCTTTGGCGCTCGCAGAGAGCGCTAGAGATATTTACACCGAACTTGGCGCTAACAGTGCGCATGAAGAATTAGCGCAAGCTTATTCTGCGATTGGTTATAACTTAAATCAATTAAAGCGCATGGATGAAGCAGCTAATGCGATGTCAAAAGCAGTAGATCTACTTCGAAAGAATAAATCTCCAATTGCATTAGAACTTGCCTGCACCTTAGGTGAATGGTGGTATTCGTCAAAGAAGTACAAAGAAGTTGTAGATACCATGAATGAGTGCGCACAGGAACATTTAGTTGATGGCAATGATTTAGGTGCGGCATCAGATTTACATTTAATCGGTTGCGCTTATCGCGAACTTGGACAATATGAAACGGCAATTTCCGCATTTGAAGAGGCGCGTGCTCTTTATAAGAAACACAAAGAGATTACTCATGTGGCACGTTGCGAACAGAAAATTGCATCATGTTTTAATCACTTAAGTATTGGCGAAAAAGCACTTGAGCATGCACGTTTAGCTTTAGATGTTTTTGAAACCGCACATGATCACCGCAGACAGATCATCTCCATGTTTGAATATGCAAAGGCGCTTAATTTACTTGAGGATTACGATGAGGCTCTGGAAACCTTAGATCAGGTGCTGACCACCGCTTCAGAAGAAGAGCCAAGAGATTTTGAATTTATCGTGGATATTGAAAGTCAGATTGCTGAAATTTTGCGCAAGCTAAATCGAAGTGAAGAGGCTGCAGAGATTGAGCGCAGACTAGAGAGCGTCAGATCGATATTGGCTGATGAGAAATGCGCCACTTAAGGCGCCGATTCCAGCGATAATCAACGCGATTTCGTAACTACCGCTACTCCAAACTAAGCCGCCCCAAATACCGGCTGCCAGCACCGCAAAGTTCATGCGCGCTTGGAATGAGCCTTGTGCGTAGCCGCGGTTCTCTGCGCTACTTAATCGACCAATCCAGGCTTTACCAACTCCATCGGTAAGAGCTGGGAAGAATCCATAAAGTACCAGCGCAATAAGGGCGATGGTGTGGTTGTTTGTTGATCCCAGCAAAATGTATGCCGCAGCAAAGAAGATTAACCCAATTAAGTAAATGCTCTTTGGATGTAATCGATCTGCCAATTTGCCCGCTGGATAGGCAACTAGCATTGCAACAAACATATAAAGTGCATAACCAATCACCACGCCGCTAGTTGAGAAACCAATCTCATGTAAACGAAGCAGTAATAGCGCATCTGGAATATTTGAAACTTGGATGGCAACCAAGATCCAGATAGTTCGCTTTAGATTAGGGCTAAGTGGCGCTTTGATAAATTTAACTTTGCTCTCATGAGCTCTAATATCTTTGATAAAAAAAGTTAAAAGCGCACTAAGCAAAGCTGGAATCAGCGCCCACTTGGCAACCGCGCGCACATCGTCATTTAATAAGGCCAGAAGTAGTAGCGCCAGCAGCGGACCAATGACCGCGCCTAAATTATCGCCCGCGCGATGAAATCCAAATGCCTTTCCTAAATCTTTATCTTCAACGCCATCATGAATTAGCGCATCGCGTGGCGCACCGCGCATCCCTTTACCGATTCGATCAATAACTCTTCCGGCAAAAATTCCAGGCCAACTTAATGAAAGTACGGTAAATACTTTTCCAATTCCAGTTAATGAGTAACCACTTACGACGAAGGGTTTTCGCCCAAAGCGATCGCTAAATTTTCCGGAATATAGTTTGGTAAAACCGGCCGCGAATTCGGCAGCACCTTCGATTACACCTAGTGCCAAAGGAGCTGCGCCAACTGCGCCTGCAACCAGAATAGGAAGTAGCGGGTAGATCAATTCACTGGCGGCATCTTGAGCCAAAGAAATCAAGGTGATGATGATTAAATTGCGTGATAACCAGGTGCGCACTCGCACAGATTACAATTACTAATTATGTTGCAGTATCTAAAAGGCCAATCAGAAGTAACTATTTCTATGGTCTGTTTAGGCAATATCTGCAGGTCTCCGATGGCCGCGGCTATTCTTCATAACCGTCGCAATGAAATCCCAGCTCCAAAGATAATCGTGGATAGCTCTGGCACTGGTGCTTGGCATGTAGGAGAGGGCCCTAATCCGCTTTCAAAGCAAACTTGGGAGAAACATGGTCTTAAATACGATCACACTGCCAAGAAGTTTTCTAAGAATGATTTTTACGCTTCAGATTTAATATTAGTTATGGACTCTTCAAATTATGCCAATTTGATGGCGCTTGCAACTGAAGATGTCAAACATAAAGTCTTTTATTTGCGCCAATTCGATCCCGCACTTAGAGATGCGAAGGTAGAAGATTTGGTGGTACCAGATCCTTATTCATTATCAATCGGGCATTATCAAGCGGTTTACGAAATGATTGATTCAGCTATAACAGGTTTGCTTGAAGAATTAGTGCGGTAAGTGTTGCAGCGCCCAGTGGTACATCGCAATTGCACCAGCAGCAGAGGCATTCATAGATCTGGTAGAGCCATATTGTGCAATTTCATATAAAACTTCACAGGCGTCAATACCTTCATCGGACATGCCGGCACCCTCTTGTCCGAAAAGTAATACGCAATTTTCCGGAAGTTCTGCACCTTCTAATTTCTTTGATCCCTCTACGTTATCAATTCCAATAATCGGTAAATCATGTTCTTTGCACCAAGCGGCAAAATCGGCAACTGTTGGATGGTGATGCACGGTTAAATATCGGTCAGTAACCATCGCGCCGCGACGATTCCAATCACGCTTGCCAACAATATGAACTCCACTAACATTGAAAGCATTTGCAGTTCTTACGATTGAACCAATATTTAAATC
>JBJTCN010000066.1:0-10262 GCA_046091905.1 Candidatus Nanopelagicaceae bacterium
GGCCTTTACTCCAAGTTGAGTTAAGAAGCACGATGCGAACAATTTCACCGAAACCCAAAGTAACAATAGCTAGATAGTCACCGCGAAGACGTAGCGTTGGAAGTCCGAGTAGTACACCTGCAATCATCGCAAATGCGATACCAAACGGCATGATCTCCCAGGTATTTAAGCCGGTGGTAGTGCCCATCAGCGCCATGGTGTAGGCACCAATTGCAAAAAAAGCTACATAACCTAAGTCCAGCATGCCTGATTTACCTACAACAATATTTAAGCCCAATGCCATTAGCACGAAGATTCCAACTGGATAAACCAAAACAGCGTCATACGCAGCAATAGGGGTGGCCAAGAATGAAGCTCCTGCAAATGGAAGCAAGGAAACTAGAACTACGGAAATTATTGCGATTGCGATGCGCTTAGGGCGATTTGCTCTCTCCCAGATGCCTGCTCCCCAGTCGCGAAGATTCAAATTATTTTTAATTTTCATAATCTAGGCCCTCGTTGTCTGAACAGCTTCGCCGAAGAGTCCGTTTGGTTTGAAAAGAAGAACTAAAACTAGAACTATGAATACTGTAACAGCTTTCCATTGAGTACCAAGAACCGCCGAAGCATAAACTTCTAAAAGCCCCAAAAAGAGACCGCCGTAAAACGCTCCTCGAATATTGCCAATTCC
This sequence comes from Candidatus Nanopelagicaceae bacterium, assembly GCA_046091905.1. Classification (GTDB taxonomy): domain Bacteria; phylum Actinomycetota; class Actinomycetes; order Nanopelagicales; family Nanopelagicaceae; genus ZLKRG08. The sequence goes on from JBJTCN010000066.1 coordinate 671, forward strand.
ACCAAGCACCGCTGCCGTAAACGCGGCCATACCCATGGTAAATCCAATATTAAATTTGGTGTATTCAAATACGGTGATGTAGAAGAAACCCGCAGCTCCAGTTGCTAATCCACCCACTAAAAAGGTGGTTGTGATAACTCGGTTAAGGTTCACACCCATTAGCTTTGCAGTGTCTTCATTCATGGATACCGCTCTAATGGCTTTACCCATTCTAGAAAGTTTAATAAAGCGCTCTAATATGAAGAAGATCAACGCCGCTGCGACGATGGTAATGACGGTATCCAAGCGGATATTCGCTCCCCATATTTCAGTCAAAATAATTTTCTCAAGAACACGCGGCGCACCTACAGGTCTTGAGCTAGTTAGTAGACGCATAAATTCCTGAAGCGCAATGGAAATTCCAATCGCTGAAATCAAAGTCGCTAGTCGATTTGTGCCTTTCATACGAAGGCGACGGTATGCCACAAGCTCTACGAATACTGCGGTTAAACCCGCAACTAACATCGACATTAACAGGCTGATCATTAAAACTAAAATTAATTTACCGCCTTTAGCGGGTTCGGTTGTTTGCGTGTAATGGAAAATATCTCGGGATGTGATGACGGTACCAAAAGTCCCCCACATAAAAATTTCAGAATTTGCAAAGTTGATCATACGCAAGACACCATAAACCATGGTGTATCCAAGTGATATCAAAACGTAGATAAAACCAAGTGCAACTCCGGCGATTGTCAGCGACCAAAATTGATCTATTAGTACCGAAAACATCCCTCTCCTCTGCAAATCTTCTGCGTGAGTATATAGATTCTAAAAGAAAATGGTGGGTATCCAGGCTCCTTTTTTGAAGGAGTACCTAAAGACCCACCACTTCTTACACGTTTTAAACGTTCAACTAGTTATTACTTGATAATTCCAGTATTTACTAATTCGCCGTTCTTGGTTGTGAAACCAGCAAATAGTCCGTAAGAACTGTCACCATTCTTATCACACTTGATGGTGTTACCACTAACGCTCTTACCTGAGTATGCATTCACATATGCAAGCATCTTTGCGCGGGTGGTCTTGCCAGCCTTGATACCAGAAAGCAAGATATTTGCAGCGTCATATGCCTCTACTGAGTAAACACCTGATGAAACACCCATCTTCTTAACGAAGTCAGCTTCCATCTGTGCGCTGATACCAGCTAAGCCACCAACACCAGTTATGCGTGAACCTTCAGCTGCAGCGCCTGCAAGCTTTGGGAATTCCTGGTTGAAGACTCCGTCGCCACCTGCGAAAATCGCAGTTGAACCTGAGTCACGAAGCTGCTTGATGAATACTGAAGCTTGGCTGTAATAACCGGTGTAAATAACAACGTTTGCACCTGATGTCTTGATCTTTGCAATGGTTGGGCTGAAGTCTGTGGTGGTGTTTGGAACTGAATCTCCACCAACAAGAGTTGCACCTGCAACTGACTTTAGACCATTCTCAACGTAGCCACGTAGTGGGACTGCGTATGCTGATTGATCATCAAATACGAATACCTTTGCAGCTGATACACCCTTAGTTGCGTACTTAGCTAGCGCAGGACCCTGTAGATCGTCCTTACCAACCACACGATGGAAAATTGGACCACCGAAATCTGGTGATGCAGGATCTGTTAGAGAAACGCGAGTTGCTGATGGTGAAATCAGTGCCATACCTACTGCCTTATAGAAAGGTAGAGATGCGATTGTTGCACCTGAGTAAGCAGGTCCAACTACGCCAAGTACGTTCTTATTTGAAGCAATACCTGGTGCAACTGTTCCAGCTACTGCAGGATCACCCTGATCATCGATTGAGACAAGCTTAATCTTGATTCCTGGGTTCTTTGCTTCGAATAACTTGATTGCATACTTAACTGCGTTTTGTTCATCGGTACCAGTTGAAGCTTCGCCACCAGATAGTGGTCCTTGGTAACCGATTGTGTAAGTCTTAGCTGCACTAGCTGTTGTAACTGAGGTAGCACCAAACGCAAGGGCTGCAGCAGCAACAACGGCAAGTGAACTCTTAAACTTCTTGTTCATTTAATGCCTTTCATTCATGATCATGTCCCTTGGGAAAGGGAGGGGTAAAGATTAGGTGATTAAAGGAGCAGAAACAAGAAAAATTTGAGCGTAATTTGGCTAAAACCCGTAACGTTCCCGTTATCTGAGACTGAAGCTAGGGACTTGCGACATCGCTAACTAATCGATTTTGGCCGTTGGGTCGATGACCGCAGTTGCCACTTCTTTCATAGTCAATCTGCGGTCCATGGCGGCCCTTTGAATCCATGAGAATGCTTCAGGTTCGGAGAGATTCAAAGCTTGCATCAATATGCCTTTTGCGCGATCGATGAGTTTTCGTGTTTCTAAACGATCATTTAAATTTGAAACTTCATCTGCCAGCGCACTCATCTGCGCATAACGACTAGCTGCGATTTCAATTGCTGGAATTAAATCATTTATGGTGAATGGTTTTAAAACATATGCCATCACTCCAGCCGCATTTGCGCGTTCGACCAATTCCCTTTGGCTAAATGCGGTCAACATTAAAACCGGAGTAGTTGCCACAATTGATTCCGCAGCAGATAGGCCATCCATTATTGGCATATTGATATCTAAAATTGCTAAATCAGGATTGTGTTTGGCATTTAATTCAATCGCCTCTTTGCCATTGCCTGCTTCTGCGATTACTTCATAGCCTGCTTCTCGGAGCATCTCAACTAGATCAAGGCGAATTAACGCCTCATCCTCCGCAACGAGAATCTTCATGTGCCTCGAGTCGGATTTGAACCGACACTATGCAGTGTTTGAGACTGCCCTCTCTACCGTTGGAGTACCGAGGCGTAAGCGCAGTTTATAAGGTAATCAGGCTTAAGCGAAATTATTAACGATATGCAGCAGCGCGACCGCCAACTGCATCACCAATTACGTGAACACGAAGCGCATTGGTTGATCCAGGAATTCCTGGAGGTGCACCCGCAACAATTACAACTGGATCTCCGACTTGCGCTTCACCATGTTCAACTAACCATTGATCAACTTGCTTAACCATGTCATCGGTATGCGCAACTGTCGGCACGATTCCTGGTTGCACTCCCCATGTAAGTGCTAATCGATTGTAGGTAGATTCATTTGGAGTCAAAGCTAAAATTGGAATTGCGCTACGGAACATCGCCATACGTCGAGCAGATTCGCCACTTTCCGTGAAAGCAATCATGTATTTAGCGCCAACTATTGCGCCAACCTCGGTTGCCGCCTTAGTAATCGCGCCACCTTTGGTAGTAGGTTGGGCATTCTTATCTAACGCAGCAATTCGATCTAATGCGTGATTTTCAGTGTGCAAGATGATCCGGGCCATTGTTTGCACCGCTTCAATTGCAAAATCTCCTACTGAAGTTTCGCCAGATAACATCAAGGCATCAGTGCCATCTAAAACAGCATTTGCACAATCTGTAGCTTCGGCGCGGGTTGGAGTGCTATTGGTAATCATCGAATCCAACATCTGTGTCGCCACAATTACCGGTTTGGCGGCCGCACGTGCAAGTGCTATGCATCGCTTCTGAACTAGCGGTACTTCTTCAATCGGAAGTTCAACGCCCAGATCACCGCGGGCAACCATGATGCCATCAAATGCTTCCACAATCTCCTTTAGGTTGTACACAGCTTGCGGTTTTTCAATTTTGGCAATGACCGGAAGTCGAATTCCTACTTCATCCATAATTGCATGTACATCTTTAATATCTTTAGCATCACGAACAAATGAGAGCGCAATAAAATCAACGCCGGCTCGTAAGCCCCATCGCAAATCTTCCTTATCTTTTTCAGATAAAGCCGGAACTGAAACTGCGACACCGGGCAAATTGATACCTTTATTATTAGAAACTGCACCCGGTTCAACGCACTTGGTTACGACATCATTACCTTTAACTTCAATGACCTCTACCGCAACTTTTCCGTCATCAATTAATAATCTATCGCCAGGTTTGCAATCGCCAGGAAGTCCTTTAAATGTAGTGCTGACGCGCTCTTTAGTACCTTGAACTTCATCGGTGGTAATTGTAAAAATATCACCACGCGCTAAATCATGTGGTCCATCTGCAAAACGTCCCAAACGAATCTTTGGACCTTGCAAATCAACTAAAACAGCAACTGGAACTTTGGCTGCCTTTGCCGCATTTCGGACATTATCTAAACGGAATTGATGTTCTTCGTAGCTGCCATGTGAAAGATTTAAGCGCGCCATGTTCATGCCAGCTTCAATGAGTAGTTTTACTCGTTCTGGTGCTTCAACAGCAGGTCCCATGGTGCAGACAATTTTCGCGCGGCGCATATCTCTCTCTTCTAACTAGTATCTGAATCTTAAACTGTTAATGGGCGTGCAGTTGGTTCTATCGGCGCAGGTAATTGTGTGGTTCCGCTCAAATAGCGATCTACAGCTGCGGCTGCACTTCTACCTTCAGCGATGGCCCAAACAATTAACGATTGTCCGCGGCCAGCATCTCCGGCAATAAAAATTCCCTCTTGGCTACTCTGGAAATTTTCATCACGCTTAATATTTCCGCGTTCATCTAGTTGAACTTCTAATTGTGCAAGAAGTGGTGATTTCTCTGGTCCGGTAAATCCCATTGCCATGAAGACAAAGTCAGCTGGAATTTCCTTCTCGCTTCTAGTAACTGGTTCGAATTTTCCATTTTCGAATTTGACTTCAATAATCTTTAAAGCTTTAAGATTTCCGTTGCCATCTCCAATAAATTCTTGGGTATTAACACTGAAGACTCGATTATCTAACTCTTCATGCGCACTAGATACTCGATAAATCATTGGATAGGTCGGCCATGGTTGTGTAGATGGTCGCTCATCGTTAGGTCGCGGCATAATCTCTAATTGAGTAATCGAGGCTGCCTTCTGGCGAATTGCGGTTCCCAAGCAATCAGCACCGGTATCACCGCCACCAATTACTACCACGTGTTTACCTTCGACATTAATCGGCGGATTTGTTATTTCGCCAAGTCCCTGCTTATTTCCCCAAGGCAGGTACTCCATTGCTTGGTAAACACCTTCTAATTCGCGTCCTGGAATATTTAAATCGCGCCATTGAGTAGCACCAACTGCTAATACAATCGCATCGTATCTGCGACGCAAATCTTCGCCAGTTAATTCTTCGCCAACATTTACACCAGGGCGAAAGCGTGTTCCTTCTTTCTCCATCTGCTGTAGACGACGGTCAATTACATACTTCTCCATTTTAAATTCTGGAATTCCATATCGAAGTAAGCCGCCAATTTTCTCTGCTCGCTCATAAACCGCAACAGTATGACCTGCACGAGTCAATTGTTGTGCCGCAGCTAAACCGGCTGGACCAGATCCAATAACTGCAACAGTCTTGCCACTTAAACGTGAAGGAATCAAAGGTGTAATGGAATCGCTACCCCATGCCTCTTCAACAGTTCGTAGCTCAACTTGTTTAATAGTTACTGCTTCTCGATTAATTCCAACTACGCAAGCAGTCTCGCAAGGCGCTGGACATAACCGTCCAGTAAATTCTGGAAAATTATTTGTAGCATGCAAGCGATCAATAGCCGAATTTAAATCTCCGCGATAAATCAGGTCGTTCCACTCCGGAATCAAATTACCCAGTGGGCAGCCAGAATGGCAGAACGGAATCCCACAATCCATGCATCGTGATGCTTGAGTGCGTAGATGCTCCATTGATTGTGGTTCGTAAACCTCTTTCCAATCCAAGATCCGAACATCTACTGGACGGCGTTTTGGAGTTTCGCGCTGCTCTTTAATAAATCCTCTTGGATCACCCATTTGCAACTGCCTCCATTACATATTTATCTACATCTAAGCCCTTGGCCTTAGCCTCTGCAATTGCAGCTAACACCTTTGCGTAATCTCGTGGCAAAACCAAGGTAAAGCGTGAGAGCTCCCAATTCTTCAATAACGAAGTGGCAACTTCTGAGCCGGTATCTGCAGCGAATTTGGAGAGAATTGATTTCAATTCGATTTCACGTTCGGCATCAACCGATAATAAATCGACCAATTCGGTATTTACTAGCTCTGGCTTTAAATCTAAAACATAAGCCACACCTCCTGACATACCAGCTGCCAAATTTCTTCCAGTGCGTCCCAAAATTACTACTCGTCCGCCAGTCATATATTCAAGTGCGTGATCACCTACGCCTTCAGTAACGGCAGTTGCGCCAGAGTTACGAACACAGAAACGTTCTCCGACTATTCCGCGCACGAAGATCTCTCCGCTAGTTGCACCATAACCAATTACATTTCCGGCAATTACATTCTCTTCAGATTTAAAAGTGGCTTTCTCATCTGGACGCAAAATTACTCGTCCGCCTGAGATGCCTTTCCCAACATAATCATTGCTATCGCCGTACAAACGAATCGTTAAACCATTTGGAATAAATGCGCCCAATGATTGGCCGGCAGATCCATGTAAAACCACATTGATGGTATCTGCAGGTAATCCGACGCCTTGGTATTTGCGAGTAATTTCCGCGCCTAACATCGTTCCAACAGTCCGGTTTACATTTCGAACTGGTAAGTCAATATTGACTCGTTCGCCATTTTCTAACGCAGGTTGCGCAAGTTCGATTAATTTATTATCTAACGCCGCAGCTAAACCATGATCCTGAGTGGTGGTGTTGTGTAACGGTGAATCTACTTCTGGTCGAACTAGAATTGGTGAAAGATCTAATCCACTTGCCTTCCAGTGATCAATCGCGGCTTTGGTATCCAAGTACTCAACGTGGCCAACCGCCTCTTGAATACTTCTAAAACCAAGTTGCGCAAGTAATTCACGAACCTCTTGCGCAATGTATTCAAAAAAGGTCTCCACAAACTCTGGCTTACCCGTGAATTTGGCGCGCAGTTCTGGATTTTGAGTGGCCACGCCAACTGGACAGGTATCTAAATGACAAACGCGCATCATGATGCAACCTGATACAACTAGTGGCGCTGTTGCAAAACCAAACTCTTCAGCGCCTAAAAGCGCTGCAATAACTACATCGCGACCAGTTTTCAACTGGCCATCGGTTTGCACCACAATTCGATCGCGCAAACGATTAAGTAGCAAAGTCTGTTGGGTCTCTGCCAAACCTAATTCCCAAGGAGCACCTGCATGCTTCAAAGATGTAAGTGGTGAAGCGCCAGTTCCGCCATCGTGACCGGAAATTAAAACTACATCTGCATGAGCTTTGGAGACACCTGCGGCAACAGTTCCAACACCAACTTCCGCAACTAGCTTTACATGTACTCGGGCATTCTTATTTGCATTCTTTAAGTCGTGAATCAACTGCGCCAAATCTTCAATTGAATAAATATCGTGATGAGGTGGTGGCGAAATTAGCCCCACACCAGGTGTTGAGTGGCGCACTTTGGCTACCCATGGATAAACCTTATTGCCCGGTAACTGGCCACCTTCGCCTGGCTTTGCTCCTTGTGCAATTTTAATTTGAATATCATCTGAGTTAACTAAATATTCGCTAGTTACACCGAAACGACCAGAAGCCACCTGCTTGATCGCAGATCGTTTTGAATCACCATTTGATAGCGGCTTAAATCGCGCTGGATCTTCGCCACCTTCACCGGTATTTGATTTTCCACCTAAGCGATTCATCGCAATTGCTAACGTTTCGTGAACTTCTTGTGAAACCGAACCAAAACTCATAGCACCGGTTGAGAAACGCTTAACAATTTCAGAGATTGGCTCAACCTCATCAATTGAAATTGCTGGACGAATACCTTCTTTAAATTTAAATAGACCACGAAGGGTCATCAAACGCTTACTCTGCTCATCAACTCGAGATGTATAACGCTTAAACACATCAAAGCGCTTATTGCGAGTGGAATGTTGCAAGGTAAATACCGTCTCTGGGTCAAATAGATGAGGCTCTCCATCACGGCGCCACTGATATTCGCCACCAATTGATAAACGTTTTGCTCCAGGAATTTCGCCACCAGGCGGATAGGCCACGTGATGTCGTTTGGTAACTTCAGTTGCAACAGTATCTAAAGTGATGCCACCTAAGCGTGAAGTAGTTCCGGTAAAGAATTCATCGACCAATTCTTGGGATAGACCGATGGCCTCGAAAACTTGGGCTCCGGTATATGAAGCAATAGTTGAAATGCCCATCTTCGACATCACTTTTAGTACGCCTTTACCAAGTGATTTAATTAAATTCTTAACCGCCTTCTCTGCAGAAATACCAGTAACTACGCCTTGATTAACTAAATCTTCCGCGGTTTCCATAGCTAAATATGGATTTACCGCACCGGCGCCATAACCAATCAGCAAAGCCACATGATGTACTTCCCGAACATCTCCAGCTTCAACGATTAAACCAACTTTGGTTCGTGATTTCTCACGAATTAAATGGTGGTGAATCGCCGCGGTCAATAACAAAGATGGAATCGGTGCATTATCTGCATCGCCATCGCGATCTGAAAGCACAATGATTCGAGCGCCATTTTCAATTGCGCTAGAAACTTCTCTCTTGATTTCCTCAATTCTCTTTCGAAGTCCAGAGCCATCTGCTTCAACAGAAAAGAGTGCTTTGACTACATATGATTCAAGTCCTGGGTAATCGCCATCAACATTTGCCTTAATCAACTTTGCTAATTCATCGTTATCAATTACTGGAAATGCAATACCGACTTGTCGGCATGAATTTGGTCCTGGATCTAAGAGATTCCATTCGGGTCCGACTGCCGAGCCTAAAGATGTGACTAACTCTTCACGAATTGCATCTAAAGGCGGATTAGTTACTTGCGCAAAAAGTTGTGAGAAGTAATCAAACATCAATCGTGGCTTCTCTGATAGCGCAGCAATTGGAGTATCGGTTCCCATCGAACCAAGTGGTTCTGCACCACTTTTAGCCATTGGAGTGATAATTACCCGAATCTCTTCTTCGGTATAGCCAAATGCTTTTTGACGTCGCACTACTGAAGCGTGCGGATAAATAATGTGTTCGCGATCTGGTAAATCTTTTAGGCGAATCATTCCTTCATCAACCCATTGACCATATGGCTGCGCATTAGCTAGCGAATCTTTTATCTCATCATCTTCAATGATCCGTCCAGCTTCAATGTCAACTAAGAACATCTTGCCCGGTTGCAGTCGACCCTTGCGCGCTACCTTCTCCTGTGGAATATCAAGTACTCCTACTTCGGATGCCAGGACCACATATCCATCATCAGTTACCCAGAAGCGTGATGGTCGCAAACCATTTCGATCTAATACCGCGCCAACTTGCTTGCCATCTGTAAAGGTTACGCAGGCTGGACCATCCCAAGCTTCCATCAGTGCAGCATGAAAAGCATAAAAATCGCGACGATTCTTCGGCATTGATGCGTGATTCTCCCAAGCTTCAGGAATCATCATTAAGACCGCATGTGGAAGTGAACGACCACCTAAGTAAAGTAGTTCCAGAACTTCATCGAATGAGGCTGAGTCCGAACCAGCCACATCAACAATTGGGAAAATTCGTTCTAAATCACCTGGAATCAAATTGGATTCTAGTAACTCTTCTCGGGCACGCATCCAATTTCGATTTCCTTTAACTGTGTTA
>JBJTCN010000067.1:0-10418 GCA_046091905.1 Candidatus Nanopelagicaceae bacterium
CCGGAATCAAAGATGCCGATCGGTGCTGAACTATTTGAGCTACTCACACTTATTAGTCTATTAGACCTTTAGATACTTACGCAGTGTGAGCGTAGAGGCAACGATTGAAACGACTAAACCTGTCAGTAATAGCCAGCCCGATGCAATCCAAACTTGTCCCCAACCAAAGAATTTTGTAAAAGTTAGTAATGGCGCAATTTTGCTATCAATCACAGATTTAATTCCAGCTAATAGACCAGTTGCCAACATCCAACCTACAAATGCCGAGAAGACACCTTCCAATAAGAATGGCAATTGAATTGACCAACTTGTGGCACCAACTAATTTCATAACATTAGTTTCGCGGCGGCGGTTAAAGGCTGCGATTCTTAAAGTGTTACTAATTAATAGCGCTGCAGTTAGCACCGACGCTAATCCAACAGCGAGCGCACCATTACGGAGCACTCCTAAAAGTTTGAAGAATTTATCGAGAATAGTTCTTTGATCTTGCACCACATCTACGCCAGGCCGTCCGGTAAATGCCGAAACCACTACTCCATATTGAGTTGGGTCCTTTAATTTAACTCGGAAAGATTCCGGTAATTGATCTGCAGTCACATTCTGTGCAATTGCGGAGCCCTTAAATCGTTCTTGGAAGTGTGAGAAAGCTTCAGCTTGTGATTCGTAATAGACCTTGTCTACGACTGGAAGTGTTTGCAAATCTTGTTGGATAGATAGACGTTGCTCTTGAGTTACAACGCCTGATGCGCAAGAGGAAGATTCAGATAATGAACTGCAAAGAAAGACTGAAACTTCAATCTTGTCATACCAATAATCTTTCATTGCTTTGACCTGTGCGTTGGCAAGCAGGCCGATACCCAAAAGGCTTAGGGAGATCGCAGTAGTTACCATAACCGCAAAGGTCATAGTTGCATTTCGGCGTAATCCAATTCCGACTTCACTTGCAATAAATCTCGCGCGCATTTATTTACCCCGTATATCCGTAAACACCACGTACTTGATCACGAACCACATGACCATTATCCAATTCAATAACTCGCTTTCTCATCTGATCCACAATTCCGGAATCATGCGTTGCCATTAAAACGGTAGTGCCTTCGCGATTGATGCGATCTAAGAGCTTCATGATGCCGATGGAAGTTGCGGGATCTAAGTTTCCAGTTGGCTCATCAGCAATCAGAATTGGAGGTTTTGTGACATAAGCTCTAGCGATAGCTACACGTTGCTGTTCACCACCAGAGATCTCAGATGGCTTGCGGTCACCTTTATCTTCCAAGCCAACTAATTCTAGAACTTCCGGAACTTCGCGATTAATTTCCTTTTGTGAATGGCCCAATACGTGAAGTGCGAATGCCACATTCTCAGTGATAGTTTTATTTGGTAACAATCTAAAATCCTGAAATACGGTTCCGACTTGGCGGCGTAGTTCTGGAACTTTGTGGTTAGGCAGAGTATTTAAATCTTTACCCGCCACATGAATAGTTCCGGTCGTTGGACGCTCTTCGCGTAATACCAACCTTAAGAAGGTTGACTTTCCAGAACCAGAAAGCCCAACGAGGAAGACGAATTCGCCTTTTTCAATCTCCAGATTTACATTATCGAGCGCAGGACGCTCAGTGCCTGGATAAATTTTGCTGACGTTTTCAAATCGGATCATAACCAGGCAAGTTTAGGTAAAAGCGGTGGTATTTCCCGCTATTTCGCTCAATTCTTAGAGAATTCTTGAGCGTAAAGTGATTTATTACGCAGTGCGGCGCCAGCGAATTCCAGATTCGATGAAGTCATCAATTTCACCATTTAGCACCGCTTGTGTATTTCCAGTTTCATGGTCAGTACGCAAATCCTTCACCATTTGATATGGATGTAAGACATATGAGCGCATTTGATTTCCCCATGAACCAGAGTTACTTCCTTTAAGGGCATCAATCTTTGCTTGCTCTTCTTGTCGTCTACGTTCTAACAATTTGGATTGCAGAACGGCCATTGCGGTAGCTTTATTTTGAATCTGTGAACGTTCATTTTGGCAAGAGACCACAATTCCCGTTGGCATGTGCGTAATTCGCACCGCTGAATCTGTGGTGTTAACTCCTTGTCCACCTGGCCCTGAAGATCTATAAACATCAACACGAATTTCTTTTTCATCAATTTCAATATGATCACTTTGATCAACTACAGGAACCACTTCCACGCCGCAAAAAGAGGTATGTCTGCGGCTTTGTGAATCAAAGGGAGAAATTCGTACCAAACGATGGGTACCTTGCTCTACCGAGAGCGTTCCGTAAGCATATGGTGCGCTTACTCTAAATGTGGTTGATTTAATGCCAGCTTCTTCTCCGTAAGAAGTTTCCAGCACATCCACTTTATAGTTATGGCGTTCGCAGTATCTTAAATACATACGGCTAATCATTTCGGCCCAATCACAGGCTTCGACTCCACCGGCTTCAGAGCGAATTGTTACCAAAGCATCACGTTCATCATATTCACCAGATAACAGCGTCTGCACTTCTAGTTCGCCTAATACTTTAGTGATTGCATCTAGCTCTTTATCCGCATCAACATAGGCGCTTTTATCGCCAGCCTCATCTGCCAATTCAAGCAAAACTGGTATATCTTCAATTCGTCTACGTAAAGTCACTAATTTATTTATCTGCGCTTGAGTGTGGCTTAATTTTGATGTGACTCGCTGTGCGTTTTCGGAGTCATTCCATAAATTTGGCGCACCAGCCTCTGCCTCTAATTTCGCAGCTTCCTCTTTTAATTTTGGAAGATCTAAAACTTTTTCAATGCCTGTAAGCGTCAGATTTAGGGCAGCAATTTCTCCGTTGTAATCGCGTTCGGCCATACGCGTAGTTTAGCGTTCTCCAACATCATCCATTAACGCTTGAATTAAACTCTCCTGCAACCAACCCAACCAGGTGTAGACCGCATAAACCGCTCTTAACGGGTCGTCAGGTTTTGATAATTCAAGATGTTCTTGATGTGTATCCTCAATTTTTAATCTAACACCTAATGCCAATCGAATATCGTTTAAGCCACCTAGCCATGCATTTGCTCCGTCATGATCTAGAACAATTGGTTGATCACCAGCATTTATCAGATTACTTCTGATTGCCATTGAATGTGCGCGTTTCTTATCCCGCAAAGTTGATTCGGTATACCTACGAAATTCTGAGGCGGCACTCTCGTCTGCATATGCATTTGGAAGTAAACGAAGTAGCACTTCATCTTCCGGCGGAGCATCATGAACTGTTATCCCGACCATGGCCGCCAATGGATCTTCGTGAGCATGATCAACTCGTTCAGCTAATAATTCAATAATCTGCTCGCTCAAATTAATCAAAACTTCTCGTTCTGATTCCGAGAATTTCGCCTGATATTCATTTTCGCCATGGCGTTTAAAGCCACTCGGCTCGTTATTAATCACAATTCCTCTTTAGAGATTGTCGCCCAAAGACCGTATTCATGAAGTCTCTGTACGTCGCGTTCCATCTCTTCACGAGAACCATTTGAAACTACTGCCTTACCTTCATTGTGCACTTTTAACATCAATTCAGTGGCATACTCTTTGGTATAACCAAAAAGCTCCATAAAAACAAAGGTTACGTAAGACATTAAATTAACTGGGTCATCCCAAACAACGCACACCCAAAGTCGGTCGTTGCTGAAGATCGCCTTTAACTCTTCATCAAGGTGGGTATTCGTTTTGACCATAAGCCAATTTTACTAACGAAGCACAACTGTGACTGCAGCAGATTGCGAACCACTGGAGCTCACTCGCAGATTCACGAATGGGCTACTCCCCGCTGCGACACTAAAGGTATAACCACCGTTTGAATCAGTTACCGCGGTAGCCAATTGGCTCCATTTGCCATCGAAACGTTCAAGAATAACCGGTACCTGTTTACCTGGGTTAACGGTTCCAGAAATTGTAAATTTACTGTTGTATGGAACGCTGGTTGGCGCTGAAATCTTAATCTGTGGCTTAACCTTAATTACCTGCTCGTTTGAGATGCCTTCAAGGCGTTCCCATGTTCCATCACTTCGTAGTCGAATATTCTGATTCTGTCCAAGATAAATCGGTAATTTGACCTGTCCATCAACTCCAGTATTTAAAATTGTGATCTCGCGCCAATTGATATCGTTAGCACTTTTTACTTCAACATGAATTGGTAAATCGGCAATTGGTTGCTTGTCTGCCAATGTAAATGTGCCCGTTAAATTTATTGGTTGTCCATATATAAATTCTGATAGATCGCTTGTTATCGTTGAAATTACCTTATCTGGCGCGATCGATAAAGCAACATTTCGAATATTTGTCATTGCCTGGGTATCTTCAAAACCAATCGTCCATGCGACTATGCCGCCCAAGCGATACTTTGCCACTAACTGCGCACGAACTTGGTATGCACGAGCATCTTGGTACCACGCAGTTCTGGTTGCGGTACAACTTGTTGAAAGCCCAGTAGCGGTATTTCCGTTATACACTTTTTGATAGGTAAATGTTGCTTCTTGATGGGTCTCGTTATATTGAATTGTCGCACCATATCCAGCCGCTAAATTTGCAGCATTGCTCATCACGAAAGTTGCTGCTTTAGCACCTGCGACAACAGTCTTGGCTACATCTGCTGGACAAATTCCATCTACCTTCGTAACCCAATCACGACCATAACCAGCCAGACCAACAAAAACTTTAGATGCCGGCATTATTGAAACTGCATATTTCAAAGTGCTTTCAGTCCATGAAAGTGGACCTATTGGTCCAGGATTTGCAACTGAATAGTCGTAAGTCATAATTCTTAAGCGATCAATTACTGGCGCAATTTCACTCCATGCGTATACGTAATATCCTTTTTTTCCACTGGCTGGGTCAAGTAAATATGGCGTAGTAATAGAGAGCAATTTGCCATTTGCGTGGAGTGCATCACTTAATGATTTTACAAATGATACCCAAAATGGTTTGGTCTTATCCCAACTGGTATTACCATCTACAAATGCAAAATTCTCAAAATCTAAATCAATGCCATCAAAATTATTTGTTACTACCAGGTCATTTATAGCTTTTACCGCCGCTTGTCGGCCGCTTTCAGTAGATAACAAACTTGAAAGTACTAATTTGTCAGTGCCGTCAGTAATGGTTGGAATTATTGTCAAGCTGGCACTTTTCATAGTGGCAAGTGGTGTTGAAATCGGAACACTTGGATTCGCAGGTGTATATAGGTCGGTAATTGAAACTTCATTTCCCGTGTATTTAAGGGTGTACCAAAAAGGCATTACCTCTCGAATTAAATCAATGTTATTTAATACGGCCGGTAATGATGTCTTCATTGAGTAGTAAGGAACCCAGCCGCTATATATTTTTCGAGGCTGTGGATTCTCTGCCGTAGCAGGGGCAAATGAGAGTGCAAGAACTACCGCTATTGCGGGAATTAATCGTGCTCTCTTTAACATAAGTGGGAGTTTACTTTTACAGGTAGAATTATCAGATGAAGGACTTACTTCGAACCGCAGATTTAACTCGCGATGATGTCGAATTATTGCTGGAATCTTCGGCAAAGTTTGCTGTGAGACCTTTATCGGCTTCAGAACAGCTAAGAAATAAAACAGTCGCGATTTATATGACTAAGCCTTCAACTCGCACTCGCCTAGCCTCCGAAACTGCTACCGCACATTTGGGCGGTACCCCAATTTTTATCCGTGGCGATGAACTGCAGTTAGGTCGCGGGGAAACAATTTCTGACACCGCCAAAATTATTAGTGGTTTTTGTGATGCCTTAATAATTAGAACTTATAAACAATCTGATGTTGATGAATTAGGTGCAAACGCCAGTATTCCAGTTATAAACGCACTTACGGATGATGATCATCCAACTCAATTACTTGCCGACTGGGTCACTATTAGAGAAGTCTTTGGAAAAGATATTTCAGGGCGCAAATTCTCTTACTTTGGTGATGGCAATAACATGACCAATGCATGGCTAGTTATGGGTGCAATTATGGGAGCACATGTAGTTGCGGCAACACCAGATGGCAAGTGGGCGCCAGATTCAAAATATGTAACTTTAGCTAAAGAGATCGCAAGTAAATCTGGCGGCAGCGTAGAAATTACCAATGATCCAATCGTGGCAGCTAAAGATGCATCTGTAATTTATACCGATGTCTGGATGTCAATGGGTGATCCAGAATCAGAGCGAAATGAAAAATCAAAAGTGCTAGCCCCTTTTGCTATCACTGAGTCTCTTATGTCACATACTGCAAAAGATTCGATTTTTATGCATTGTCTACCGGCACATCGCGGAGAAGAAGTTGAGTCAAGCGTAATTGATGGTGCTAAATCGGTAATTTGGCGCGAAGCATTTCACCGTCGCACCACAATTCAAGCGCTGCTCTATCACCTAGTACGAAATGATTTAAAGGGTCGTAACTAGTAACAGCCGCTAAGCATGAGTACATTTGCGTTATGCGCATAGCGGTTCCTAAGGAAATAAAAGCTGGAGAGAAGCGCGTAGCGCTCGTTCCAGATGTAATAAATAAATTCACCAAACTTGGCTATGAAGTAATAATCGAAAGTAGCGCTGGAATCAATGCCCAAGCCACTGATAAAGATTATGAAACAGCTGGTGCCAGCGTTTCGGGTGAAGTATTAAAAGATGCAGATATTGTGCTTTCAGTGCAACCTCTTACCGCGGATCAAGCGGCAAAACTAAAAAATGGTGCAGTAACGATATCTTTCTTGTCACCGACTAATTCAATTGAAAACATAGATGCGCTAGCAAAAGCAGGAGCAACGGCATTCTCCATGGAGTTAGTGCCAAGAATTTCTCGTGCCCAATCCATGGATGCACTAACGTCACAAGCTCTATGTGCAGGATATAAAGCCGCGCTTATGGGTGCAGAGTTAAGTCCAAGATTCTTTCCATTATTAATGACTGCAGCTGGCACTGTGACTCCCGCACAAGTATTAGTTCTCGGCGCTGGTGTCGCTGGTCTACAAGCAATTGCAACCGCTCGTCGACTTGGCGCTGTGGTTAGCGCATATGACGTGCGACCATCTTCGGCTGATGAAGTGAAATCAATGGGTGCATCTTTTATTGATCTAAATCTAGAATCATTAGCAGGTGCAGGTGGTTATGCACGTGAAATGACCGAGGAACGCGCAAAACAACAACAAGATTTGCTTACTCCTTACATTGCTAAATCAAATGTAGTAATTACTACTGCAGCGGTCCCAGGCCGCCAAGCCCCGCGTTTAATGACCAAAGCTATGGTTGATTCAATGGCGCCAGGTTCAGTAATCATTGATTTAGCTGCAGAGACCGGCGGAAACGTTGAAGGTTCTATGCCTGGCGAGACAATTACAACCGATGGCGGTGTAATTATTTGGGGCGGTAAAGATGTGCCAAGTTCTTTACCGTTTCACGCATCTAGTTTGTATTCGCGTAACTTATTAAATTTACTAATTCTAATTACCATCCCAGCAAAGGATGGCGAAAAAGTAGCGCTAAATATTGATTTTGAAGATGAGATTGTTACCGCTTCGGCGCTAACCCATAACGGTGCAAGGAGAAACTCATGAGCAATGGTTTAGCATTATTAGCTATCTTTACGCTGGCTGTTTTCGTTGGATTTGAAGTTGTTTCCAAGGTCTCAACCACTTTACACACACCTTTGATGTCTGGCGCTAATGCCATCCACGGAATCATCTTGGTTGGTGCCATCTTGGTTGCAGGACACGCAGATGGCGGATTGCAATTAGTTCTTGGTGTCATTGCAGTGGTACTCGCAACTATCAACATGATTGGCGGTTTCGTAGTCACAGATCGCATGCTTGAGATGTTCAAAGGAAAGAAATAATGAGCCGCAATCTTTATGACTTGCTTGGCCTAGTTTCATCAGTTGCATTTATATTGGCGCTAAAAGGACTCTCTTCTCCAAAAAGTGCGCGTCGCGGAAATATTATCGGCGCCGCTGGCGCGGGTCTAGCCACATTTGTGGTCTTCTTTTATAAGAGCGAAGAAGGTTCGCTACATAACTTGCCTTGGATTTTAGGTGCGCTAGCAATTGGTGTTGCATTCGGAGTTCCTGCTGCACGCATGGTGCAGATGACGCAAATGCCACAGATGGTGGCGCTCTTTAATGGTGTTGGTGGTGGTGCAGCTGCGCTGGTAGCTATTGTCGAATATTTAAATTTAGGTGATAGCGCATCCACGCTTGTAGTGATTGCAACCGTGTTTACCGTTGTGGTTGGTTGCATCTCTTTTAGTGGCTCTATTGTCACTTTCCTCAAACTTCAAGAATTGATGACTACTCGCCCAGTTATCTTTCCAGGTGGCAGATTTGTAATTGGTACGACTCTCGCCGGCATCTTTGTTAATGCTGGCTTTGTAATTGCACAAGGTGGAAATGGCTTACTTGAGTTACTTGCCATCCTTTCACTGCTCTTCGGTGTGCTATTTGTACTTCCAGTTGGCGGCGCCGATGTACCAATCGTAATCTCACTTCTTAATGCATTTACTGGCCTGACGGTTGCCGCAAGTGGTTATGTGCTTGAAAACATTCTCTTAATTGTGGCGGGAACATTAGTTGGTGCTTCTGGAACAATTTTGACTCGACTTATGGCGGTAGCTATGGGTCGTTCAGTGATGGGCACGCTATTTGGTGCATTTACCGCTAAAGCAGTTGCAGGTAGCGGTGAACAAGAGTCTCGACCAGTGCGCAGTGGCTCACCAGATGATGTGGCCATTCTGCTTAATTACGCACGTCGCGTTGTAATAGTTCCGGGATACGGCTTGGCGGTAGCGCAAGCACAGCACACCATTCGCGAAATGGCAGATTTACTTACCGCAAAAGGTATTGATGTGGCTTATGGAATTCACCCAGTAGCGGGTCGTATGCCTGGGCATATGAATGTGCTACTTGCTGAAGCGAATGTTCCTTATGAACAATTAGTTGAAATGGAAGATGTAAATCCAACTTTTGCACAGACTGATGTTGCGCTTGTTGTTGGCGCAAATGACGTCGTAAATCCAGCTGCAAAGACCACGCCGGGTGCGCCAATTTATGGAATGCCTATTTTGGATGTCGATCAAGCCGCAAATATTATTTTCTTAAAGCGATCTATGCGTCCAGGATTTGCTGGCATTGAAAATGAATTGCTTTATGATCCGAAGACCACACTTTTGTTTGGTGATGCCAAGGCATCGCTAACTAAAGTAGTTAGTGCGTTAAAGTCGCTTTAATCCTTCAACTAAACGATCGATCTCTTCTTTATTTGAGTAAGGTGCCAAACCAGCGCGAATTGCACCCCCATCACCCAAACCTAATTTGTGTGATGCTTCATACGCATAAAAGTTATGGCATGGCGCATTAACTTTTTCCTTTGCAAGTGATTTGTAAATATCTACGCCATTCTTGCCCACGAAATTAAAGTAAAGAGTTGGGGTACGATGTTTCGCGTGGCCGTAAGTCTTAACGCCTGGCAAAGCTTTAATTTGAGTCTCTAAATATTCAAAGAGCGGATGTTCGTAGCCTTCTAAAGCCCGCATAGATTTAGCAATTCTCTCGCGCCGCGTACCTGTCGCTTCATAATCCATGCCTGCAATGAAATCTATAGATGCAGTCACGCCCGCCATAATTTCATAAGGCAAAGTGCCAAACTCAAAGCGCTCTGGGACTACTGAAGTAGACGGTGCCAACTTGTCATTCTTTATGGTTTCCAAGAGCGCTGGGTCCGCAACCAGACTTGCACAATGTGGTCCAAATATTTTGTAGGAAGAGAAGCCAATAAAATCGGCACCAATTTCTTTAAAATCAATGGCAGCATGCGGGGTTAAGTGGACTGCATCAACTAAAAATAATGCACCCACGCTATGCACCGCTTTGGCAATTGCCGCAATATCCGGACGAGATCCCAAAGTATTTGCAGCGCCAGTGCAAGCCACAAATTTTGTTTTATTGGTCAATAAAGAGGTGACCGCTGCAACTGGAAGTTCTGCTGTTTCAACATCAAATTCTGCCCATTTAACTGT
The DNA here is from genome assembly GCA_046091905.1 of Candidatus Nanopelagicaceae bacterium. GTDB lineage: Bacteria > Actinomycetota > Actinomycetes > Nanopelagicales > Nanopelagicaceae > ZLKRG08. Next base: position 10,026 of record JBJTCN010000067.1, read on the forward strand.
AGCGCCTCTGCTTTCAGCAGCCTGCACCCATGGACGAATATTTGAATCATGATCTAAACGGGTAACAATAATTTCATCGCCAGGACCCCAGCTCTTTGCCAAGTTACGAGACATGTCATATGTCAATTGGGTCCAACTGCGTCCATAAATAACGCCTCTTGGATCGCAATTAAGTAGATCTGCAACCGCATTTCGATAATCTTGCACACACTTCTCTGCATTCTGCTCTGACAACGTAACAGTATTGCGATTAGAAGTTGGTCGTGTGATGGCAGCTGAGATTGCTTCGCCTACCGATTTTGGAACTTGCGAACCCCCGGGACCATCAAAGAATGCGATGCCAGAATCAAGTGAGGGAAATTCTTTTCGAATGCGATTTACGTCGAATGCCAT
>JBJTCN010000068.1:0-8768 GCA_046091905.1 Candidatus Nanopelagicaceae bacterium
GGATGGTTTATCTGAGGCGCTAGCTACTTATCTAAAGAACGGCGACTCCATTTACTTAGCTGAGAATTTCCGATCCAGTAGCGCAGTGCATTTATTTCTAGAGCAGATTGCCGGTGAATTTCCGAAAGCGCCAGAAATCCAGAGTTCTCGCGGAGAAATCACGGGTTCGGTCACTGCAGAGTGCTTTATCGATAGCGCCAATGAGGCCTCATTTATCGCAGATAAATTGCAACGAGCACATTTACAGAGCGGCATTAAGTGGTCTGAGATGGCCGTAATCTTCAGATCTCCTGCACAAAGTGGCGCCGTACGTAGCGCGTTAATGCGTTATGGCATTCCAGTAGCCGGAGAGTTGCAAGTGCTTGCAGAGAACGCATCGATTGCACCATTTCTATTATTAGCCGAAGTTGCAATTACCGGAAAGGTTGATCTAACTACTGCAGAGCAGCTATTGCTCTCTGAATTTGGCGGGGCAGATTCAATTTCATTTCGCAGAATGCGCCGCGAATTAGTGGCGAAGTATTCTAGTAAAACTGGCTTAAGTGGTTCTGAGTTAATTTGCCGAGTTATTACTGATGGCGAATATGAAATTGAAAGCGGCGCTGCGCTAATTAGATTGCATGAATTATTTGAAATTGCAGAGCGAACAGCCAAAAGTAAGAGCAGCCAACCAGAAGATTTGCTCTGGGCGATCTGGTCAAATGCCAAAACTATAGATAATGAATTAATTAGTGAAGCTTGGCGTAACCGTGCGCTTAAAGGTGGTGTGCGTGGTGCAAATGCAGATCGAGATTTAGATGCGATGCTGCAATTATTCGAATCCGCGCGTCGCTTTGGGCAGCGATTCAAATATGCCAATTTAGCTCAATTCTTTAAAGATATTCGTAAATCTGAAATTGCCGGCGATGTAATTACCGCTAAGGGTCAGCGTTCGGATGTTGTCGAACTGCTCACGCCATTTTCCGCTAAAGGGCGTGAGTGGAAATTGGTAGTGGTAGCTGGGGTACAAGAAGGCATCTGGCCAAATTTACGAATCCGCGGTTCATTACTTGGTTCGGAACGATTAGCCGAACGAGATCGCAACCCTGATTTAGCAGCGCTGGAATTGGAATTGGTAGCCAAGGCTGCAGTGGCAGTTGATGAATTAAGGCTATTTTATGCTGCTATTTCGCGCGCCAGCCAAGATTTATTTATTACCGCAGTGGACCGCGAAGAGGATCAACCATCTACCTATTTTGATTTCGCTTATGAATTCTGTAATCCCGAATTACCAATCGAAGCTAAACGAAGTATTTCAAAAGCGGAGAATCTATTAAGTGGCGCGCATGTACTTGCTAAATTGCGTAACCAATTAATTAAACAAGGTTCTAAAGATGCGGCGGCGACACTCAAAGCGCTAGCAGCTGCAGGAATTGCAGGCGCAGATCCAGCTGATTGGTATGGGGTAAAACAAATTTCTTCGGATGCTCCGGCAATCGCCCAGGATAAAGAGGTAAGAATCTCACCAAGTGGCATAGAAAAATTTGATGAATGTCAGCTTCGTTGGTTCTTGGAAAGTCATGGCGGACAAGATGGCAATACCACTGCCCAATTAATCGGTACCGTGATTCATAAATTCGCAGAGCTTGCCGAAGTTAAAGAAGGCAAACCAGATTTAGATTCGCAAATCGAATTACTGAAATCTAATTGGAAATTAGTTGATCCAGAGACTGGTTGGATTTCTCGCACCTCTATGGGTCGCGCGGTTCTAATGTTAAAGCGCTTCTATAAATATCGTGAATCAATGGCGGGTAAACGCGAATTTAAAGAGTCCGAAGCTGAATATCAATTTAGTATCGGACGAGCTTTTATTTCTTGCAAAATTGATCGTATTGAAACCACGGTAGATGGCAAGCTGTACATTGTAGATTTCAAAACTGGTAAGAGCGCAATTTCGTTAGATGATGCCAAAACAGATGCGCAGATGCAGATCTATCAATATGCAGTTGGACCAGATAGCGCGGGTGCTTCTTTGGTCTATTTGGATCATGACTTAAAGGGCAATAAGACTCGAGATCAATTGCCTATTGATCGAAAGATCGTTGAAGCGCGAATTGAAAGAACTGCCGTGTTAATGGGCGGAGCGCGCTATTTAGCGGTAAAAAACAGTAATTGTCAGTTCTGTGCCGTTTCTACCTCCTGTCCGTTGCAGATTGAAGGGCGTGGTTTATATGACTAAACCAATCTCAGCGCTGGATATTGCAAAGGTAACTAAGAAAGTTCCTACTGAAGAGCAGATCAAAATTATCGAATCTGCGCTACAACCTGCAGTGGTAATTGCAGGTGCGGGTTCTGGCAAAACTGAAACCATGGCTACTCGAGTTCTTTGGCTAGTTGCAAATGGATATGCCAAACCAGAAGAGATTTTAGGTCTTACCTTTACTCGCAAAGCAGCTGCAGAGTTAAAGAAACGTATTAAAGAGCGCTTGAAGCAACTTCGCAAAGAGGGACTGATTGATAAGTCGCTCTCTATCGAAGTCCCAGTAATGACTTATCACTCCTATGCCGGAAATATATTGCGCGAATATGGTTTGCGATTAGGTATTGATACTGATTCCGATTTGATCGGAGAGGCCGTGGTTTGGCAGCAAGCCGCCAAAGTTTTGCGCAATTGGGATGATGAAGTGTTTGAATATGAAGGCGCTTTTAAAACGTTAGTTAAGGATTTATTGGGGCTAACCAAGAGCGCGATGGAACATGGCATAACCGAAATTCAGATTATTGAAGAGAGCAATAAAATATTAGATAAACTTGCAGAAATTTCATCTGATAAAGATATAGATAAAGTTCGATTGGTTTTAAAGCAGCGGATTAAATTGCTAGAAATTTCCAAGAAATTACGGGAAGAGCGAATTGCAAGTGGACAACTCTCCTTTGATGATCAGATGTCTTACGCGGCACAAATTGCCCAAGAGGTCGAAAAGGTTGGCGAATTAGAGCGCGCCAAATATCGCGTAGTGCTGCTGGATGAATATCAAGACACTTCTCAGTCTCAGGTGCGGATGCTCTCGGCGCTATTTAAAGATGGCCATCCAGTGATGGCAGTGGGTGACCCTTATCAAGCAATTTATGGCTGGCGTGGAGCTGCCATCGGCACAATTAAGAATTTCGCAAAAGTCTTCGCAGGCAAAGGTAATGCGCAAAAAATTGCGGAATATAAGCTTTCGACGACTTTCCGAAACGATATTGCGATTTTGAATTTAGCTAATGAGGTTGGCAAAGTGGTTGGCCAACAGATTGAGTTAAATGTTAAAGAGCTGCAACCGCGCGATGGCGCCGGAACTGGTCAAGTACTTCGTGACATTTATGAAAATGTCGAATTAGAGGCAGCTGGAATTGCCGAAAGATTGGCAAAACTTTGGGAGCAGAAGGGAAGCGATGAGACCTTTGCAGTTTTAGTTCGAAATCGCAAACAAATTCCTGAAATTGAGAAAGCACTTCGAGCCCAAGATTTACCAGTTGAGGTATTGGGTATCGGTGGCTTGATGCAAGTTCCAGAGGTAACTGATGTCTTTACTTTACTCAAAGCAATTGTGGATGTCGAAGCGGGATCGGCACTGATGCGCCATTTAACAAGTCCGCGTCTTGCTATTGGTGTGCAAGATCTGGCAGCGCTTGGTCGATTCAAACGTAAGCGCGAATCTAATTCAGGAGCTGACAAAGATTTAATTACCGCAATGGCAACCCAAGTATTAGAAACTGCGGAAGCAGATGACAATGCCACAGGTTCTCTAATCGAAGCTCTCGATGAGATTGAATCTGCTGATAGAAGTGAATTTTCGGATGTTGGCTTTAAACGGTTAGTAGAGTTCTCTAAAGATTTACGTCGTCTACGTAATCGAGCTAATGGATCTTTAATAGATTTAATTTACGAAATCGAAGAGTATTTAAGCTTACGCGTAGAGCTACTGGTTCGTAATGGTGGCTCAAATGGTCGCAGACATCTTGATAGATTTAATGAAGAAGCTGCTAAATTCTCGGTCAGCAATGGTTCAATCGTAGATTTTGTCCGCTGGTTAGATGCAACTATCGATCACGAACGTGGGCTAGAAAGCGGCGCACCAGAAGTTCATGCTGATGTTATTCAATTACTAACTATCCATATGTCTAAAGGCGCTGAGTGGGATCATGTGGTCATCCCAGGAATCGTTGAAAAACAATTCCCTAAGGCCTATCCGCAGAACACGATCTCCTGGTTACATAACGAGGCGGAGATTCCATTTGATTTGCGCGGAGATGCCGCCGAATTTCCACCTGTAGATATCTCGCAATTAAGTAGCGCCAAAGCTGCAGCTACCGAATTTAAGGAATTTAAAGATGCCTGTGCTGCTTTCCGCCGCGAAGAAGAGTGGCGCTTAGCTTATGTGGCGGTTACTCGCGCAAAACACACACTGCATTGCACGATGTCTTATTGGGATACTCGAACCAATATTGATGAGGCCAGTGATGTCTTTAAATTAATCTGCCAATTCTTAAAAGTTGAGAGTGATTTGGATGGAGCAAGTAAGCCTGCTACCAATCCATTGCTCGAACGTGAGATTAGTGAAAACTGGCCACTGCCAAATAGATTGTTAGAGAAGTTAAGTATAGCAAATGAGATTTTTGAAAGTGTGGCTCCAGCGGTAAATGATGAAGATGCGGCGCTCTTAATTAAACAGATAGAAGATCGTCGAATTTCTACCGATATATATCTACCGCCAAGAGTTTCGGTTTCGACTTTGATTGCGCTGAAGGAGAATCCAGAATTACTGGCGCAATCTATCCGTCGACCAATGCCATTCTTACAAGATCAATTTGCGCGACGCGGAACTGATTTTCATAATTGGGTAGAGCAACACTTGAAAGCATCAACTTTATTCGATGATGATGATTTGGATTATTTCGATCGAATCGAAGAAGATCACAAATTGGAAGAGCTTAAAAATAAATGGCTGGCATCAGATTGGGCCAAGAAGGATCCATATCGCTTAGAGGTTCCATTTGAAACCGTATTAGCGGGGGTTTTAATTCGCGGACGAATTGATGCGGTTTATAAAACCGAAACTGGTTATGAAGTCGTCGATTGGAAAACCGGATCCAAGAAATTAAGTGCCGCCGCTGCAATTCAGCTAGCAATGTATAGATTAGCTTGGGCAAAGATCGCGGGAGTTCCTGTGGAACAGGTGAGCGCGGCATTCCATTATGTGCCTTCCGGTGAAGATGACCGCCGAAGCGATCTGCTCACCGAAGCGCAGTTAGTAGAGCTGCTAGAAAGGCACTAATCTCTCGCCTGTTATGAATCGTGATGGACGAGTAGATGCCAAGCAGTATTGGACGCAAGCCAAGATCATTCAGATTTGGCGTGGCGGCATTCTCTCTGACGCCGGCCAGATTAAGTATTTAACTGCCAAAGATTTAAATGGCATAACTGATTCCGAACGAATCTATATCGGCGAGATTTCAGGTACTCACTACTTTGCCATCAACCAAGAATCAATTGATGCTCTATCACTTCGCGATTTAGTTAAGAATTTAAATGAGTCTGATTTAGAAATTGCAGTTACTGCGCTAGCTTTAATTAATTGGCATGAAACTCATCAAAAATGTGCCAGCTGTGGTGCAGACACTGAGATTGCTGAAAATGGATGGGTCCGTAAATGCGTAATTGATGGCAAGAATCATTTTCCAAGAACCGATCCCGCAATCATTGTGGCAGTACAAGATCAAAATAATCGTTTGTGTTTAGGTCGCCAAGCTTCGTGGCCAGAGAATCGTTATTCAAATTTTGCTGGTTTCGTAGAGCCAGGCGAGAGCCTAGAAGCAGCAGTAGTTAGAGAGGTGGAAGAAGAGACTGGGTTAGTAGTAAAAGATATTAATTACCTATTTTCACAACCCTGGCCATTTCCAAATTCAGTTATGTTGGCATTTGAAGCTTTCACTGAACATCCAGAAGTTGCAATTCCAGATGGCCAAGAGATTGTTGATCTTAGATGGTTTACCAAAGCGCAACTTCAAGATGAAGTTGCAAATGGAAATTTAAATTTACCGCCTGTTACAACCGTCTCTAGAAAAATGATTGAACGTTGGTTAAATGGCTAGCGCAGAAGAGATTCTGGCGGCGCTAGATGAGGAGCAACGAAAAGTAGCGTTAGTTACTCGTGGCCCAGTCTGTGTGATTGCAGGCGCTGGCACCGGTAAAACTCGCGCAATTACTCACCGAATTGCATATGCCGCGGCAATTGGCGTGATGGATCCGCAGCGGGTCATGGCAATCACCTTTACTTCGCGAGCGGCTGGTGAGATGCGCACTCGATTACGATTATTAGGTTATCCAGGCGTAAATGCGCGAACTATTCACTCTGCAGCGCTTAAACAACTTTTATATTTCTGGCCATCGGTATTTGGAGGCCAAAGTCCGGAGCTATTGACCTCGAAAACCCCTTTTATTAGCGCCAGTGTTGAGCGTGCGGGGATTAAATTGCCCGCTAATAATCGCGATGCGCTACGAGATATCGCTACCGAAATTGAATGGGCAAAAGTAAATCAGATTGCTCCAGAAGATTTTCTAGCTACCCAACGACAGGTGCGAACTCGAATTAACGTAGAAGATATTGCCAAAATTTACGAGGCCTACGAATCACTAAAGAAGCAAGAGCGAACTTTAGATTTTGAAGATTTACTTTTATTGACCACTGCCATGATTGAGAATGAACCACAGGTGCGTGAAAAGATTCATGATCAATACAGATATTTTACAGTTGATGAATATCAAGATATCTCGCCCTTGCAACAGCGTTTGATAGATGCCTGGTTGGGCATGCGAAATGAAATCTGTGTGGTGGGCGATCCGGCACAGACTATCTACACCTTTGCTGGAGCTACTCCAAGTTATTTACTTGGTTTCACCAATCGTTTTCCAGATGCAGAGGTAATTCGTTTATCTACTGGTTATCGCTCCACTCCTGAAATTTTATTTACCGCCAACGCGCTCTTACGTAGCAATCGTTTGGGACATGAATTAGCTCCAATTAATGAACATGGAAATCAACCGATATTAACTGAGTACAAAACTGATGGCCAAGAGGCCGTTGGAATTACCAATCAAATTACAGATTTAATAAGTCAAGGCGAGAAACCTGAGAACATTGCGATTTTGACCAGAACAAATGCGCAATTACTTACGATTCAAAAAGTATTTAAAGAGGCTGAGTTGCCATACCAAGTTCGAAGTAATGATCGCTTCTTCGATCGTCCAGAAATTAGAGAATTTATAAGAGATATTCGCCAAGCATCGGTAATTCCAAATCCAGATGTTAATTGGGTAGATGAGCTTCGCGGGCTAGCCCAGCCATATTTATCCGACGGCACTGGCGTAGCGATTGATGGCGTAGGCGCACTTGTGCATTTGGCGCGCGAATTAGATAGCGACGATAAGTTTCAACCGAAGACACTCCGTAGTTTCTTAGGTGAAATCGAAGATCGAGCCCAGCAGAACAATCCACCGCAGATGCCGGTAACTACGCTTTCAACATTGCATGCAGCAAAGGGCCTGGAGTGGGATCGAGTATTTATCGTTGGCGTTGGCGAGGGATATCTGCCGTATCCAGATGCAGTAGTAGACGAAGAGTTGCGACTTTTTTATGTAGGAATTACTCGCGCACGCACCCATTTACACCTAAGCCATTCAGGCGTACCGAGCCCATTTTTACGCTCAATAATTAATTAAGTTGCGCCAATTAGATTAAATGCTTTACCCTTTGCGTTCATCAATTCCGTTTGGTTTCCAATTGGAATCCAATTGATAGAAAGGCGCAGTTATGTCAAAGAACATCATGACATTAGCTTCATCTGTCGCGCCTTCATTTACTTCAAATTATTCATTTAACACCACAAACCCTAAGTGGGCTGCCAAGCGTGCCTATGCACATTTTGGTAACGGGGCCTATGGTGTTAATGGTTAATCCATAACAAAAGCCAATAGGCCTCAAATCCAAAAGGATTTGAGGCTTTTTTCATTTACAGAAGAAATCTAAGAAATAAAAAAAAGATAAGAGATAAGGGAAAGAAAGGTAGGAAGAGAAAATGTCAGTGCTATTCGGAGAGCTACTCATTCCGGGTTGGAATGAAGAGTTGATTGGATTGGAATCGGTTACAGGTGAAGTGAGCCTGCCATGCCACGATTTAGTTGGAGCAGAGGCAGATCTCTTCTTCAATGAAGATGATAAGGCAGTTGCTAAAGCAAAGGCGCTCTGTGCGGCTTGTCCTATGAAGGCAGCATGTTTAGCTGGTGCGCTTTCTCGCCAAGAGCCATGCGGTGTATGGGGCGGAGAATTATTTAGCGAGGGCGAAGTAATTGAACGCAAGCGCAAAGCTGGACGTCCAAGACTTCTGGATTCGGTAGCAGCTGTAGAAGATAATGCAGAAGTTGCTGCCTGATTTGTTAATCAAACAAGAAAGTTTGAGAACTGCCAAGGATCAGAGTCATAATCTTTTCCGTTCCAGCCCTCAAAGAAATCTTTGCGATTATCAATTGGAGTCCAGTCAGCAGGTGCGGAATGGAAACCGCCCCAGTACTTCTCTGCATAAGCGAGCACTTCACGCCACGGCATATCGTCTGGTACCAACAAACCTTTATCTGGATTTTTAACCGCCCAGGCAACTGCAGCGAAAACTGCGGATGCCACCTGCACTGTGGTTGCAGATTGATTTGGAATCAATTTACGTGAATCGTGAATTGAAAGTAATGAACC
>JBJTCN010000069.1:0-48749 GCA_046091905.1 Candidatus Nanopelagicaceae bacterium
GATTACAATTACTAGTTATGTTGCAGTATCTAAAAGGTCAACCAGAAGTAACTATTTCTATGGTCTGTTTAGGCAACATCTGTAGATCTCCGATGGCCGCGGCCATTCTTTATAACCGTCGCGGTGAAATCCAAGCACCCAAGATAATCGTGGACAGCTCTGGAACCGGTGCCTGGCATGTTGGTGAAGGACCAAATCCGAGCTCTAGGCAAACTTGGGAGAAACATGGACTTAAATACGATCACACTGCCAAGAAATTTTCAAAGAATGATTTTTACGCATCAGATTTAATTTTGGTTATGGATTCTTTAAATTATGCAAATGTAATGGCGTTGGCTTCTGAAGATGTAAAACATAAAGTCTTTTACTTGCGCCAATTTGATCCTGCGCTTAAAAATGCAAAGGTAGAAGATTTAGTGGTTCCAGATCCATACTCATTATCAATCGGGCATTATGAAGCGGTATACGAAATGATTGATTCAGCAATAACAGGACTGCTTGAAGAATTAGTGCGGTAAGTGTTGCAGCGCCCAGTGGTACATCGCAATTGCACCAGCAGCAGAGGCATTCATAGATCTAGTAGAGCCATATTGTGCAATTTCATATAAAACTTCACAGGCGTCAATAACTTCATCGGACATGCCGGCGCTCTCTTGTCCGAAAAGTAATACGCAATTTTCCGGAAGTTCTGCACCTTCTAATTTCTTTGAACCATCAACATTATCAATTCCAATTATCGGCAAATTCTGCTCTTTGCACCAAGCGGCAAAATCCGCAACTGTTGGATGGTGATGCACGGTTAAATATCGGTCAGTAACCATTGCGCCTCGACGATTCCAATCACGCTTGCCAACAATATGAACTCCACTAACATTGAAAGCATTTGCAGTTCTTACGATTGAACCAATATTTAAATCATGCTGCCAGTTTTCAATTGCAATCTGCAGACCATGACGTTTGGTATTCAAATCTTCAACGATTGCAGAAACTTTCCAGTAGCGATAATGATTAAGGACGTTTCGGCGATCGCCATTTTCTAAGAGCTCTTCGTCATATTGCTCGCCAACTGGCCAAGGTTTTGGGTGCGGGCCAACTCCTACTACCGGATAGAACTCTCCCGGGCCGATTTCTGCAGGTGTATTAGGCATAATGAGCACTCTAACTTCAAAGCAGGAGGCTTCACAAATGGAGATCGCAAAAATAATCTTTTTGTTGATACACGTAGCTAGCGTGCTCGGCATGTTGGTACTTCTTCTGATGCAGACTGCTAAGCCTGAGAAGGTATTACCAAAGGGATTTATGCACGCGGCACTAACAGCGCTGGTAGCAGGCTTTGCCTTAATTGGAATTGATTCCGCGCTAAATGATGAAATTAGCCACGGCAAAATAGGCGTCAAGTTTCTGGTGCTGATGGTAATTATGATTTTGGGTTACCAGAATCAGAAGAAGCCAAAGCTTTCAAATTTAATTTGGGGCACCATGCTTGGTTTAACTGTATTTAACGTATTTATCGCCGTATCTCTTTAATGCGCTTTAAGAAACTTACCGCTTTAGTAACTACCACTCTGTTGGTGGTTCCAGTTTCAAATTCTGCTGCTTTTTTAAAGATGGAGCAGATTCCAACCGTTTTTGCCGAACTGACTAGTGATAAAACATTAGGTAATCCATCTATGATTTTGATGGACTTGAATAGCGGCCAGACTGTTTATAGTCGAGATGAAAATAGTTTACGAAAGCCAGCGTCAACTTTGAAATTGATGAGCGCATTTGCGGCGCTAGAATTCTTGCCAACTGATAAGACTTTCAATACCACTATTTATAAAACAGATTTAGGAAACACTTTTCAGATGGTGGGAGATTTTGATCCATCAATTACTCCAAGTCTGAAGCTTGCCAAAAACTTAAAGTTTGTATGGAGCGATAATTTAGTTAACCAAATTCGAAAAGTTACTAAGAGCCGCACTTTAAATATCCGGTATTACGGCATAACATTTCGAACCAAAGCTAATATGAGTAATTATTTTCGCCAAGTAGGTTATCGAATTACTTGGGTACCAATTTCCGAAAATGAATCTATTTCCCATATCACTGATCAGGTTTACAGTGCGACTTCACCAGATCTAGCAATAATACTCCATTACACAATGCTATTTAGCGATAATTGGGTGGCAGATTATTTAGCAAAATCCGCAGCTGCAAGTGCAGGTTACGGCTATAGCCCACTTGGTATTTCCATGGTTTTTAATGATGTACTGGCGCGCTATGAAATTAGTAATGCCAAAGTTAATGCGCTAGATGGCAGTGGTTTATCGCAGGAGAATAGAATTTCGACTCAGACGCTGGTGCAGGTGCTAGCTAAGATGAACAGCAATCCGAAATTTGCCGCAGCAATAAATGGCTTACCTGTTGGTGGTATCTCCGGCACTTTGCAACATAGATTTATTAAGAGTGCACCACAAGCTGTTGGTTTAGTACATGCTAAGACTGGTTCTATTAGTGGTGTAGTTAGCTTGGCGGGATTTATTGAATCAGGTCAACATAAATATGTCTTTGCAATCATTGCTGATCGAATTGGTAGAAATTATTATGCTGAATCAGCTGCCCGTGCCAAAATTGATAAGTTGCTAGGAAAGATTGCCTATCCAATGCAAATAGAAATGGCGCCGGAAGTTACTCCGACGCCGTCTCCAGAAACTATTAACGCTTAATCGTCGTCCTCACCAAATTCATGTTCGCCACCTTCATGATGTGGTCTTTCATGACCTTCACGTCCTTCATGTCCTTCTCCACCTCGACCAGATGGAGCAGGAACACCAACTCCTTTAGTAGGAGCAGTAGGATTATTAGGTGTTGATTCAATAACTACATTTGAAGCCTTTGAACTATTTGAGTTGCTTGTAGTACTTGTTTTTTTCGAATCGGTTGTTTTTGTAGACGCCTGGGTCGCTTTGATTGAATTCGAAGAGTTTGCCTGTGTGTTCGCCGTGGAATTACTTACCGTTGCAGTTGGAATAGTGGTGTCTATGGCGGGCGCATCATCGCTTTCATCGCCTTCGGCAAAGACCATGGCACCACCTACTAGAAGTAGCGGCACAGTTAACAGCGCAATCTTGGCTAGGCGCTTCTTTGGTTTAGTTTTAACCTCTGGCTGCGAGGAGCTGTTATCTTCCGCTGCCATTTCAAACCATTCTGGTTTCTCACTCATACTTAGAAAATAGGCGTTTTTTCTGAGAAATAGGTGGGAGGTGCGGTCATGTTTGCTTAGTAATCTAGACCCATGCGTGCATATATCGAGCTCATGAAGCTTCGAGTGGTCGAACTGTTGATCATCACGACTGTGCCTGCGCTTTTTTTAGCTGCTGGTGGTTGGCCGCCATTAATGCCCACGATTGCCTCCTTAATTGGCGGCACCATGGCAGCAGGTGCCGCGAATGCTTTTAACATGGTGATCGAAGCCGAGACCGATAAATTAATGTCGCGCACTAAACATCGGCCGATTGCATCGGGCGTGCTTACCAAGAAGCAAGCTTCAAGATTTGCATCAGTGTTGATGATTTTTAGTTTGATTATTTTTTGGGTCTTTACCACGCCTTTAGCAACGCTTCTGACTTCTTTAGCAATTTTCTTCTATGTAGCAATTTATACAGTGGCACTTAAACCAAACACTAATCAGAATATTGTTTGGGGAGGCATTGCTGGATGTCTACCAGTTTTAATTGGTTGGGCAGCAGTTACTAATTCACTTTCTTGGACCGCTTTCTGGTTTTTTATGGTGGTTTTTTTCTGGACCCCACCACATTTTTGGGCGATTGCTATTAAATATCATGATGATTACGAAGCTGCGAAAATTCCAATGTTGCCAGTAGTTGCAACTCGCAAACGTGTTTATATCGAAACTAGGTTTCACACCATCATGATGATTATCTGTTCGGTGCTCACAATTTATGCTGCAGGTTTACCAAATTGGTGTTATTACTTAACCTTGGTATTGGCAGTGGTCTTTGCAGAGCAAGTTTATAAATTGCGCAAAGGTGAATCAGAATATGAGAAGGTAGCTGGAAGAATCTTCCATTTCTCTATTCTTTATTTGACGCTATTTTCGCTACTTTTAGTAGTCGGACAATTACTTCTTTAAAGCTTGTTCGATATCTTTCACTAAATCATCGGCATGCTCTAAACCAACTGACAATCTGAGGGTGCTTTCAGTAATTCCCATATCCGCTTGCACCTCTGGCGCTAAACGACGATGGGTAGTGGATGCTGGATGCGTGATTAGCGACTTGGAATCTCCTAAATTATTGGAGATATCGATAACTCGAAGCGCATTCATGAATTTAAATGCCGCGTTTTTGTCGCCATTAAATTCAATGCCGATAGTGGTGCCACCGGTGCCATTCATCTGCTTCATGGCTAATTCATATTGAGGATGAGATTTCAATCCAGGGTAGCGAACCGATTTAATCTTAGGATTCTTCTCCAGCGCTTTCGCAACAATCTGAGCATTTGCATTCATGCGTTCGACTCGCATGAACATAGTTTCAAGTGATTTGACCATAACCCAAGCATTAAATGGCGAGAGCGCTGGTCCGGTATGGCGAATAAATGGCTGGAATTGTTCAAGAATATATTTTTCAGATCCTAAAACTGCGCCGCCTAAAACGCGACCCTGACCATCAATATGTTTGGTGGTTGAATACATAACCACATCTGCACCAAGTTCGATTGGCTTTTGATAAACCGGTGAAGCCATGACGTTATCTACGATTACGGTAGCGCCAACTTTATGTGCCAACTCAGAGACCATTTTGATATCAACAATATCCATTAGTGGATTACTTGGAGTTTCAAGGAAGACCACTTTGGTTGGCTTGGAAAGTGCAGCTTCCCAAGCGGCGCGATCGGTGCCTTTTACCAATTCTGTGGTTATTCCCCATTTAGGAAGAAATTCAGTTAAAACAACGTGGCAAGAAGAGAACATTGAAGCGCTAGCTACAACGCGATCGCCCTTTTCAACTAAACAAGCAATTGCGGCAAACATCGCTGACATGCCACTTCCGGTAGCGATACAACGTTCGGCACCTTCTAAAGTTGCCAAACGGTTTTCGAACATTGAAATAGTTGGATTGGCGAAACGTCCGTATAAATAATGATCTAGTTCATCTTTAAATGCTGTCTCAGCTTCTTCGGCAGAGGAATAAGTAAAGCCGCTGGTTAAATAGAGGGCTTCAGAAGTCTCACCAAATCCAGAACGCGCAAGTCCAGCGCGGACAGATTCAGTTTGTGGATTTAAATCCCAATCTGGCGCAGGCCTCTCATTTACCGGTTGATAACCCCAGGGCTTCTTACTCATTGGGTGATTCTATGGGAAGGTACAACTATGAACTCACCTGCGATTTCAGTAAGTAATCTCAGCAAGCGATATGGCGATGTACTTGCGGTAAATGACGCTACCTTTGAAGTTCCACTTGGCACTATCTGTGGTTTTGTAGGTCCAAATGGTTCGGGTAAGACCACCACAATTCGGATGTTGCTTGGACTAATTAAGCCAAGTGCCGGCAGCGGATCAATTATTGGCAATTCAATTGCGCACCCTGAGAAATATTTAAATGAAGTAGGGGCGATGATTGAAGGTCCCGCTTTCTATCCCGCACTCTCCGGAATTGAAAATTTAAAAGTTTTGGCCAAACTTGGCGGAATTCCATATTCCAGTTGCCAAGAGTTATTAGAGCTAGTTGGACTTGGCGATCGCGGCAGAGATAAATATAAGAATTACTCACTTGGCATGAAGCAGAGACTTGGAATTGCGGCGGCGCTATTACCTAATCCAAAGTTATTAATTTTGGATGAACCTACCAATGGTCTGGATCCGGCAGGAATTCAAGAAGTCCGTGATCTACTTGAAAAATTAGCGGCAGATGGCGTTACCGTTTTCGTATCTTCACACTTACTTTCAGAGCTTGAAATGATTTCAAAGTATTTGGTGATGCTCCGTAAAGGCGCAGTAATTTTTGCCGGACCAATTCAAGAGCTTTTACATAGAAATAAACCCACAATTGTGGCAAAACCATCAACTTTAAATGCACTGCCATTTTTAGCTGAGCTAATTAATAAGACTGGACATAAAGCAATCATTGAAGCAGACCATGTTCGAGTTGATGCGGATGAATCATTTGCCATCCAATTAAATAAGTTGGCGTTTGAAAGCGGCATCGTGTTGGCGCAGTTAACCCCAGTGCGGGCATCACTTGAGGAGACTTTCTTTGAATTGACGGAAGGTGAAGCATGAGAATTTTCTTAGCAGAATGGCGAAAATTAAAACGCCCGGCATTTTTCTTTGGCACCATGGGATCAGTAGTTTTCGTAACTGGGCTAGTCACTTCCTTACTCTTCTTACTAATTGATACCAAGACCGGCAATGCCGATCGTGGTAATCGAATTACTCGTGAAATGCTCCAATTATCAAACGGCTTTACTATCGGATTCGATAGTTCAAATGGGTTACTTGGATTAGTTGCACTCTCAGTTTTTGCCGCACAAACCGCGCAAGAATATACATACGGAACGCTACGAAATTTATTAGTAAGGCAACCTCGTCGAATTCGACTATTAATTGGTAAATACTTTTCAATGATAATTTTTGCTCTGATTTCGGTAATTGTCAGTGCCGTAACTGCAATTGGATTAGCAGTCGCACTATCTGGTCGTGCAAAGGTAAACACTGACAATTGGTTTACTAATGATGGTTACACGGCTTTCGGACATTCGTTTGCGAATGTCTTAATTTCCACCATCGGTTACGGAACTATTGGAATGTTGCTGGGATTAATTTTCCGGTCGCCAATTAGCTCAATCTCAGTTGGAACTGTCTATTTATTAGTAGTTGAAAGCATTATCTCTATCGCTTGGAAGCCGGCCTCTAACTGGATGCCAGGAAATTTATTATCGGTAGTCGCAACCGGCGGATCACCGATAGGGGTTAATGATGTGCCAACATATTCTCAAGCTCTTTTAAGGATTGGCCTCTATTTAATCGGTGCTACCTTGATTACTGCGACGCTATTTAAGCGCCGTGATGTAGCCAACTAATCGGAAATCCCAAACTTCTATAGATCTGGGATTTATCCTTATACCTCTATCCCCGGAGGTTTTTAGATGCGCAAAAAAACAATCGCAGTCTTTGCTGCGATTTCTTTATTTACCGGCGTAGTTTCGCCAGCAATTGCCGCGACTAAAAAACCAACCGTTGAAGAGATTAATGCCGCCAAAAAAGCAGAGGCCGCTAAGAAAGCCGCTGCTGATACGCAGGCCAAAACTTTATCTAAGGCCAAAGATTCACTACGCGAATTAACTGCCAAAGCAAATGCCGCGCAAGCAAAATACAACGCGGCACTTGCAGAATTAAAACGCGCCACTTTAATTGCAAATGCTGCAACCGCGCATGCCGTAGAAGCTGCTAAAGCGGTAGATGAGGCCCATCGCAAAATCGGAAAACTTGCGGCTAATGCTTACATCATGGGTGGAAGTTTCTCTGATATTCAACCATTATTAAGCGCTGAAGGACCTCAAGAATTAATTGATCAATTAGCTCTACTTGGAAAAGTTGGCGCTTCAAATGCAGAGGCTTTGAAGCGATTTAAAGCAGCTGAGATTGTCGCGAAGGCCGCCAAAGTTGCCGCCGATCAAGCAAAAGCAGTCCAAGCAGCTGCCACTGAAAAAGTAGCAGCGGCAAAGAAAGTTGCTGATGATGCTCGTGCAGCACAAGCAAAAGAGGTTGCAAAGCTGCAAGCAGTCCAAGATAAATTGATGGCTGATTTAATTGCTGCGCGTAAAGTTCGTACGACATTGGAACAGCAACGTCAATTGGCGTTGCTTGAAGAACAGAATGCAAATATTGCGACCACTATTATTGATCAGAAGAAAATCTGGCCAGATCGAGGTTTTAAAGGTCGCTCAACTATTCGCACCACAGCAGCGCAACGTGCATTGGCGGTTGAGTATGCGACTAAACAGGTGCTCGCTAAGAAACCATATGTTTGGGGCGCGCAAGGACCTAATTCTTTCGATTGCTCAGGATTAGTTTTTGCAGCATATAAATATGCCGGTTTAGGTTGGCCTAATTGGGATCGCTTAAATGCGGCGCTTTATTCAGTATCTACTTATCACGTACCACTTTCTCAAATGCAACCAGGCGATTTATTGTTCTATTCTTACAATGGATCAATCGCTGCGATTCACCATATTTCAATTTATGCCGGCAATAACATGGTTTGGGAAGCTCGCAACAAGCGCGTGGGCTTAGTTAAATCAAATATGTATTCAATGCCTGGCTTAATGCCTTTCGCAGGACGCGTTTAATGCAGGCGCTCGTAGCACTTAGAAGTGCAGCACGAGCCACGCTCGAAAGATTTGCAGCCGGTGATGTAATTCTGGTGGCAGTTTCTGGTGGTGCCGATTCGCTGGCACTTGCAGAAGTTGCCAAAATTGAAGGCGAAAAACTTGCGCTAAAAATTATCGGCGTAACAGTTGATCATCAATTACAAATTGGTTCTGCGGCACAAGCTGAAAAAGTTGTGGCACAAATTTCGATCCCATGTACCATTGAAAAAGTTAATGTAGATATTAAAGATGGGTTAGAAGCATCTGCGCGAAGAGCAAGGTATGCCGCTTTTGAGAGATGTGCAAAAGCAAATGGTGCAGTTGCAGTTTTACTTGGCCATACCAAAGATGATCAAGCCGAGACCGTGCTTCTGGGGTTAGCTCGCGGTAGTGGTGCCAGATCATTAGCTGGCATGTCAGAAGTAAATGGAATTTATGTCAGACCATTCTTAGAGATTACTCGTCAACAAACTGTGCAAGCTTGCGAAGAGTCAGGTTTGCAACCATGGAGTGATCCACAAAATGAAGATGAAACTTTCTTAAGAGTCAAAGTTCGCAAAAATGTGCTGCCTATAATGGAGCAAGAATTGGGCCCAGGTATTCGTGATGCACTTACTAGGAGTGCGCAGTTACTAAGAGATGATGCCGATGCGTTAGACAAGCTAGCTTTAGATTTTTGGAACCGCGATAAAAGCATGGAGATTGAAGAGCTCACAAAATTATCAAAGGCGGTCCGCACCCGCGTTTTACGGTTAGCGCTCTTTGAAAGTGGTATTTCACAACTTTCCGCCGAACAGGTGGCTCAAGTTGAGGCGCTTATCTCAAATTGGAAGGGGCAGGGCGAGGTCAGCCTCCCCTCGGGTGTGAAGGTTTCGAGAATTTCGGGCAGACTAACGCTCTCATAGCAACGAAGGGGAGAGCGTGGAGCAGGCACACGTCGCAGGCGATATCGAACGCGTAATTGCAACTAAAGAGCAGATTGAAACCCGAATCAAAGAACTTGCTAAGCAAGTCGCGGAAGATTATCAGGGCAGAGATTTGTTATTAGTAGGTGTGCTCAAAGGTGCAGTCATGGTGATGGCTGATTTATCTCGTGCCATGGATACACATGTTGAAATGGATTGGATGGCCGTCTCTTCTTATGGTTCTGGTACCAAATCAAGTGGTGTGGTCCGAATTCTTAAAGACTTAGATCGCGACATTACTAATCGCAATGTATTAATTGTCGAAGATATTGTTGATACTGGATTAACACTTCATTGGTTACGTTCTAATTTGGAATCTCGCGGCGCAAATAGCGTGGAAATTCTCACCATGCTTCGTAAACCAGAAGCTGCAAAAGTAGATGTTAATGTTAAGTATGTTGGTTTTGATATCCCAACTGATTTCGTTATCGGTTATGGGTTGGATTTTGATGAGAAGTATCGCAATCTAGATTTCATTGGTGTTCTAGCAAAGCACGTATACGCATGAGCGAACGAAAGAAGAAAATGACCGAGAAGAAACCGGCTCGTAAACCAAACCCGCAAATGCAGAATAATAATTTCCGCAAGTTTGCGCGCGGTCCTCTATTCTGGATTGTCTTGGGTATTTTGGCCGTAACTTTCTTTGGGCAGATTTCCTCTGCATCAAATCGCTACACTGATGTAAATACCTCGCAGATTCTTGATGCGATTACTAAAGGTGAAGTAGCAAGCGCTGCAGTCATCGATAAAGATCAAGTAATTAAGGTAGTTTTAAAGGATGGCGTAACCATTAAAGGCGCCACCAAGGTTCAGGCTAAATATGTAATCCGCCAAGAACCTACGGTTATTGATGTTTTAACTAGCAATCCGCCGCCAAAAGGTTGGAATGTAGTAGTTCCTACTCAATCACTATTAGTTTCATTCTTATTTTCAGTAGCACCGTTCTTAATTATTGCGCTGCTCTTCTTCTGGATGATGAGCAATGCAAATGGCGGCGGAAAAGCGATGCAATTTGCTCGTTCCAGAGCTAAATTACAAGATGACGAAGCGCCTAAGACCACCTTCGCTGATGTTGCAGGTGCAGACGAAGCGGTGCAGGAGCTAGAAGAGATTCGTGACTTTCTATCTGCGCCCGCAAAATATAAAGAATTGGGCGCAAAGATTCCGAAAGGCGTCTTACTTTATGGCCCTCCGGGTACCGGTAAGACTCTGCTTGCTCGCGCAGTAGCTGGCGAAGCAAAAGTGCCTTTTTATTCAATCTCTGGTTCTGATTTCGTTGAGATGTTTGTTGGCGTTGGTGCCGCTCGTGTACGTGATTTATTTAATCGCGCAAAAGAGAATTCACCAGCCATTGTTTTCGTAGATGAAATTGATGCAGTTGGTCGTCAACGTGGTGCCGGTCTTGGTGGCGGTCACGACGAACGCGAACAGACATTGAATCAACTATTGGTTGAGATGGATGGCTTTGACGATCAAACACAAGTTATTTTGATTGCCGCAACCAACCGCCCAGATGTTTTAGATCCAGCCTTACTTCGCCCAGGTCGATTTGATCGCCAGATTCCAGTAGAGCGTCCGGATCTAAAAGGTCGCGAAGCGATTTTGAAGGTTCATGCTAAGAATAAACCGCTTGCAGATAAGTTAGATTTAATGGCAATTGCCAGACGTACCCCAGGTTTTACTGGCGCCGATCTTGCTAATGTGCTTAATGAAGCAGCCTTATTAACGGCACGAAATAATGAAAAAGTGATCACCATGAGCGCAATTGATGAATCAATTGATCGCGTAATGGCTGGGCCGCAGAAGAAATCCCGATTGATGAGCGATGAAGAACGTAGAGTTACTGCTTATCACGAAGGCGGTCACGCACTTGTTGCCCATGCGCTTCCGCATACAGATCCAGTTCATAAAGTGACCATCATGCCTCGTGGTCGCGCGCTTGGATACACCATGGTGCTGCCAGATGAAGATAAGTACTCAGTAACTCGTAATCAATTACTAGATCAATTGGCTTACACCTTGGGTGGTCGCGCAGCCGAAGAGTTGATTTTCCATGATCCATCTACTGGCGCAAGTAATGACATTGGAAAAGCCACGGCGCTAGCGCGCGAGATGGTGACGCAATACGGCATGACCGAAACAATTGGAGCGGTAAAACTTGGCACCAATTCTTCTGAACCATTCTTAGGTCGAGATCTTGCGCATCAACGGGATTACTCTGAGAATTTAGCTGCAGTTGTAGATTCAGAAATCCGTAGATTAATTGATAATGCACATCAAGAAGCTTATGATATTTTAGAAGTTAATCGAGCTATCCTTGATAAGTTAGTGGTGATTTTGCTTGAAAAGGAGACCATTCTTAAAGATGAGATTGAAGAAATCTTTAAGAATGTGCGCACAGTAAAGCCACGTCCTGCTTGGACCGGTTCTGATTCACGCAAACCTTCTAATTTACCGCCGGTTGCAATTCCAAATTCGGAAGCAAAACCTAAGAAGCGTGCGCCGCGTAAAAAGGCCGAATAATTTGAGTAGCAATATCGAATCTGTATCAATGGGCCCAGAAGGCGGTCGTGCCAAGCAACCATACGATGCCAAGCGTGCCGAAGCCGCAGTTAAAGAGTTGCTGCTTGCACTTGGTGAAGATCCAGAGCGAGAAGGTCTAAAGGATACGCCAGCTAGAGTGGCGCGTGCATATGCTGAGAATTTCGCAGGTCTTTATCAATCTCCAAAAGATGTTTTAACTACCACCTTTGATATTGGCCATGAAGAACTGGTAATTGTGCGCGATATTGAAGTTTTTTCTCAATGCGAACATCACCTAACTCCATTTCATGGTGTAGCGCATGTTGGATACATTCCAAACGGTAAGATCACGGGGTTATCTAAAATCGCACGTCTAGTTGATTTATTTGCACGACGACCACAAGTTCAGGAAAGATTAACTTCCCAAATTGCAGATGCAATGGTGGAAATTCTGGACTGTGCTGGTGTAATTGTGATTATTGATTGCGAGCACCTATGTATGTCAATGCGCGGAGTTCGAAAAGCGGAAGCGCGTACCGTGACCTCCGCGGTTCGTGGTGAATTACGAAATCCTGCAACTAGAGCTGAAGCCATTAGCTTAATTACCAAGAATTAATTAACCATGACCTTGGTGATGGGCATCTTAAATGTAACGCCCGATTCTTTCTCTGATGGTGGTGAATTTTTTGATCCTAAAAAGGCAATTGTTCGCGGCATGGAGATGATTGAAGAAGGTGCAACCATCATCGATGTGGGCGGCGAGTCAACCAAACCAGGTGCAGAACGTGTGACACTAGAAGAAGAGTTGACCAGAGTAATTCCAGTGATTCATGCTTTAGCCAAGAGTGGCGCCAAGGTCAGTGTAGACACAATGCGCGCGGAGACAGCAGCTATGGCAGTCGCGGCAGGCGCCAGCATCATTAATGATGTCAGCGGTGGCTTAGCAGATGCCGCGATGCATGCCACTGCTGCAGCGCTAAAAGTGCAATACATCAGCATGCATTGGCGTGGGCAATCTAAAGATATGGATTCATTAGCTGTATATGAAAATGTAGTTACTGAAGTAATCAATGAGATGACAAAACAGATTGCTGCAGCGCTATTAGCTGGTATTGAACCCACTAAATTAGTAATTGATCCTGGATTAGGTTTTGCCAAAAACGCCGAACATAACTGGGAGCTCTTGCGAAATATCGATAAATTTAAAGAACTTGGCTTTCCGATATTAGTGGGCGGTTCACGCAAGCGATTCTTAGGTGGCAATGATCCGATCCAACGTGAAAGTTCATCTATTGCATTGACAACTTGGCTAGCGACAAAACATATTTGGGGTGTGCGTACACACACAGTTAAACCTCATGTTGATGCGATTAAATTGGTTGGTCAAGTTTTATGAGTGATCGCATCGAATTAACCGGTATTGAAGCATTTGGTCATCACGGTGTTTTTGCTGAAGAGCGGCGTGAAGGTCAAGTTTTCTATGCTGATATCTGTGCCGAATTAGATTTGGAATCCGCCTCTAATAGCGATGATTTGAATGACACTGTTGATTACGGTGCAATGATTGATTTAGTTATTGAAGATATCGAATCCGAACCCTGTGACTTAATTGAACATTTAGCCGGACGAATTGCCGACCGCATTCTCTTTGAATTCCATAAAATCAATCGAGTTTCAGTGACTATTCATAAGCCGAGCGCGCCAGTTAATGGTTCAGTTCTGGATATCGCTGTAATTATCGAACGTAATCGATGAAAGCTGTAATCGCGCTAGGTTCAAATATCGGAGAACCAAAAGCGAATTTAGATTTAGCAATTGCGCTGCTTAAAGAGGCTACAAACCTAAAGAAAGCATCAAGTTATTACGTTACTAAGCCGGTTGGCTATGAAGATCAACCGGATTTTTTGAATGCGGTTTGCATTATTGAAAGTGAATTACCAGCGATGGAATTATTAAAAATGTTGCAGGGAATTGAGAAAGCGATGGGGCGAGAGCGAACCATAAAATGGGGGCCACGCAATATTGATTTAGACATAATTCAATATGGATCTCTGCTCTCCAAAGCAGAGGAGTTGACCTTGCCACATCCACGTGCTCATGAACGTAAATTTGTTCTGGAACCATGGCATGAGATTGAGCCTGATGCGGTGCTATTAACTCACGGCAAGATTGCTGAATTACTTACGAAGTTATAAAATTTTCTTTGTACCCGGTACCCAAAGTTGGACTGGAGTTAATAATGGCAGAAAAGGGATTTGTTCCCACAATGGGTGCGCTGCATGCCGGCCATGCGGCGTTAATTTCTGCTGCGCGCAAAAGATCTGATCAAGTTGTAGTGAGTATCTTTGTAAACCCGCTGCAATTTAACGATCCGGAAGATTTAAAAAAGTATCCCCGCACTCCTGAAAAAGATCGTGAAATTGCGATTAACGCTGGCGCTACTGAAGTTTGGTTTCCTACCTATGAAGAGATTTATCCGTCAGATCCGGTGCGGATTGAAGCGGGTCCGGTTGGGGATTTATTTGAAGGTGCCTCGCGCCCGGGACACTTCAGCGGCATGCTTACCGTAATAAAACGGCTATTTGATTTAGTGCAGCCAGACTTTGCAGTTTTTGGCGAGAAAGATTTTCAACAGTTATTTTTAATTAAAGAATTGGTAAGTAAATATTCGATACCGGTCGAAATTCTTTCGCATCCAATTGTGCGCGAAGTAGATGGATTAGCGATGTCATCTAGAAATGTGCGGCTCTCACCTGAGGATCGTGAGAAAGTGCTAATTATTTATAAAGCACTTAATTCAGGTCGGGAAAACTTACGCAAGGTATTAGATAGTGAACCAGCTTGGAAGACCGACTACGCAACCGTAATAAATCCGGAAACTTTCAAAGAAGAAATGGCGCTAAAACAACGTGCAATAGTTGCAGGTTGGATTGGCGGCGTCCGACTAATAGACAACATGGAGTATTAATGCTGCTAACAATTGATGTAGGAAATACCAATACAGTTCTTGGAACATTTCTGGGCGAAGATTTAGTGCACTCATGGCGGGTTAAAACAGATCCAAGGAGTACGGCTGATGAGCTCTGGCTACAGATGCGCGCCTTAGTTGAAGATATAGATATTACTGGAATCTCTTTGTGTTCAACGGTGCCAGCAGTGTTACGCGAAATGCGCACTATGTTCTCTACTTATTTTTCGGAAATTCCAACCACCATTGTCGAACCTGGAATTAAAACAGGTGTGCCTTTGCAAGTAGATAATCCAAAGGAAATTGGTGCAGATCGTATTGTTAATACGCTAGCGGCACATACACTTTATGGGGGCCCTGCAATTGTGGTGGATTTTGGTACCTCCACAAATTTAGATGTCGTTTCACCAAAGGGAGAATTTTTAGGCGGCGCGCTAGCACCAGGAATTGAAATTTCAGTAGATGCGCTAGCGCAGCGTGCAGCGCAATTGCGTAAAGTCGAATTGATCAAACCTAAATCTGTGATCGGTAAGAACACTGTAGAAGCGTTGCAATCTGGAACCATCTTTGGATTTGCCGGACAAGTCGACGGTTTGGTCTCCAGAATTTCTGATGAACTAGAAGCGCAATTCAATGAACGACCAACTGTCATCGCAACCGGTGGCCTAGCGCCGCTGATTTTTGGCGTCGCGGAAACACTAGATGAGCACGAGCCGGATTTAACTCTGATTGGCCTTCGTTTGATTCACGAACGTAATCGCTAATTAGATAGACTCGCGCACGTTATGAGTAGCCAAGATAAAGAGTTAGAGCTCCCAGAGCAGTTGCGAATTCGCCGCGAAAAACGCGAACGCATTATCGAATCTGGTAAAGAGGCTTATCCAGTATCGGTGCCTCGCACCAAGTCTTTGGCTGCCATCCGCACAAAATATGAAGGTTTGGCTATTGATGTCGCCACCGGTGATATCGAATCAGTAACCGGTCGTATTATTTTCAAGCGTGACACTGGCAAATTAGCATTTGCAAATATTCGCGAAGGTGATGGCACCGAACTTCAGGTAATGCTTTCACTCGACAAAGTTGGCCAGGAGCAACTAGATGCCTGGAAAGCAGATATCGATCTTGGCGATATTGTTTCGGTAACCGGTGAAGTGATTACTTCAAAGCGCGGTGAACTTTCAATTTTGGCAACTGAATATGCACTGGCGGCAAAGGCGTTGCGCCCATTGCCAGTCGAGCATAAAGAGCTCAACGAAGAGACCCGCGTACGTCAACGTTATGTTGATTTAATAGTTCGTCCGCAAGCACGTGAAATGGCGCGAATTCGTCCGCAGGTAATGAACTCTTTGCGTAAAACTTTTGCGGAGCAAGAATTTCTTGAAGTTGAAACCCCAATGTTGCAGGTGATGCATGGTGGTGCCGCAGCGCGTCCATTTAAGACCCATTCAAATGCCTATGAAATTCCACTGTTCTTACGTATCGCACCAGAGCTTTTCTTAAAGCGTTGTGTGGTAGGCGGTATCGAACGAGTCTTTGAAATTAACCGTAATTTCCGTAACGAAGGTGCTGATTCCAGTCACTCGCCAGAATTTGCGATGATCGAGTCATATCAGGCTTACGGCGACTGGCACACAATTGCAGAGCTAACTCGTTCATTAGTACAGAACGCAGCGATGGATGTTTTTGGAACTCATGTTGTTACTCATCATGATGGTCGACAATCAGATTTAGGTGGCCAGTGGGCAGAAGTTTCGCTTTATGAAGTAATTTCAAATGGGGTTGGACAAGAAGTCACTGCGCTAACTCCTTATGCAGAGTTGAAGAAAATCGCAGATAAATTAGGCATGAAGGTAGATCCAAAATGGATCACTGGAAAGTTAGCAGAAGAAATTTTCGAACATGTTGGAAAAGAAAATTTAATGAAGCCAACATTTGTTATGGGCTTTCCAGTTGATACTTCACCACTCGTACGCCAGCACCGTGATCTTCCTGGTGTGGCTGAGAAGTGGGATCTCTATGTTGATGGCTTTGAACTTGCAACTGGATATTCAGAGTTGATCGATCCAGTAATTCAACGCGAGCGATTAGAAGAACAAGCGCGCCTTGGTGCAAAAGGCGATGAAGAAGCTATGCCACTTGATGAAGATTTCTTACGCGCGATGGAATTTGGATTGCCTCCGATGGGCGGTATGGGTATGGGCGTTGATCGTCTTTTGATGGCGCTTACCGGTCTTGGAATTCGCGAAACTATTCTCTTCCCGCTAGTGAAACCAGAAAATTAATGTCTATCGTTGTTCGGGTTGCAAAAACTTCTGATGTAAAAGGTATTCGCAAATTAATTGATACCTATGCACCGCAACGACGCATTCTTTCTAAAGAGACGGTAACGCTCTACGAATCTGTACAAGAATTTGTAGTCGCTGTTAATGATGACGAAGTAGTTGGCTGCGGTGCAATGCACGTACTCTGGGAAGATGTTGCTGAAGTTCGCACTGTTGCCGTAACGCAAGAACTGCGAGGCAAAGGCGTTGGCCATCAGATTCTCGAGATGTTAATAGAACGGGCTCGTGAGGTCGGCGTGAAGAAAATTTTCTGTCTGACATTTGAGACGGAGTTCTTTGGTTGCCACGGATTTGAAGAGATCCAAGGCGCTCCGGTGGAGCCGGAGGTCTATCAGCAGCTGCTTCGTTCTTATGATGAAGGTATCGCCGAATTGCTCGATTTGGAGTCCTCAAAGCCAAATACGCTGGGAAATACCCGCATGATGAAGGTTTTATAGGGGCATAAATTTCCCAACTTTTTGGTTAGGCTATTTACAGATAGTCAAAAGTTGGAGGACCTAGATGTTTGAGCGCTTTACCGATCGAGCTCGCCGCGTTGTCGTATTGGCACAGGAAGAAGCTCGTCTGCTCAACCACAATTACATCGGCACCGAACACATTCTGCTTGGATTAATTCACGAAGGTGAAGGCGTCGCTGCAAAAGCTTTGGAATCGATGGGCATCTCATTAGATGCAGTACGTGGTCAAGTAGAAGAAATTATCGGACAAGGACAGCAAGCTCCATCAGGCCATATTCCATTTACACCACGCGCTAAGAAAGTTCTGGAACTTTCATTACGTGAAGCACTTCAGCTTGGACACAATTACATCGGCACCGAACATATTCTCCTTGGTTTAATTCGCGAAGGTGAAGGCGTCGCTGCACAAGTATTGGTAAAACTTGGAGCAGATTTAAATCGCGTTCGTCAACAAGTTATTCAATTGCTCTCTGGTTATCAAGGAAAAGAGCCAGCTTCCCAAGGTGGACCTGCAGAAGGTACTCCTGCATCTTCAACAATTCTTGATCAATTCGGTCGCAACTTAACTCAAGCAGCGCGCGAAGGTAAGTTAGATCCAGTTATTGGTCGCGATACTGAAATCGAACGCGTGATGCAAGTACTTTCACGTCGTACTAAGAACAATCCAGTATTAATTGGCGAACCAGGTGTTGGTAAGACTGCAGTTGTTGAAGGTTTAGCACAAGCAATTGTTCGTAACGATGTTCCAGAAACTTTAAAAGATAAGCATCTTTACTCACTTGATCTTGGCGCGCTGGTTGCAGGTTCACGTTACCGCGGTGATTTTGAAGAGCGCTTAAAGAAAGTGCTAAAAGAGATTAAAACTCGCGGCGACATCATCATCTTTATCGACGAAATTCACACATTGGTAGGCGCTGGCGCCGCTGAAGGTGCAATCGATGCTGCTTCAATTTTGAAGCCAATGCTTGCGCGCGGTGAGCTCCAGACAATTGGCGCAACTCCTCTTGATGAATATCGCAAGCATCTTGAAAAGGATGCGGCGCTAGAGCGTCGTTTCCAGCCAATTCAAGTTAAAGAGCCTTCAATTGCGCACACTATTGAGATCCTGAAAGGTCTTCGCGATCGCTACGAAACTCATCACCGCGTATCAATCACCGATGGCGCACTCGCAGCAGCAGCAAATTATGCAGATCGCTACGTCTCTGATCGCTTCTTGCCAGATAAGGCAATCGATTTAATCGATGAAGCTGGTTCTCGTCTGCGTATCAAGCGCATGACCGTGCCACCTGAGATTCGTGAATACGATGAAAAGATTGCAAACGTTCGCCGTGAAAAAGAATCTGCAATCGATGGTCAGGACTTTGAAAAAGCAGCTTCACTTCGCGATGATGAGAAGAATTTAATTAACGAACGTAACGAGAAAGAGAAGAACTGGAAAGACGGTGCTCTTGATCAAGTCACTGAAGTTGATGAAGAGTTAATCGCTCAAGTGCTCTCTGCATCTACCGGTATTCCAGTATTTAAGTTAACCGAAGAAGAGACTGCGCGATTACTTCGCATGGAAGATGAATTACATAAGCGCGTGATTGGCCAAGAGCAAGCAATCAAGGCGCTCTCACAAGCAATTCGTCGCACCCGTGCCGGACTTAAAGATCCACGCCGTCCAGGTGGTTCATTTATCTTCGCTGGTCCATCCGGTGTTGGTAAGACCGAACTTTCTCGCACCCTGGCCTCATTCTTATTTGGCGATGAAGATGCGTTAATTCAACTTGATATGTCTGAATACTCAGAACGTCATACTGCATCACGTTTATTTGGTGCACCTCCAGGATATGTTGGTTATGACGAGGGCGGACAGCTAACCGAAAAGGTACGTCGTCGCCCATTCTCAGTAGTGCTATTCGATGAGATCGAAAAGGCGCACCCAGATATCTTTAACTCGCTATTGCAGGTTCTAGAAGATGGTCGCCTAACAGATTCACAAGGTCGCACCGTTGATTTCAAGAACACCATCATCATCATGACTACCAACTTAGGTACTCGCGATATTTCAAAGAGTTTGGGTCTTGGCTTTGCCAATATTGAAGATACTTTGACTAATTACGAGCGCATGAAGGGCAAGGTAAGTGATGAACTTAAGAATCACTTCCGCCCTGAATTCCTAAACCGCATCGATGATGTCATCGTCTTCCATCAGCTAAATCAGGATCAGATTATTCAGATTGTTGATTTGATGATTACCAATCTTGATAAGCGTCTACAAGCAAAAGATATGGGTATCGAACTAACTCAAGATGCCAAGATTCTCATTGCTAAGCGCGGCTATGATCCATTGCTAGGTGCGCGCCCACTTCGTCGCGAGATTCAACGCGAAATTGAAGATGCGCTATCAGAGCGAATTCTGTTCGGCGAATTAAAGTCTGGCGAAATTATCTTGGTGGGCGTTGAAGGTGAAGGTGAAAACGCTAAGTTCACTTTTGTCGGTGAACCAAAGGGCGGAACTCCAGATTCACCTGAAGCTCTAGAGCCAGAAGCGATTTAGATCTTAACTTTGCCGATTGCTTGATCGATTCGAGAAACCTCGACGATCTCCATTCCAGGAAGCTTTACATCGCTGCCAGCTGGAATAAAGGCACGTTTAAAACCTAATCGTTGCGCCTCTTCTAAGCGACGTTGCACGCCAGATACTTTGCGAATTTCACCAGCTAAACCAACTTCACCGATTGCCACTAAATCTGCCGGAAGCGCTAAACCTTTTGCAGCAGATGCGATTGCAAGTGCGGCCGCTAAATCTGCAGCGGGTTCGGACATTTTCATGCCGCCAACAGTTGCAACATAAACATCGCGACCTGAGAGACGAATGTTGGCACGTAGTTCGAGTACTGCCAGAGTCATTGAGGTACGAGATGAATCCATACCACTAGTTACGCGCCTTGCGTTTCCATAATCATTTTCGCGGCCTGCGCTGACTAACGCTTGAATTTCGGCAAGTAGTGGACGACGACCTTCTAAAGTTACCGTGACGCAGGTGCCAGGTACGGGTTCTGCGTGGCGTGAAGTAAATAAACCGGTTGGATCAGCAACTCCTTGAATTCCGGAATCGTTCATGTCGAAACAACCAACTTCATCGGAGGCACCGAAACGATTTTTAATTGCACGAATTAGACGTAATCTTGAATGACGTTCGCCTTCAAAGTTAAGCACCACGTCAACAATATGTTCGAGCAGCCTTGGGCCAGCGATGGAACCATCTTTAGTTACATGGCCAACTAAAAGAAGTGCGATATCGCGCTCCTTGCAGATGCGAATTAACGCAGCGGCAACTTCGCGGACTTGAGTTACGCCACCAGGCGTGCCTTCAACGGTGGTAGAGCCAATTGTTTGGATGGAATCGATAATTAAGAGTTGAGGAACCACTGAATCAATATGTGCAATTACTGCAGAGAGATCAGTTTCGGCAGCTAACCATAAATTTGGATTTACTGCGCCGATACGTTCGGCGCGTAAACGCACTTGCGATGCGCTCTCTTCGCCAGAGATATAAAGGGTATGAATTCCATTGGTAGCAACTTGTGCAGCAACGGTAAGTAGCAGTGTTGATTTTCCAACGCCAGGTTCTCCAGCTAATAAAATCGCAGCGCCAGGAACAATTCCGCCACCTAATACGCGATCCAATTCTTCGATTTTTGTAGGACGTGCAGTAGCAGTTGCTAAATCAACTTCACCAATTGGTGTGGCTGGCTGTGTTACGTGACCGGCAACAAGAGAAAGTTTTTTAGGTGCACCAACTTCTTCGACGGAACCCCAAGCTTGGCACTCGCCGCAACGGCCAACCCATTTAGTGCTGGTCCAACCGCATTCGCCACAACGGAATGGATCTTGTTTAACTTTCGCCACATCCCAAACTCTAGTGGTTAGGTGCGACGCTCTATAGACTCGCGCAATGTCTAGAGCCACGTTAGAAAAATTCCCAAAGTTAAATCTCCTATTCGGTAAGTCACCTGTCCATAGATTAGATCGACTTACCGAATATTTAGGGGGAGATGTAGAGATTTGGGCAAAGCGTGAAGATGTTAATTCTGGCCTTGCCTATGGTGGCAATAAAACACGTAAGCTCGAATATTTAGCGGCGGATGCGCTGGCAAAGGGTTGCGATACTTTAGTTTCAATTGGTGGAGTGCAATCAAATCACACCAGACAAGTTGCAGCTACGGCCGCTCATTTAGGTTTAAAAGCAGTTTTAGTGCAAGAGCATTGGGTTGAATGGGATGAAGTAAATTACGAAAAAACTGGCAATATTTTATTGTCGCGAATTATGGGCGCAGAAGTACGTTTAGATCCTGCTGGTTTTGATATCGGCTTCCGTGCATCATGGGAAAAAGCAATTCAAGATGTGATTGATCGTGGCGGTAAGCCATATCCAATTCCTGCCGGCGCAAGTGATCATGAATTAGGTGGACATGGTTTTGCAGGTTGGGCTTTTGAAGTTGAAGATCAAGAGAAAGAACTTGGCTTTAAGTTTGATAAAACTATCGTCTGCTCAGTAACAGGCTCAAGCCAAGGTGGAATGATTGCGGGTTTTGCACATTCAAATCGAGCACAAGATGTAATTGGAATTGATGCCTCTGCGACAGTACAACAGACTTGGGAGCAAATTAAACGAATCGCTTCACGAACAGCGAAACTAATTGAATTGGGTCGCGAATTAGATGACTCCGAAATAGTGTTGCTGGATCGTTGGCATGATGGCATCTATGGCGTAGCTAGTGATCACACCATAGAAGCGATTCGTTTAACAGCCCGATTAGAAGGTATGATTACTGATCCGGTTTATGAAGGTAAATCAATTGCTGCGCTAATTGATTTAGTTAAAGAGGGTTATTTTCCAAAAGGTTCGCGAGTGCTTTATTGCCACTTAGGTGGGCAACCTGCGATTAATGGATACACAACTGCGTTTGCTAGTTAAAGACTAGCGGGATGTTGAATTACAAATAGTGGAAGCTGCTTCTTTTTAGCCTCAGCAATTCCTGCCATACGCACATTGCAAATCTCTTTAAGGATGTCGTAATTGCGCTTACCCATAAGCGCAATTAATTCACCAGCATTTGAAAGGTAAACCGGCTGCTTACCAACATGCGCATCGGTATTGCTAGTGCAGTACCAATCGAAATCTTCGCCACCATCGCCCCAAACCAATCTCTCATGTTCTCCAATGACGGTGACGTTAAATTCGCGCTCGCCATGTTCGCGCACTTCAAATGAGCGACGAATTGGTAGCTGCCAACAGACATCCGGCTTTACATCTAGAAAGCGTGAACCTTCTTTTTCTGCTAAATGATGTAAAACGCAACCAAAAGTTGGAAATTCACCTTTACGATTTAAGAAGATACAAGAGTTATTTACGGTTCGAGTCTTGCGCTCTTTATCCTCATCAACTTCAGAGATATTTAACATACCTTTTTTGTCATGTGCCTGATCGAAAAATTGCCACATATCTGGCGTTAAGCGCTTTGCAGCTTCTAGTACGCGCTGCTCATCTGCTTCATCGGTATACATTGCACCTTCGGTGCAGCAGCCAGAATCAGGCTGATCTGCAAAGACACCTTTGCAGCCATTTCCGTAGATACATGTCCAATTTGAGGTGAGCCAAGTTAAATCACATTTATAGATTTGTTCATCATCTTCTGGGTCGAAGAATTCCACCCAATCACGTGCGAAACCCGCGGAAACTTCAGACATAGAGCGAGAGCCTATCGCTAAATTAAGCACATGAGAATTTCAATAATTGGTGCCGGTGTAATGGGCGAAGCGTTGATTGTTGCGCTCCTAAAAGCTGGCCATTCGCCAGATCACATTGAAATAATCGAAAAGCGAAGAGATCGATCTGATGAATTGGTTGGTAAATATGCGATTAAAGTCGGAACTGATTTATTAAATAGCGATGTTTTGCTATTGGTCACCAAACCACAGGATGTGGATGCGGTTCTAGCTGAGATTAAAGAGAACGTTAAGGCAGGCACATTGGTGGTCTCATTTGCAGCAGGTAAGAAGATTGCCACAATTGCAAATGGGTTTGGTGGTAAGTGTCCAGTAGTGAGAGTGATGCCAAATACCCCAACTTTGGTTGGTAAAGGCGCAGCTGGTTATTCACTCGGCGAAGGAGTAACTGAACACCAACTTCGTTTCGTAACAGATTTTTTAAATGCAGCTGGAATTGCAGTATCAGTTAAGGAAGAACTTCAAGATGCCGTAACTGCAACCAGTGGTTCAGGGCCAGCATATTTCTATGCATTTGTTGAAGCGATGGTTAAAGGCGCAGTTGATTTAGGTCTACCTGAAGAGGTGGCTTCAGAATTGGTGGCGCAGACTTTGATTGGCGCCGCAGAGTTATTGGCAAGCTCCGGTAAGAGCGCTAAAACTTTACGTGAAAATGTCACTAGCCCTAACGGAACTACTTATGCAGCACTGCAATCATTTGCAGCAAGTGATTTAGAGGCAATGGTCGCCAAAGCCATGAAGGCTGCACGTGATCGCTCGATCGAGTTAAGTTGAAAAAGTTATTAGTTTTATTGTCGTTACTGCTCACCGTTATTCCAAATGCAAGCGCCACAGTTGCTCCAAAACAAATGGTGCAGTTGGCACAGGTAGATGCAGCAGCTACAAACTTAATAGCATCTGCTAATCAGGTTGCGGTAATTGGAAATCGCGAAAAAAATGGCTTTATTCAATTTTTAAACGGCCCCACAGTTGAATTAACCTCAGGACTTGAGTCCTTTGTAAGTGCTGCAACAACCGATATTGCAGGCAATTTCTATGTTGTTGGTGCAAGCTCAAATCCAATTGTTGGCACTTTGCCACCTATTTCAGGTGTGCTAAACCCTGATAACGTGCTCTCTGATCCTGTTAGTAGTAATAAGAGCGACGCCGTTAATTTAATTTATTGGAAATTGGATTCGTCGGGTTCATTAATCGATACCCAGTCAATGACGATGCCTAGCGCGGTAATCCCAAATGCTATAAATGTCGATGTTAATTTAATTACAGTCGCGGGCACCGCATATGCAAATCCTGGCAACAATGGCTTTATTGTTTCCTGGAACGGTAAACCAACTTTTCTAGGTAAGAACGCAACCCAAATTCATGCAATTTCTAGAATTTCGGATGGCAGCTTTATCGCTGTAGGTCAGAGCGCTGATAAATTATTAAATACCTCCCTAAAGGGAAAAGTTGATGGCTTTCTGGCTAAATATATAAATGAAAAATTTATTTTTGTACAACGCAGCTCTGAAGCCAAAGCAACTCGTGCCTGGAAGAGTGCAACTCCAAATTTATTATTAGGTGGTAACGTCAACAGCATCGCGGCGATTACTAAATTCGGTAATAACTTTCAGCCAACCTGGACCGATCGATATCCATCCACGGGAAGTGCGCTAACTGCCGTCTCTGGAAAATTAAATTATGGCGCATTTGTTTCTACCGGGGCGATCAAAGCTCTGCCCGCATGGAAAAAGAAGAATGCGATTCTGGTTTTATCTTTTGATAGCAAGGGGCTAATTACCGCTGCCCATTATGTAAATGCCACCCAATTAAACGGATTTACTGCAAATAGCACCTACGGTCCAATCGTTCTTTCGGCCGGTTTTCTATATCGGACCTAGACGCGCTAATCTTTCGCCCTCACTACAAGGAGTCTCATGGGTTCGGTTATCAAAAAGCGACGTAAGCGTATGGCTAAGAAGAAGCATAAGAAGCTTCTGAAGAAGACACGCATTCAGCGCCGTAACGCTAAATAATTTTAAGGTTTTAGCGAAACTAGTTGTCCGTTAATTCCGGCAATTAGATAACGAACACCATTCAAAGTAATCCAACTATTTTGAATTGGATCATCGCTCTGCCATCCGCTAATCAAAGAAACCTTCTTTGAAATAGTGTCGATTGCGCAGAGTCTCTGTTGGCAAGCAGTTACCACTGTGGTGCCATTTAGATTAATTGGAGCGCTTGGCGCACCAAATTTTGCTGTGGTCAAAGTATTAGCTGCGCCGTCAATTACTTGGGTGCGAATCTGACTTGGATTAGGAAGAGTCGCGCCACTTGCGGCAAACCAAGCACCAGTTAATTTTCCAGCTACCTTTGCAATTGCGACGTCATAACCAAGAACCGATGCTGTTGTGCTCGGTGATTCCAAAGTTTGATAAATCCAAGTATTAGCAGTGGCACCATCACGAGTGGCCAAACGAATTTCACCAGAGGTGGCTTCTTTCTTCTGACTTACCACTAAAACTGAATCGTAAATTAGATAAGTTGTTGCTCCATTAAGAATTGCATCTAAATGGAAAGCCACATCACCGGTGCTTCGTCCATCCGTCTTACGATCACCATCAATTAATTCATAGCTCCACTTGTTAGATTTTTTAACTGCGCCAAGCAGAACTCCTTGGCTTTCATCTCGATAAAAAACTTGCAGAGTAGTAGTGGTTGCTACACACGCGCTTGAATAGGAAACATCGCTACCAGTTCGGACGCGATCTGCTTGCTCATATGACTGAATTGTGGCTGCATTTCCATCAACTACTTCAAACGATAGCGCAGCATCAGTAATTGTGGCATGGCGTAAGTCATTATCAATTACATCACCGTAGAAGAGATGAATTACTTGGCGAGCACCGCTACCAGTTGTACATAAGGATAGATGACCACCAACTTTATGGTTAGTTCTACCGGCGCTACCGCCCATTCCATCAATTACAACTTTCTTCCAAGTTCCACCCGAATAGGTGGCCATTCGAAGTGTTCCAGTCTTACTACTTATGTAGGCAATAAATGGCTTGTTGTTTAGGGTGCTAGATACCAAGTACTTAGCATCGCTGGCATTATCAATCACTGAAGTTTTCCAAGTGGCAATTGGCGTAATCGAATCTGAACTTAATGGTTCAGATGCGCCATTGCTATTTATTGCTGATACCGTAAATGAATAAGAAGTTCCATTTTTCAAACCAGATATTTTTACCGGGCTTGAATTTGCATAACTAGTTACTCCAGTTTTGGAATTCTTAATCGCATAGCTAGTGACTTGAGCGCTTCTGACATTGGTGGGAGGGTCAAAGGTAATAATCGCGCTAGAATCGCCAACTAAAACTTGCAAATTACGCACTTGATTTGGAATACCAACTGCAATCCCTGCAGGTGGCTTGATACGCATATCTTCCATCATTGCTAGTAAGAGCGGACCTGGTTCACGGAAAATTTCACCGGCATCTAAATTTGGGGTCATAACTGAATTAACACCGGTACCCGCAAAAGTTGCTTCATCTAAATGGGAAACTGATGAACCACTTTCATATCTGCGTGGTGTGTAAATCTTTGGCTTGATTCCGTTGTTAGCAGCAATACCTTTAGCCCCAGACCACACTAAAGAACTAGTTAACGCTTTTCCTAATTCTTGACTAGGTGAGGGTAGATCGCTTAAACGACGACCATCTTCAACTTGTAGATATGCGTCGTAAGGCGTTGGTTGATCAATGGAACCAAACCCAAAGAATGGATCGTAAGATTCTCCAGAGAGAAAACCTAATCCATGGCCAAGTTCGTGAATAAAGACTGATTGCAGGTCATATTCAGATCCACTTGGTCGGCCATCATTTCTGGTATTCCAGGCGGCAGTAGAGTTAACTTGAATTACGATTTCAGGATTGTTCTTATCTAAATCTCTTCCAGCTAGGGCATTGGCAAGTGCGGATGGATACCAAAGTGTTGGATCAGGTGCGCTTACAAAGTTATTAAAGTAATTTCCGGGACGAGCGCTACCTAATAATCCATAAACTTGTGAACGGCCCCAAGTTGCTTCAACTTTAATGGGCACTGCAGATTGAAAATTAGCCGCCCATACATCGACCGCAGCTTGAATTTCACTCTGAGCCCAACTTGGAAAGTTGTTATATGTAACTTCGAATTTAGATTTCGCCTCAAGTTTAGCGCCAGCAAAAGTGGTGGCATTGTAAGTTTTTACAGAACTAGGACCGGCGAAAATATGACCCCAGACAGTGGAGTCGCGTTCATTTACTAATGCGGTGGCGGGAGGTGAAAATAGCGGCGCTAATAAAATTGCCACAAGTAACGAGATTAAACTCCGGCGCTTCACGCATGAAACCTACCAAATAGACTTAACTTCATGAAGCAGCCGGTTGTCACCATATATGGTCGTACGGGCTGCCATTTATGCGAAAATGTTGTGAATTTGCTGGTTACGCAAAAAAACCTGTTGAAAATAGAAGTCGATGAGATTCTTATCGATAACAACAAAGAACTGGAAGATCTTTATGGGCAATTAATTCCAGTGATACACGTCGATGGAAAATATTTTTCACACTTTAGAGTTGATTTAGAGGAATTTAAAACTTACCTTGAAAAACATCGTCAGCATCAATAATTCTGTAGCTATAACCTTGTTCCGCTAAAAAGCGTTGACGATTCTGCGCAAAATCTTGATCGACGGTATCTCTGCTTACTACTGAATAAAAACGTGCACTGCGACCATCGGACTTAGGTCGAAGTATTCTTCCTAATCGCTGCGCCTCTTCTTGGCGGCTACCAAAAGCGCCACTTACCTGAATTGCAATAGTGGCATCCGGTAAATCGATAGAGAAGTTAGCTACCTTAGAAACTACTAAGCACTTTAGCTCTCCGGTGCGGAAAGCGGCAAAGAGCTCTTCACGCTCTTTGATCGGTGTTTCACCTTTAATTACCGGTACTCCTAATTTTTCACTTAACTCATCAAGTTGAGTTATGTATTGTCCAATAACTAAAACCTGATCATCGGCATGTTTTTCAACCAGAGTTTGCACCACTTTGGTTTTGGTCGCAGTAGTGGCACACATTCGATACTTGTCTTCGACCTCTGCGGTTGCATAAGAAAGTCGTTCTGCTTCAGAGAGTGTTGCTCTGATTTCAATACATTCAGCAGGTGCGATGTAGCCTTGTGATTCAATCTCTTTCCAAGGTACATCAAATCGCTTTGGGCCAATCAATGAGAAAACTTCACCTTCCATGCCATCTTCACGAACCAGTGTCGCAGTAAGCCCTAGTCGACGTCGAGATTGGATATCGGCAGTAAATCTAAAGATAGGTGCAGGTAGCAAGTGCACTTCATCGTAAATAATCAAGCCCCAGTCGTATGAATCAAAGAGATCTAAATGGGCATAAACACCATTCTTTTTCTTGGTCATAACTTGGTAGGTTGCAATTGTTACTGGGCGAATCTCTTTCTTGGCACCACTGTATTCGCCGATTTCATCTTCATTTAATGTAGTACGACGCAGTAATTCATCGCGCCACTGACGCGCAGCAACCGTATTAGTAACCAGAATCAAAGTAGTGGCTTTGGCATATGACATCGCAGCAGCACCAACAATTGTTTTTCCAGCACCGCAAGGAAGTACCACGACGCCGCTGCCACCGTGCCAGAAACCTTCCGCCGCATGCTCTTGGTATTGGCGAATACTCCAACCTTCTTGATTTAAATCTATTTGATGCGCTTGTCCATCAACATAACCAGCAAAATCTTCAGCGGGCCAACCCAAACGAAGTAAGTGCTGTTTGATTGCGCCACGCTGTGATGGATGCACTGCTACTGTTTCTTTGTCGATGCGCGCACCCAGTAATGGCGCAATCTTTTTAGCGCGAATAACTTCTTCAAGCACTGCGCTATCTGTTGTTATTAAAACCAATCCGTGAATTGGGTTAGATTCAAGTCTAAGACGGCCATAGCGCGACATGGTTTCAGCTACATCGAGCAGCAGAGAATGCGGAACTGCATATCTGGAATATTTAATTAAAGTATCAATTACATTTTCCGCATCATGACCGGCGGCGCGGGCATTCCATAAACCTAAATTTGTTAGGCGATAGGTATGAATATGTTCTGGTGATCGTTCTAGCTCTGCAAATGGTGCAATCGCGCGACGACATTCAGTTGAATTTGGATGATCAACATCTAAGAGCAGAGTCTTGTCGCTCTGAACAATTAGTGGTCCGTCGCTCACTTTAATAACTCCTTGATAAATGCGTTA
Organism: Candidatus Nanopelagicaceae bacterium; assembly: GCA_046091905.1. GTDB lineage: Bacteria > Actinomycetota > Actinomycetes > Nanopelagicales > Nanopelagicaceae > ZLKRG08. The sequence goes on from JBJTCN010000069.1 coordinate 29,698, forward strand.
AGGAAAGTAGTGCGCTCTGCAATGGCGCCAACGCTGACCCATTCATTTGCTGCATGGGCACCGCCACCTACCGCACCTAATCCATCTAATACGCGGGCGCTAGCCGCCGCAGCAAAATTGCCATCACTTGCGCCACCTACTTGAGCGCTTCCTAGTGGCGCCATGCCAATTTCTTTAGCTACGCGTTCTGCAATTTCATATAACTCAGCGCAGGATGCTGGTTCAAGTACTGGGCGATTTAATCCGCCGGTAACTTCAATTTTTGCACCCGGTGTCCCGGCCGTTAGAGATTTAATTGCCTGGTCGACTCTCTCTAAATCGCTTTGGTTAAAAGAGCGAGCATCAATTTCAATAGTAGCTTCAGCTGGAACGGTATTGGATGTTGAACCGCCCTTTAACAAGGTTGGCACGACAGTGGTGCCATGTTCAACATTTTCTAAAGCTTTTAATTTTAAAATCTGGGCCGCGATTTCAACCGTGGCATTTACTCCTTTTTCAGGATCCAAACCTGCATGCGATGCTAAACCAATAGCTTTAACTACATACATCGCGGTGCCTTTACGGCCAGTTTTTACCTTGCCGTCTAGTGAAGCTTCTAGAACTAATACTGCAGTTGCACCTTTGGAAACTTCTTTGATTAATTCTCGAGATGTTTGGCTACCAATCTCTTCATCAGTTGTGGCAATTAGCGCTACGGAACCTTCGATACCTTTAAGCGCATAAAGCGCTTGAATAAATCCAACTTTCATATCGAAAGTTCCTGGACCACGAAGTACATCGCCATCAATCTGCCAGATTGGATTAAATGAACCAATGGGCCAGACAGTATCTAAATGTGCAAGTAAGACTACTTTGGGATTCTTATCGCCCCACCAGAAAACTGGTCTTCCATTTACTTCTAGAATCTCTGCAGATTTTCCAAGTTCTTTAGTAGCAATTTCATTTGCTAGTGCAATAACTTTCTGGCAAGCGTGTAAATCTTCTGATGGAGATTCGCATCTGACTAGCGCTTCTAAAGCCTGCAACATAGGGGTAATTCTGCCAGTATCGTGCTTCATAGCGGAGCCACCCCAGTAATTCGTATGATTTTAAAGGTTTGTAGCTCACCAGTGCCGTGATCTCGTGCGAGCAGCATCCCATTAGAAATTTGCTGTGGATTGACAATGCGATGTGATACGCCACCATTGTTATCTGCATATCCAATTGAGAGCGTTTTATTTAAATTCTTATTTAAGATATCTAAGGTTTCATTTGCAGTGGTTCGTGGAATTGCACCATTGCTTCGAAGCTGACTCTGCTTGGCTGTTGATTGTTCGCCAACATTTATTGCTCTAATTGCAGCAGTGATGGCCTCAGGAGTTGGAAGTTCGATTTCGCCAACAATGCGCGGAGGTTTAGGACGATTCTTAACACGCTTATTGTGTGGTGAGGTAAGCAAAATTCCTTGTGCGCTCTCTGCCGCCGGTAAGTAACCACAATTACGAAGCACGTTTAGTACTTCATCAACATCAAAATCTGAAACCAATACCGTTGGCGCAATTTGTCGAAGCGCAACATCAACTCGCTTATCTGCCAAGATCTCTGTAAGTAGCGATGGATCTTCGCAACGCAGATAACAATGAATAGCTCCCACGCGCAATTGACCGTGTTTGCGCGCGGTATCGGCAATTAAATACTCAAGTGGCTGCGGTAACGCAGTCTTAGAAATTTTGGCTAAGAATTTAATAATTTCAGTACTGGATTTTCCATGATCTAAGCCACGGCGAATTGAACTTTCGGTAAATCTATAAACAGTTGCGGCTCCACTGCTTTCGATATCTGCCATCTGACTTAACTCAACGGCTAAATCATGTTGTAGCGGTCCAGGTGCAATTGCAGTTTGATCACTTTGTATGGTGATGAAATCAATTGGGGTAGGTAGCGCTGCATTTACACCTAAATCGTCATCTCCCTCTAAAAGCTCTGCGGCAAATGTGGAAAGCGCACCTAGCCCAGTAATTCCCAGCCATTCACACTCTTCGAGCGTCCATTTCACTAAATCATCGCGCAAGTTAGCGCCGCGTCGAAGTGGCGCTAACCATTTCATCCGCTCAGTAAAGCTATTCAAGGTAGGAGAGATTTCAATATTTGCGCGTAACTCTTCCAGAATTCGAGCACGGATATTTGCAGCGCTAACTCGATCAAGTTCTGGGCCTAACGCTGAGAATTTTTGATCACTTCGACCAACCAATCCGGAAACGCGAGAGGTAATTAACCAGAGCGAAATAAGATTGCGCCATTTACTCTCAAAATCTTGCGTCAACCAAATATCAAATGAATTGGTTGGTGCGATAGTTTCATCTGCATCAATTGCAACTAACCCAGATAGATAGCAGAGCTCTGCAACGAATGCGGCACATCCTTCAGTGACTCCTAAATGTTGTGCTGCCTCTTTTAAATCTCGCACTCCTAATCCACCAGCACGAAGTGCAGTCGGCGCAGTTTCGCCCCAGAAATTTAAAATCTCTTCGCACCATCTGAGTACATTTGAAATATTTGCAATTGCTGCACGATCAATATCGCTCTGGTTATATTTCTTACCCTTCAATTCGGGCGCATTTGAGGCCAGCTTCTTGTGTACTTTGCCGCCACGTAAATGAATGGCAACTTCAGCGGGCATCACAACATGGCGTTGATCAAGTGGCACTACAAAGTGATGTTCTAATAACCAAGCAATACCCGGTCCTGGATTTTTAATATCACCAACGCTGCCACGTGGCGGTCCCCAGCAAAGAGCGTTCATAACTTTCTTTGCAGAGTCGGGCGCATCAGATAACTTCTTTAAATCTAACTTTGCAAGTGAACTTGGTCCAAGGCCTGCAGGTTCAGCGCCAATTGCTTCGCGCACTTGAGTTGGCACTACACCTTCATAAACCAGACAGAGATCTTCAAATTTCTTATAGGCAAAGCGCGCAGCAGTATCGGTAATTTTCTCTAAATCTTTTAGCTTAATAGGTTCCGGCAAGACCAATAGCGCCTCTAGAACCTGTATCTCGAAGGCGTTAAGCGAATCAATAACTCGGGCGATACTTGGCCCGCTATTTGCGCGAACCGAAAGCGCTGCATAATCTGGCGGAGTAGGTGAGATTAAATCTGGTCGCAGTGAAAATAGTCGCTGGAGCGAAGCGTCATCAAGAGTGCGCAGGTAATCAGCGAAGGTGCGATACATAACCTGCCAATGTTACTCGCTCTTCTTATCTCCTCGCGACCTCGGAGCAAGCCAAGCGCCAAGCGCAACAAAACGGCTAATGGTTGGGCCAAGCCAACGATTTAACTTTCGAAAGCGTCGAAAATCTATGATCTCCCATTTCTCAGCTAGCGCCTTAATGCGAAGTCTGGCATCTGGATTAATTGCATGAGGTGTTCCCACAGATTGCAATAATGGAAAATCACTCGCGCTATCTGAGTATGCATGACAATTGTTAAGTGAGAAGCCTCGCAATGCAGCCAACTCTCTAACTGCTCGAGCTTTTTCTACGCCATGCAAAATACTTCCATCTAACTTTCCTAAATATTTTCCATTTTCGATAGCAACTTTGGTACCAATTGCTCCAGTAAAACCTAATCGATCTGCAATTAATTTAGCCATATCTTCAGGCGCAGCGGTAACTAACCAAACTTCGGTGCCTTCACTCAAATGCTTCTTAGCAATCTCAATTGTCCCGTTGATCAAAGCTGGTGAAACAAATTCATCATAAACAGATTCACCAATTGTGTAAATTTCATTTACATCATGGCCGCCAATAAAATCAGTAGCTGCTTTCTGAAAGCGCGCAATTACTTCGGGCTTCTCAGTACCGGTTAATCTAAATCTGACATTTGCTACAACAAATTTTGAGATATCTGCTTTTGTGAAGAAACCACGTTGGTACATTGCGCGGCCAAGAAAGTACAGCGTTGAGCCACGCACCATGGTGTTATCCAGGTCAAAGAATGCAGCGCTTCTGGCGGCCATGACTTAACCCTAAACGCTTTATGCTTTACCTATGACTTCTGTGCATGTGGTGCGACATGGTGAGGTAGAGAATCCCAACAAGATTCTCTATGGCCGGCAGAACGGATGGTTTCTATCCAAGCGTGGCGAAGAGATGGCTAAAGTTTTAGGTGAGTGGTCAAAGCCTTTAAATATCGGTGCGATTCATGCATCACCACTAGAACGCGCACAACAGACTGCAAAACCAATGGCGGATGCACACGGTTTAGTGATTAAAACTGATGAGCGCTTAATCGAAGCTGCAAATGTTTTTGAAGGCAAACCATTTGGAGTTGGGGATGGCGTATTGCGAAAGCCTTCCGCATGGCCAAAATTATGGAACCCATGGAAGCCTTCTTGGGGCGAACCATATGTAGAACAGGTCAATCGCATGTTGGCTGCCGTCTTTGCAGCTCGTGATGCGGCAAGCGGAAAAGATGCAATTGTGGTTTCGCATCAATTGCCAATTTGGATATTGCGTAGCGCTATTGAAGGTCGACGTTTTCTTCATGATCCACGTAAGCGAATTTGCACTTTAGCCTCAGTGACCTCAATTCATTTTGATAATGATGGAATAGTCTCTGATTTAACTTACTCTGAACCGGCAAAGCATTTACTGCCTTGAAAAAATTTGTAGCTCTTTTAGTTATTGTGCTCTCGCTGACTGCCTGCAGCAATAGCAGCCAAATGGCCTCAAAGAGTTACATCGCCGGAAATGGCACAGTTACATTTATCGATCCACTAGATCGAAAAGTTGGACCTACATTTTCAGGGCTCACATTAGATGGCGAGAATTTTGAATTACCTCATGGCGGCATAGTGGTGATAAATGTTTGGGCTTCATGGTGCGCGCCTTGCAGGGCCGAAGCGCCAACTTTGGCGACGCTTGCTAAGAAATATAAAGGCGTAGTTTTCTTAGGAATTTTAACTCGCGACTCCGAAGTGGCAGCTAGAGCATTTCAAAATACTTTCCAATTACCCTATCCAACTCTGGTAGATGACTCGGTACTTTTAAAGTTTAGAGAGACTTTAAGTGCCAATGCCATCCCAAGCACTATATTGATAGATAAAAAGGGCCGAGTCGCAGCGCGAATTTCCGGAGAAATCACAGTGGCATCTTTAAGCGATTTGATTGAAAAGTTGCATAACGAATGAGAACAGACTTGGCTAATTATTTACTATCTGGAAATTTAATTTTGGCACTCCCGATTGCAGCGCTTGCGGGTTTAATTTCTTTTGCCTCACCATGTGTTATCCCACTAGTTCCTGGCTATTTAACTTATGCAGCTGGATTCTCTAAAAATCGAGGCAAACTATTCTTGGGCTCTTTGCTATTTGTACTTGGCTTTACTGCGTTATTTGTAGCTTATGGTGCACTCTTTGGCAGTTTAGGTAGCAATATTTCCGCAAACTCCAAAACAATCTCCAAAGTATTAGGAATCTTTACAATTGTAATGGGATTAATATTTATGGGACGTATTAATTTAATGCGCACTTTTAAAGTGAATAAGATTTCAAATAGCGGTGTATTGAGCGCACCAATATTAGGTTTTCTATTTGGTCTTGGCTGGACTCCATGCATTGGGCCAGCGCTTGCGGCGGTACAAACTTTGGCGATCGAGAGCGCTAGCGCAGCGCGTGGTTCAATATTGGCAGTTGGATATTGCTTAGGACTTGGAACCCCATTTTTATTAAGCGGACTCTTCTTTGATAAGTCGCTAGTAATGCGTAAGTTTCTAGCAAAGCATGGAGACAAAATTTCATATATAGGTGGCGTCTTATTGATTTTAATTGGCGTCATGCAATTTACCGGCGCTTGGGATACTTGGATGATTTCATTGCGCAGTTTGATTTCCGGATTTGAGCCGGTTTTATGATGAGTGAAATTCAATTAGGTTTTGTTGGTAGCGCTAGATATTTATGGCGCCAATTGACCAGTATGCGCACCGCCCTGATTTTGCTCCTATTAACTGGGCTAGCTGCAATTCCTGGCTCTTTACTGCCACAAAGAACAAATGGCCCAATACCAGTGCAGGATTACTTCAAAGCTAACCCAGGGCTAGCTAAATTTTTAGACCAGCTATGGATGTTCGATGTCTATGGATCGCCTTGGTTTAGCTCAATTTACATTCTGCTCTTCATCTCTTTGATTGGCTGTGTTATTCCTCGAGTAATCGAACATTCACGTTCGCTCTTTAAAGAGCCGCCGGCAGCGCCAAGCAAATTAGAGAAGCTGGAATTTTTCCAAGAATTTTCGGGAAACCTGGTCAATGCAGAGAAGTATCTGCAATCAAAAAGTTTTCGGGTCCGCCAAGAAGGAGAATGGATCAGCGCAGAGAAGGGATACTTGCGCGAATTTGGAAATCTGCTCTTTCATCTCTCATTAATTTTGATTTTGATTGGCGTAAGTATTGGCTCTTTGTTTGGTATGAAAGGTGATTCGATTGTAAACATTGGCGAACGATTTACCAATATTCCAACCAACTATGACTCAATTACTTACGGCAAATTATTTTCAGACAAATCCTTACCACCATTTGTGATTAAAGCAGATAATTTTCTGGCTAAATACAATCCAGTTACAAATATGCCAGAGGATTACACGCTTTATGTTTCGGTAGCAGATGGCCCAGATGCCAAACCGGTTCGAAAAATAATAAAAGTTAATTCGCCTTTAGATTTTGGTTCGACATCTGTCTATTTACAAGCAAATGGCTATTCACCGCTGGTAACGGTAAGAGATACCAAAGAGAAGATTGTCTTTCAAGGTGCAGTGCCTTTATTACCGCAGGATGCCAACCTCTCTTCAATTGGTGCCATTAAAGTCCCAGATACCAAACCTCAATTAGGTTTTGTAACTTCTTTCTTTCCAACAGTACAAGAGGTAAAGGGGCGACCGGCCACCAGCTCTTACCCTGAAGCGCTAGATCCGCGACTATTTATCGGCACTTATGTAGGAGATTTACAGATTGATAATGGAATTCCACAATCGGTCTATCGATTAGACATTGAGAAGATGGTGGAAGTGGGGCTGAAATCCTTGAAAGTCGGCGAAACGTTCAAATTTGCTGATGGCTCGCTCACATTTGAAGGATATGTTCCTTGGGTCAACTTAAATATTGTCAGAGATCCAGGAAAGAGCATCTCTTTAATTGGTGGAATTCTGGCGATTCTAGGATTATTAGCCTCGCTATTTACTCGCCATCGACGAATTTGGATTCGCCGCAAGGGCAATGTACTTGAGATTGCGGGGCTTGCAAAGAATGCAGCGCCAGGTCTTGAGAGTGAAATTGCCAAAATAGTGAAGGAGCTATCGTGAACGCAAAGAATTGGGCTTATCTTTCAAATTACTTTGTTTATTCGAGCATGGTGGTTTACACCTTGGCATTTTTTGCGCATGCATATGAAACTGCGATGTCGATTCGCAATCCAGAAGCGGCAGAAAAATCTGAAGGAAATCTCCTAACTAAGACTTTAGATTTTGCTAAGACCGAAAAAATTGCGCGAATTGCAACTGCGCTAATGATTCTAGGTACAGTGTTGCTATTTGGTGGAGTAGTTGCCCGAGGAATCTCAGCAAGCAGAGTTCCTTGGAGCAATATGTATGAGTTCTCAATTACCGGAGCGTTAGCTTTCTGTCTTGCTTATCTATTTACGCTTCGCAAATACGACCTTCGTTGGCTAGGGCTACCAATCTCAATTGTGGTGCTCTTAGTTTTAGGAACTGCGATTACGGTTTTGTATCGACCAAGTGCGCCGCTGGTACCGGCTCTGAAATCAACTTGGCTTGTAATTCACGTATCTGCTGCCATTATTTCTGGCGGTGTTTTCTTCCTTGCCAATGTAATTTCTGGCATGTATCTATGGCTCGATTCAATTGAAAAACGTGGAGGCCGTAATCCGTGGGCAAAGCGTTTGCCAGATTTAGAAACTCTGGATCAACTTGCTTATCGATTAGTGGCATTTGTATTTCCACTTTGGACCTTTGCAGTAATCGCTGGAGCCATTTGGGCAGAACATGCCTGGGGTCGTTATTGGGGTTGGGATCCGAAAGAGACTTGGGCCTTTATTACCTGGGTGGCATATGCGGCGTATTTACATGCACGCGTAACAGTTGGTTGGAAAGGTCGAAGAGCTGCGTGGTTGTGTTTATTTGCAGGTTCTACTTTTATCTTTAACTACGTATATGTAAATGTGTGGGGAACCGGCAAGCACACTTACAGCGGTCTATAAACCTTTTAAAAAGTCAGGATCATCGTCTGGACCCTTTGGGCCCTGACGCTTTGGTGGTTTGCGATATCTTTTTTTGCCGGCAATAAGCCAAGAAATTGGTCCAACGATTCCGACCAAAATCGCAATTAGAAACCAAGCCCATTTAGGAATTAATTTAATGTTGGCATCATCGGTCCTAGAGATATCTGCAATTGCATATATTGCAAGCGCGATTGGAAGTATGTACATCAATACTCTAAGCATTAGATATTCACCAACGTTCCGATTGAGATCAAGCCACCAAGAATTAATTGGAACTTGCCAGTTGCTCCAAGCACCGAAATTAACTCCTTACCTTTTCTAAACTTTATCTCATTAAGCAACTTTAGAGCTGGAAATATTCCCAACACGGCCAGGATGGTTACTGTAAATGAGGAGAAGATTGCGATAAAAATTAGCAACATGTAGAAGCGACGAGCGCGCGTATCCCCAAGACGGACTGCCAGTGTTCGTTTATTAACTTCGGTATCACCCTCGAGATCCCGGATGTTATTTACCGCAAGTAGTGCACAAGCGATTGCGCCATTAGAAATCGCCGCCATGATTGCTTCGATGGTGATTTCACCGGTTTGGCCAAAGTAGGTTCCCAAGGTTGCAACTAATCCGAAGAAGATAAAAACGTAAACTTCGCCAAGTCCTCGGTAACCATATGGATTTGCACCCCCGGTGTAGCGCCAAGCAGAGATAATCGCGGCGGCACCAATTGCAATTAGCCAATAGGAAGTCCTAATAGATAAATAGAGCCCAGCCGCAGCTCCAATGCCGAATGCGATAAAAGCAGCGCGCTTGACCTCTGCTGCACTTGCCATTCCACTAGCTACTAATCGGATCGGCCCAATTCGTTCTGCATCGCTACCTTTGATGCCATCTGAATAATCGTTTGCATAATTAACTGCAATCTGAAGTGATAAGCCCACTTCCAGCGCTAACCATGCATTTAATAAATCAATTGTTGGATAGGCAATGGCAACTGCAACTACTACTGGCGCAATTGCGGCCGGAAGAGTGCGTGGGCGTGCACCTAAAATCCACTTATTCACTTGGATAACTTACCAATTTATTAATTAGCGCTTGTCGATCTATCTTCTCAAGCGCGGTTTTCGGAAGTTCATTCACACGATAGATTTTTAGCGCTTTAACTCCAAACTTAACTGAGAGTACCAACTGAATCTCTTCATCACTCATATTGTTGGTCGTGGCAATATTTAATGATGCGCCCCATTCGCTACTTTCGGTACCGAAGGCGGCAAAAGCTTCGCCTAAAGCGCTTTCCACTTTACTAAGTGAAACTTTCTTGCCACCACTATTAATCACATCATCGGCGCGACCGAGCACAATTAATTTGCCAGCTTCTATCTTCCCTAAATCACTTGTAACAAAAAAGTCATCTTTAAGTGGCACTCGCGCCAACATAGGTCCTTTGATCTCGATAGTTTCATTGATTCGAAGCTCAACTCCTGGAAGTGGTTCGCCGTTATAAACACAGCCGCCAGAGGTTTCGGTCATTCCGTAAGTAGTAACACAATTTATTTGTTGTGCTTTAGCAAGTTCCAATAATTTCTCATCGGCAGCAGCGCCTCCAACTAAGACCGCCTGGCAATCTTGTAAGTGTTTTAATAATTGAGTATCGCCATTTAACGCTCTAAATAATTGAGTTGGAACAATCGCAGTAAATTCTGCGCGCTCATTTTCAGTTACCGGAGTGGTGCCAAGTTCGATTGATCTAACTAAAACATTTAGCCCAGCGGTATGTTCGGGAGATAAAAGCAAAGACCAACGATCACCTGGTTTTGCACCTAAATAAGTGTTGGAATTTCGCGCGTTAAAAACCATGGCACTGGCGGGTATTAGAATTTCTTTTGGAGCGCCAGTTGAACCGCTGGTAGTAATGGAAATATCCCAACCTCCGCGCAACGCTTCGATTAAATTTTCCAGTGTCTGTGCAGTGGACCACGAATGCTGGTATTTAAATAGGCCCGACTTTGCTTTGTTTTCCATGACCCCCCTAGGCTAAGGCGCATGAGCAAGCCAATCAAGCGTGAGTTCCCGAGCCGTGAAATCCCTAAGTGGGTCACCAGCGGAAAATTCGAAGATATTGTCTACGAAACTGCAGAGGGCATCGCAAAAATCACGATTAATCGCCCTCAGGTTCGAAATGCATTTCGCCCTCAGACAATTATTGAATTAAAAGAGGCATTTGATTTAGCTCGAGATGATGAGAAAGTGGGCGTAGTTATTTTTACCGGCGCAGGTGATGAAGCATTCTGCTCTGGCGGTGATATCAGCGTTCGCGGTGATGATGGATATATTGGTGATGATTCAGTCGGGTCAAAAGGAATTGGCCGCTTAAATGTTTTAGATTTACAGATTCAAATTCGCAGAATGCCAAAGCCGGTTATTGCAATGGTGGCAGGTTGGGCAATTGGTGGCGGACATGTTCTACATGTGGTCTGCGATTTAACGATTGCAGCTGAGAATGCCATGTTTGGTCAGACTGGACCAATGGTGGGTTCATTTGATGGTGGATATGGCGCAGGTTTACTTGCGCGCCATGTTGGTCAGAAGAAAGCGCGCGAAATTTGGTTCTTAACTAGATCTTACGATGCAAAAGAAGCGCTCGATATGGGTCTGGTAAATACTGTGGTTCCGTTAAAAGAACTTGAAGCTGAGACGGTGCAATGGGCGCGTGAAATGCTTTTAAATTCACCACTTGCGCTGCGCTTATTAAAAGCTGGTTTGAACGCAGCAGATGATGGATTAGCTGGAGTTCAACAATTGGCAGGAGATGCCACGTTGCTCTTTTACATGACTGAAGAGGGTCAGGAAGGGCGCGATGCATACAAAGAGAAGCGCAAACCTGATTTTGGAAAGTATCCAAAGCGTCCATAATGCTTAAAGAAATACTTGCCACGCTGCAAGTTCTCTCTTTACCAACGCGCACTAATTTCCGTTCGGTAACTAAACGGGAAGTAGCGCTATTTGAAGGTCCTAATGGTTGGGGAGAGTTCTCGCCTTTTCTTGAGTATGAAAAGGAAGAGGCGGCTTATTGGTTAGCCGCAGGAATTGAAGCAGCATTTGGTGAATTACCAAAGCAGTTACGAAGTGAGATCGAAATCAATGCCACTTTGCCAGCGGTTGATTCAAAATTGGATGTAGCGAAAATTTTAAGCTGGTATCCCGGCGCTAAAGTTGTAAAAATCAAGATCGGTGAAGATTTAACCGCTGATCTAAATAGAATTGAAAATGCGCTCGCAGTTAATCCAAATTTTAAAGTCAGACTTGATGTAAATGGTGGTTGGAGTGTGCGGGAAGCTGAAGCTGCGGTCGCGCAAATTATTGAACGAGTTGGTATTGAGAATTTAGAATACATTGAACAGCCGGTAGCTACTTTAGAAGAATTACGCCAACTTAAACTTCCAATTCCAGTAGTTGGCGATGAAGTAATTCGCAAAGCTAAAGATCCTTTTGCGATTGATCTAAATGGCGCAGTCGATATCTTGATGTTAAAAGTCTCTCCTTTAGGTGGAATCAATCGCGCTTTAAAAATTGCGGCACATCATAAATTGCCGGCGGTGGTATCGAGTGCTTTGGAATCTGCAGTTGGAATTTCACATGGTTTAAAACTTGCAGCCTCCTTGCCAGAATTAAATTACGCCTGTGGTCTCGGAACTGGAAAATTGCTGACTAATGATGTGGCAGAACTTCCGATTGTTGATGGCCGTATAAAAGTAGCCACGGTAAACCCAAGAGGCATGCTCAATTTCCAAGCTGCTCCAGAGCGCATCACTTGGTGGCAGCAGCGCATTCGCGATAGTTTTGAAGTATGGCAAGCACGGAATTAGCGCGCAAAGTAGTCCGTGACTTTATTGAGCATGGCATTACCGATTTTGTCTTAAGCCCTGGCTCAAGAAATGCACCATTATCAATTGCACTTTATGAGGCTGATTCACGCGGTCTAATTGATTTACATATTCGTATTGATGAACGCACCGCTGCATTCTTTGCGTTAGGAATCACCAAAGCCACTAGTCATCCAGCAGTAGTGGTCTGCACCAGCGGTACGGCAGTTGCAAATTACTATCCAGCATTTTTGGAAGCTTTTCATTCAGATCTACCATTAATCGTATTAAGTGCAGATAGACCAGCGCGCTTGCGTGGCACTGGTGCTAACCAGACTACAAATCAGATCAATCTCTTTAATTGCGGGAGATTTTTTAATGGAGATGCTTATCAACTGCACGCCGAAGGTCCAACGCATATAAATTTAGAGTTTGATGAACCGCTGCTTTCTGATGATTCCAGTAATTGGCTGAGTGAATTGAAAGAGAAAGAGCTAATCGATGCGGATCTCACTACTGAACTCTTTGAAGTACCAACTGGCAAAGGAATAGTAATTGTTGGCCATGATGGAGTAGAGGTTTCTGAATTTACTGAAGCGCTAGGAGTGCCAGTAATTGCAGAGAACCCACTTGCTTATCCATCTGCACTTGCGCATGCTCCATTGTTCAGCTCGCAATTAGAGATTGATTGGGCGGTAGTAGTTGGTCGAACCACACTTTCGAGAAGTACAAATGCTCTGATTGCAAAGGCTAAAGCGGTATTTGTAATTGATCCGCGCGCATCCAGGATTGATCCAAAGAGAAGCGCCACCAAAATTTTCTCTGATATTCCAACCATTGCTGGCAGTGCGGAGCAGTGGAGTATTCAAAGTGATTTAATTGAAATAGATGGTTGGAGTGAGCCAGCAGTTGCGCAATGTATTGCCGCTAATTTGCCCACTGGCTCATCTCTATACATCTCATCGTCGCGTCCGATTAGAGATTTTGAGAGTTTTGCGGCACCGCGTGATGGAGTAGAGGTCTTCGCCAACCGCGGTTTAGCCGGCATTGACGGGAATTTATCCACTGCAATAGGTATTGCTTCAAAGCGTGAATGCACCTATGCCGTTGTAGGAGATTTGGCATTTTTACATGACTTAACTGCGCTAGTTAATCAAGAAGATGTTAAATTGAAATTACTCGTAATTAACAATGATGGTGGTGGCATCTTTTCAACTCTGCCGCAGGCAGGCGTGAAAGGTTTCGAAAAGATCTTTGGAACACCTCACGGACAAGATCTATTTGAAATTGCAAATGCATTTAAGATTCCAGTAACTGAAATTGATAACTTAAAATCCTTAAAGCAATTTATGAGTCCGCCAAGTAAATTTGAAATTGCTATTTTGCAGATGCCAAATCGACAAGCAAACGCGGAGCTAATAAAAGATTTAGCTAAGCGCGTTAATTATCGGTAAGAATTTAGCCTTGCTCTCTGCGACTTCACGCGCAGCATCTGAACCAGCCACAATGCCACAACCGGCATATGCATGGACCTCATTGCCAACGATAAAACCACATCGAAGTGCAATTCCTTGTTCGCCTTCACCTTTGGCATCAACCCAGCCAATCGGTCCGGCATAACGTCGGCGATTGATGCCTTCGATTCTCTTTATTAACTGCGAAGCAATCGCAGTTGGAGTTCCGCAAACTGCGGCAGAGGGATGAAGTTTGGCGAGAATAGTAAAGATATCTGTGACTTTATGTCCCTCCTTTATAGCTCCTGTGACATCAGTTGCTAGATGCATGACATTTGATAAGTGCAGTACGAATGGCGCATCGGGCACGTTAGTTGAGGAGCAAAAAGGAGCTAGCGCATCTGCCACTGAACGGACTGCATATTCGTGCTCTTCTAGATCTTTAGATGAGCGCGCAAGCGAGGCTGCCAGCGCTAAATCTTTTTCGTCATCACCAGTTTTGCTAATAGTTCCTGCTAATACTCGAGAAACCACCATCGAATTGTTTAACCTAATTAGTAGTTCTGGGGTGGCGCCAACCAAACCACTATTTGCGTAGACCCATGTCCCTGGATATTCCTTGGCTAGATTACGAAGCACAGCTCGTGGATCAATTTCCGCATCAGCATCAGCAATAATTTCACGTGCTAGTACTACTTTATCTAGCGAATCTTCTTGAATCTCAGTAACAGCAGTACGAACTTTCTCTTTCCATGACTCAACGTCGCTTTCGCGCCAATTGATCTTGGGTAGCAAATTAGCACTTGCCCGTTCTATTAATTTTGGTTGCGCTTCATTTCCAATCCAAGTAATCCAAGTAGATTGATTTCTCTTGCCGACTAATACTTTAGGAATTACTAATTCACTCTCTTCGTTTTCATTAAAAGAGAATGAGGTAAAAAGAACTGGACCGGTACCTGGTCCGTGTACTTCGTTATTAATATTAAAAGTATCTAATTGTTGATGCCACCATTTTCTGGCATCTTCAAAACGATTTGCGCCCTTAACTTTGATGGATGCATAAATGCCCCAACCAACTAAACCTTCACCATTTCGCACCCAGGCAAGCGGGTTTTGATCAGGTAACAGATCTAATAATGGAAGATGTGCACCTAATCGGGCGGTATTAACGTGTACGGCCAACGACCTTCCAAACTGTTGGTAGCGCGGTGCCTGCGCTACTGCGAGGGAGCACCGCATTGGTTAGAGAGATCGAAGACATTTTCAAAGTGTATATCTATTGCCGAATAGGGCAGAATACGGGGCATGTCACGCGCAAATATGGATAAGAATCCGGATGAAGTCGCTGCCATGTTTGATGGCGTTGCAAAACGCTACGACTTGGTAAATGATTTATTAAGTTTGGGTCAGACAAAATTTTGGCGTAAGAAAACAACTGCAATAATCGCGCCAAAACCTGGAATGGAAATTTTAGATTTAGCTGCAGGTACAGGTTCTTCATCGGTACCGCTTGCGCAAGCAGGTGCCAAAGTTATTCCGGCGGATTTTTCAGAAGGGATGCTAGAGGCAGGGCGTAAGCGCCATCCACATCTGCCATTTACCAAAGCAGATGCGTTAAATCTTCCATTTAAGGATCAGCAATTTGATGTGGTAACCATTTCGTTTGGACTTAGAAATACAGTTGATTTTGAAAAGGCTTTGAAAGAGATGCTTCGTGTTACCAAACCTGGTGGCAGATTGGTAGTCTGCGAATTTAGCCAGCCAACTTGGAGGCCATTTCGTAGCCTCTATATGAATTACTTGATGAAAGCGCTGCCAACGATCGCCAAGTGGAGCAGCTCTAATCCAGATGCCTACGTATATTTAGCCGAATCCATCCGCGCCTGGCCAGATCAGAGCGCGCTCGCAGCCCGAATTGAGGCTGCCGGTTGGCAGAGCGCCGCCTGGAGCAACCTCACCTTTGGGATTGTTTCAGTTCACAGCGCCAGCGCCCCATTTTAGTTTCTCGTATTTCGCGCTCACGCTTAGGATTACAGCGTGAATCCATACGTACCAATTTTGGTCATAGGTGCCATCGGTCTCGGCTTCGCAGCATTCTCAGTAGCTATCGCTGCCATCACCGGGCCTAAAAGATATAACCGCGCAAAGTTAGATCCATATGAGTGCGGTATCGAACCATCGCCACATGCTGCAGAGGGCGGGCGCTTCCCGGTTAAGTACTTCTTAACCGCGATGCTCTTCATCATCTTCGATATTGAAATTGTCTTCTTGTATCCATGGGCGGTCACCTTTGATCAATTAGGTTTATTTGGTCTCGTGGAAATGATTCTCTTCATCGGAACCGTCTTTGTTGCATATGCATATGTGTGGCGCCGCGGTGGATTGGAATGGGATTAAAAGGTGGGCTTAGAAGAAAAATTACCTTCAGGCTTTTTACTAACAACTGTTGAAAATCTTGCAGATTACATGCGCAAGTCCTCAGTCTGGCCTGCAACTTTCGGACTTGCCTGTTGTGCAATTGAAATGATGGCAGTTGGCTCCGCTGCAAAATATGACATTTCACGTTTTGGCATGGAGCGTTTCTCAGCAACTCCTCGTCAGGCTGATTTAATGATTGTGGCCGGACGTCTTTCAAACAAGATGGCTCCAGTGCTTCGCCAAATTTACGATCAAATGCCAAATCCAAAATGGGTCATTGCAATGGGCGCGTGCGCATCTTCTGGCGGCATGTTTAATAATTACGCAATCGTGCAAGGCGTTGATCACGTAGTTCCGGTGGATATTTATCTACCTGGTTGCCCACCTCGCCCAGAGATGTTGCTAGATGCAATTTTGAAGTTGCACGAAAAGATTTCTGAAGGCAAGCTCGGTGTAAATCGCGAGCAAGTAATTAGAGAAGTAGAAGCAGCAGCAATGGCCGCGATTCCAACTCATGCGCAGAAGGGACTTCTAGCATGACCAATAAGGGAATGTTTGGCGTTTCTGGCACTGGCGATACCTCTGGATATAGCGGTTTAGAGCGGATCCAAATAAATCCTGGATCAACCGAGCGCCCATATGGAAGTTACTTTGATGATGTAGCTGATGATTTAGAGCGCGCATATCCTGAGTTTGTAGATGCAATTGAAAGAGTGGTGGTTGATCGCGGCGAATTAACTCTGCATGTAAAGTGCGAAAAGTTAGTAGAAGTTGCATATGTGTTACGCGATAAGTTGTTATTTGAAATGTGCATGGGCGTAAATGGCGTGCACTATCCAAATGAGTCCGGTCGCGAACTTCATGCGGTTTATCCACTTTTATCAATCACCAATAATCGTCGCATTCGTTTAGAAGTTGCTTGTCCAGATTCTGATCCACACATTCCTTCACTTATAGAGGTATGGGCCGGAAATAATTGGCACGAACGCGAAACTTTTGACATGTTCGGGATTATTTTCGATGGACATCCTGCGCTTACTAGAATCTTGATGCCAGATGATTGGCAGGGACATCCACAGCGAAAAGATTATGCACTCAATGGAATTAATGTTGAGTACAAAGGTGCGTCACAACCAGCGCCGGATAACCGGAGGTCATACAAGTGACAACTTTTGATCCGTACGCATCGTCACGCGAAACCACCGAAGGAACTATCTATTCAGTTACCGGTGGAGATTGGAACGATTTGGTCTCTGAAATTGGTTCTCAAAAAGACGAAAAAATTGTCGTAAATATGGGACCACAGCACCCATCAACACATGGCGTGCTTCGTCTGGTTCTTGAACTAGAAGGCGAAACAGTTACAGAGATTCGCTGCGGTATTGGTTATCTTCATACAGGTATTGAAAAGAATGCTGAGTTCCGTACTTGGACTCAGGCAACTACTTTCGTAACCCGTATGGATTACTTGTCGCCACTATTTAATGAAACAGCTTATTGCTTAGGTGTAGAAAAGCTTTTAAACATTACAGATCAAATTCCGGAACGCGCATCAGTAATTCGCGTAATGATGATGGAGTTAAATCGAATCTCATCACACATGGTGGCGCTGGGCACTGGAGCGCTTGAACTTGGCGCAATGGCCCCAATGTTTAATGCCTTCCGCGAACGCGAAAAGGTGCTTTCTGCCTTTGAAAAGATTACTGGTCTGCGCATGAACATGGCATACATCCGCCCAGGTGGAGTTCAGCAAGATCTACCTGTTGGTACTGTGCAATATGTTCGCGACTTAGTTAAAGATTTACGAGTTAATCTAAAAGATAATTCAGATTTACTGGTTGGAAACACAATCTGGATGAAGCGCACCGAAGGTATTGGGTACTTAGATTTAGCAGGCTGTACAACTCTTGGAATTACAGGACCAATTCTTCGCTCTGCCGGATTGCCTTGGGATCTTCGAAAGACTCAACCTTATTGCGGTTATGAAAGTTATGATTTCGATGTAGTTACTGCAGATACTGCCGATGTTTATGGCCGTTTCTTAGTTCGAGTTAATGAATTAGAACAATCACTACGCATCATCGAGCAAGCTTGCGATAAGTTAGACAAACTTGATGGCGCACCAGTAATGGTGGCAGATAAGAAAATTGCTTGGCCAGCACAACTTGCAGTTGGTGCAGATGGCATGGGTAATTCACTTAACCATATTCGCGAAATTATGGGCACCTCAATGGAATCCTTAATTCATCACTTTAAATTAGTAACTGAAGGTTTCCGAGTACCGGCTGGCCAGGCTTATGCCGCAGTGGAATCACCACGTGGCGAACTTGGTGCATATGTTGTTTCTGATGGTGGCACTCGTCCATATCGAGTGCATTTCCGCGAACCTTCATTTAACAATCTGCAATCAACTGCCGCAATGTGCGAAGGTTCAATGGTCGCGGACATCATTGGTGCAGTAGCTTCAATCGATCCAGTTATGGGAGGTGTTGATCGTTAATGTTTACCGCTGACGATTTAGCAGTGATGGATGCGATTATTTCTCGTTATCCACGTAAACGTTCTGCCATCATGCCTCTGCTTCATTTTGTGCAATCCAAAGCTGGATGCGTAACCAATGAAGGCATCGAACTTATTTCTCAGAAGTTAGAGATCGAAACTGCCGAAGTAACAGCGGTTTCTACCTTTTATACCCAGTATTTAACGCACCCAGCCGGCGAATACCACGTAGGTGTTTGCATTAATACTTTATGCGCAGTTATGGGCGGAGATGCAATTTGGGAGAGCGTTTCAGAACATCTGGGCATCGGAAATCATGAAGTAACTGCAGATGGAAAAGTTTCATTAGAACGAATTGAATGCAACGCGGCTTGCGATTATGCGCCAGTAGTTATGGCTAACTGGGAGTTCTACGACAACATGACTCCACAGAAGACCAAAGATTTAGTTGATGGTGCACGCAATGGAAATCCGCCGGCACCAACACGTGGACCAAAGAAGCTGCCGACATTTAAAGAAAATTCTCGAGTACTTGCCGGTCTTGATGATGGTCTTGCA